>JAYVXS010000165.1:0-81027 GCA_043784965.1 Bdellovibrionales bacterium
TCTTTAATGGCAATTGTAGTGAGATATCTTTGGCTCAATATTAGATTTAAACCTCTTAAAAAAAGACCACTTGGAAGTTCAAACAAAATATTTTCACTATGACTAATTGAAGCCTTTAATGTTAGCTTCTGAGCAGCATTCGCTAATGGGAATACTTCTTCTACTTTTAAAAAGATGTCGCGCATACAAGCAAAGGCTAGAGCTCTTGAATCCAAAATATTAGAGTCTCTAAACACAACTATAAATTCGTCACCACCAAATCCGTAGTGAAGGCCACCATAGCGATGAATCAATTCATCTGCCTCAACGCTCAAACGTAAAATCAGAGCTTGCGTCGCATCTGGGTCCTCGACAAATGTTTTGGTGTAATTGTTCATGTCGAAGCGAAGTATAGTCGAAAAAAAACGATATGGGATTTTCTCATTCTTTAAAACTAATTCTTTTCGCAAGACATTTTGCACATCTCCAGCCACAAACTGAACTTCACTCTTCAACCGCTCTAAGTTCTTTTCACTTTCATAAGCCGAACTCCAAAGCTGTTGGATTTCTGCGGCGGGACCCAAAATTGAAGTGTTTTGCTTTTTTATGTGATCTGCAACACGCGCCGACCTCTTAAAAACCAGTAAAAGTTTTTTAAGCGGGCGGGTCTCTCGAAATACGATGAGAGCTATCGAAATCACCGAAATCAAAATGCCAAATAAAATTGTAGGTAATTTTAAAATAAAGAAACTCCAAGAATTGGCATCTGAGTTATTGAGCCAACCAGCGGTCACTATGAATTTGTCAACCTTAAGGCTTTTGAAATCATACCTGTCTTTCTCCTTATGAATGACCTCATTGAATTGATGATATTTTATATTGATAGACTCTGCGCGGTCCAAGGGTGCAAAACAAACCGGAATGCCGCCTGCATGAATAATGAAAAACGAGGTTAATTTTCGCTCGCTTGCTTTTTTCATGGTATCACAAGCTCCCGCAACATTCCCAGACGTCAAATCATTCACTATTGAATCAAGGCATTGCTCGGCTGAAGCTTGATAAAACTTGGTATTCTGCTCAAGTGCCCTAGTCTTGATAAATAGGTTTGCAAATAAACTAATACTCATAATTGTAAGGAGCGCCAATGCACTTATCTTTAAACTGATTGGCAAATTCTTTAAACGCGAATGATTCATTAGTAATTGCCATAGATCAAGGATTGGCCGGTATCGATATAGAGAAGAGCGACTTGCTTTGGCCTAGTGATAACGCTGCCATTTCTTGAGATTAGGATTCCATTTTTTTCGAGCTCAGCTTTAAACTGTTGATCCTTGTTTCGCATTTTTGATAAATATTTTTGATACTCAGTTCCGCTGAGAGTTCGATTGGTAAAGGTTATTCCACCAACTTGAAAATCTTGTAGTACGCTTTCTTTTTGATTGATCTGGGACTGCTTTAATTGCCGTCCAAAACTTGAGCCCAACAAACCCATGCTTGCCCTTTCTCCACTCGCTGCGACTCCACTCGCGGCAACTTCACTGGCCGGTACTCTAGCTTGATATCCTCGGCTTGTGGAATCCATTTCTCGTTGCGGTTCAGATGCCGGCAGTCGTTGCGCAATATCTGGGCTAAGCGCCAATGTACCTATTGGAGGTTTTTGCACTGTCGTTCGCATCAAAAATCGATTCGCATGAGCTGGGCTTATTTCCGGAATAACAGTTGCTTCAACAATCGCCAAGCCTTTGCTCTCTGGCAATTTAGCTTGAGCTTCAGCCCGCGGAATCATTGCGGCCGCCATTTGATCGGCCGCCATAGCGAATCTCGACATTGGACTAGCCACTGCAGCTTGAAATGAATTCCCAACAGCAGGAGTCGCTGACGCATTTGCCGGGAGCTCTCCAATAAAATCAAGTGACGCTGGATCCACTCGCTGAATAGGGATTTCGTTAGTTGCTCCTGAAATTTGAATTGCCACTCTTTCTTCGACTAGCTTGGTATCTGCAAGACTCGGATCTGGACCAAAGGGATTGTCGATGAGAATGCCGCCGCCCTTGTTGAAATCAACACTGTCAGGCGCGCAAACTTTTGCAATATCTTCAGCAATTTCATCTTCAAGGACTGCTGAACATTTGCTTGGCTGAGATACTGACAGATGAACAAACTCATGCAAGAATGTATGTTTCAATCTAGTCGAATTGAGTAGCTGATCTTTACCGTTGCTATCCGATTCGCTTTTCAAATAAAAAACGATTCGGCCACTGGCAACGTCAAATTTAGCTGGATTCTTATTTAACCCATCCGGATTTTTTTTACACTCAATCGTTAAGGGGCTCAGGCCACTTCTATTTTTTTCGCTCCTACCTTCTATGGATTTTACGACAAGCCCTATAGAATCTTTCAAAGAATCCAGTCGGGTAGGCGTTTCGGCCGGATTGTTACTGGTAATTTTAGCATCGATTTTTACAATCTTTTCAACTAAAGCTAGATCACTTAAACATTTCGTAAGCTCAGTGCTGGATTTTTCTTTTGCATCAAAATATTTTTTAAGCGTGACGAGTTTTTCGGCATCAGCGACATTTAGATTTTTACAAGAACGCGCTATGAACTCTCCTGCCTCCTCGCTGGGCCGGACCAGTGCTTCATCCACCGCGCCAAGGTCTAAAATATTGGCTTCAGAAATAGTAAGTGTATCTGTGGGACAATCTGCATTAGCCGAAAAACTAAATCGATTGGTTAGCGTGAACCTTCGCAGTTGGTACTTTTGACCTTTCAATCCAAAACTCGCGATGGCCCGATAATTTCGTATACGCTTTTCAATTGTGGCTTCGACAATTAAGCCATTCTTAATCTGAAACTGATATGAATCTTGGGCCTTTTTAATCGCGAGCAAATAGGCGCCACCGGGCGCTCGAACTAAATACGAAGGAGATCGATTTGCCGCCAAAGAAAAAAAATAGGTTGTTTTAGTGGCATCATGACCTACTACAGACCCAGACGTATTGTGTGGAATTGGAATCGCTCTTAGAGTTTCTGAGCATAAGAGAACTGCACAAAATAGAATTCGCAAGACTCTTGATTGGTCGAGCTCGCCCTCTAATTTTTTTTCTCTGGTCAGCTTTACTATCATTGCTGTAAATTATATCCATGAATCGAATAAATATTGTAGTCCTGATATTTAGCCTTTTTTTAAGTCTGACCCTCTCCTTGTCATCTCAGAATGCCCATTCACAGGCAACATTACTTGTCTCACGAGCCACCCCTGCCTTTGCCTTTCCAGCTAAGGGTTATGTCCTCGCAAAGGACTCGCTCATCGAAATAAACAACCTCCCCGTCTTACATCCGCAAGATGGCCTACCTACATGCTGTTCTCATGCCGCCGTCACATTGTGGACTCAAACTGCCTGCAGGATAAACCCAAAATTAGATTGTGCGAAATTAACAGCCTCGCAAATTCCATCGGCATTGTCTTTGGCGGCACTTGCTGAGGAAGGCCCCGCCGTGGTTCTTAAAAATAATAATCCACTTTCTATTGAGCAGCTGCATGGGCTAAAATACATATTAGATCAAGCTAGTGTCTCAGCTATGGTCTTTGCGGACTCTTGCTTTCCCTTTGACCAATTTGTTGCAAGATTTAATAAGGGCGATAAATATGAAAAAGCGAGAGCCTCACGCGAGGTCTTTATAAAACTTAAAAAAGAATATGAGAAGACAAAACTCGAGGCAACTTACAGCTGTATTGAATGCTTAAACAAAGAGCTACAAGAAGACTTCGGCATTTCCGCTGACATCCAGAAGATTACTGAAGCACTTAAAGAACAAAATTTTGATCGCTTCTTACATAAAATTCTACTTGGCAGTTGCGCGTACTTTATTAAATTTCGCAGTCCAAATTATAGACTTTGGCCTGAGGCAAAAACCAAAGAGCCCATTGAAATAGATGCGACCATTTTGAAAATCAAAGAGCTCCTAAACCAGAAAATGGCTGTCGGCATGGATGTTTGCCCCTATGAAACCCCGAAGGGAAATACGCAAAGCTGTCGAGGGGGCAGTCATTGTTTAGTGGTGACTGGCTATCAAAAGGTTTGCAAATCAAATGGCGACTGCCGTGAACTTTTTCAAGTTCAAAATTCTTGGGGACTCGATTGGCAGCGAGAAAATAATAATGGCTGGATCGATGCTGAGACTCTTCTTAACCACTCCGATGTGGGGCGTAGTTCGCAAATTCTCTCAATTCTTAATCTCTAACTAGACCAAAGCTGGGTATTATGAAACAGCCTGAAAGATACTCATGCCGACAAAATCCCTTGAGAGCATAAAGCCAAAGTTAGGTGATGCCCAGCTTTCTCGAACTCAAAATCACCTTGAGCTTTCTAGTAGTCAGAGTGAAAAAGTAAGCGTATTCAAGCCTGAAGCCGAAATCTATTTAAATTACTTTATTCGTGGTCTTAACATTCAAGAAATTATTTTTCAAGAAATTGCTGCCAGACGACGCATTGACTTTGTTTTACTTAGAGAAACTCTCTCCAACATCTATTGGAGTCATCACCTAATCAACGAGGCCGAATATAAGAAATCAATAGAGAGCTCGGAGGGCCTGCCGGCCTTTGATAGCCTGATTGTAAATCCGCTGATCGAGCTGAGTTTAAATCGCTATACTAATTCAACTCTGTTTATACTTCCAATTATTCTGTCCATTATGATTCTTAAACTTTATTTCGGCAACGAAGTTTCATCTTTCTTTATTTTATTTTTTCCACAAGTTTTTTTAACTGCAAAAGGGCTGGCCTCTATTGTTACAAGTCGATTTCTTTTCAAAAATCCTGAACCAATGAGTCTCCATTTCTCACTACTTGGCGTTTACTATAAATTGTCACCTGGCAAGCGCACCGCAATCGAGGCCTCACAGTTTCTGGCTCACCTAATTATAATGTTGGGGCTCACAATTTTGAGCTATATTTATTTTCATCGATCAAAGGATCCTATATTTTTTCATTTCGGAACTCTTTCAATAGCATTGATGTGGATCATCAACATCTCACCCCTGCACAATAGCGATCTATCTAACTTCAATTTTCAAATTCAAAACAATATTAGACGCCGCCTTGGAATCGCACTTAGCGAAACTACCGAAGAGCAGCGAGCGAGATTTTTGAATTGGATTATCAACATTTTATTTAACCTCACGGGTCTTGGTTTTTGTGTCTATTGTGCATTTTTAAGCATTCAATTTCTCATAACAAAGAATTATGTTTTTCTGATTTACACAATTATTTTTGACCTTGCGGCGATTGGAGTTTTAGTTGATCTAACCGATCAATTTTTTGTTAATCGCCATTGGTATCAAGCCAAGCATTTAGCCGCAAGATTGAAAGGTTCGCTCACAAAACACAAAGATGTGCAGCAAATGATTCGGGCAATCCCAATTTTTGAAGGCCTACCAGAGGCGGCGCTAAAGCAAATGGTGCAAAGTTCAAAGATTCTTCAAATGAATTCTGGTGAGCGAATTTGTAAACATGGCGATCGAACCTCTGATCTCTATGTCGTGATCACGGGTAAGGTCGGAATATTTAGAAAAGAGACCAACGGCAAAACTGAAAAAATTATTGAAATCAATGAGGGGTCAATCTTTGGCGAGGGGGCATTTTTACTGGATCGATCGCGGGTCGGGAGCGCTTACTGCCTAAAGAAAACAGCGCTTCTCGCAATCAAAAGACCCAAGATAGTTGCCACCTCAGAGCGACTTCAAGAGCAAAATCTAAGTCTTTTTCAGAAGAAAATATGGGGGTTTCAAGCCCTCGCTCACTCCGAACTCTTCAATGAAATTCCGAGCGAAGCACTCATGCAGCTAATTAATAATTGCGAAGTAAAGTCTGTTGCGGAGCAAAGTCTAGTGATCCGTCAGGGCGATTTCTCGGATTCACTATGGATCATTGTTCAGGGTCAGTGTCAGGTTATCACTGATAAAGGGCCGATTCGTGATATGCATGCTAAAGATATTTTTGGGGAAATTGGTCTACTATGGAATTCGCCTAGAACAAGTTCAGTCGTCACCACTGCCCCATGTGTTCTCTTAAAGCTGTCAGCAAATCACTTTTGGGAGCTAATGGCGCAAAACCTAAACCTTGCAATTGCCCTACAGGTGCTTGGTGAGTCTCGACTTAAATTGACTTAACCAGCTCCTTATAAAATAAGGGAAATGTTTATTTTATTTAAGCGCCGCATCGAATGGCAGAAATATTTCAGCTTGCTTAGCCAGTGGCTGACTGTTCTTATTTCCATATTTCGCTACAATCACATCAACCATTGAACTTGCTGCCGCCCGGGTCTTTGGAAGTTGACCGTGATTTTGATCTTTCAGATCTTTCATCTGAAAAAAGATTCCAAAATAGAATGCTCCTTCAGCTGTGCTTGCCATTCCCGTCAAATTTGAGACTGGAATTTGAATCAAAGTACCAGTCTTTGCCACGACCGCGCCGGCCACTTCCTTACTTCCTATCCAGGTGCCGTGATCAACTCCTGCAACTTGCAATACATCGGCCAAATTAAGGGCCGACTTTGCCAGTGCATTGCTTAATGCCACATAAACTTTCAGGATCGTTCGACAGCTGCTTTGATTATCGATTCTTTGCTGATGAGTCGATTCACCATCAAGATAGTATTCAATTCCTGAGCCGGTGTGCATCTTGATCGACTCTTGAGCAAAACCCAAGCCCTGGTGTAAAAAACTTTTAAATGCTTCTTCGCCGCCAAGTGAGCGAAAAATAATGCTAGAGGGATAGTTGATCGACAAGGTATTGATGTGCTTCAGATATTTGTATAGCGGGGCTGAATGATAACTAAATTGAATTGCCCCCGGCTCTCCACTCACTGCATCAACGTCACTCAAAATCACATTGCGAGCCATTACCCTTGGAATTGGCTGCATGCCTATTCTGAGTCCGGCTGCCTTTTCTTTTAAGAGTTTGTATACCTGAACCAAGTTTTTTGGCCATTGACGATAGTTAAAATATTTGAGAAGTGCAATCTGGGCCAGCTGCGGCGATGGATTACTCTGAGACCCAATAGAACTTTCATATCCGGCCCTTATATCAGCCAGCTCATAAACCAAAAAGTTTGAATCAAATGTGACAAGTTCAATATCATGAATTCCGATACGATCAAATTCACTGGCCAAAAATAAGAGCGTATGAAGCCCCATAAAAGGATCTTGTCCACCGCGAATATGAAGATGTTTAGCTTTTGCGTTCCAACTGAAATCAGTGCGATAGCGAAATTGAGGCCCCAAAACTGAAATCGCCCAAAGGCTAGTGATGATTTTTGAAACTGATGCCAAGCGAATCGATGAGTCTACGTTTGTACCATAAACCTCGAGTTGCTCAGGGTCTGTTGTCAAATTTTTCGCAAAACAAAAAGAATTGGGCAATTCACCACTCGGAATCGATTCACTTAGCGCATCGAAATAGGTGGTTATTTCTTCTGGCGGCAAAGCTTTGCCCCTGGGCTTTACTGGAATATTGGCAGCTAATGCGTAGCTCACATGAAATACAGTAACCAGGCTTATAATGAAACTAAAAATAGGTCTCAAAACTTGTTCTCACAGTTACTAATTTAGAAGGTTTTAAAGGGCTCGTTGCGATGCATTATGCCATAGAACTCATCAATTGTGTGAAATTTATTCAAGCTTCAACCGATAAAAGATCGATTGATGTTTATTATAGGGTTAATTGCAGATTTTTTTCTTCATACAAATTATATACCACGCTGGCACGGTAACAATCTACGGCACTTTTTTGCGCAAGCAGATTCGGCAGTAGCGAATCTCGATGCAAGAACTGAAATGTTTTGGACTGATAAGAATAGCCTGAAATCAAAGTTACACAGACTCAAGCATTAAGCTACCACACAATCAAGGTTCATGGCAAAATCACCTGGCCTGGCGCTTGAGAGACCTTTGAGTGAGGCAACCCCAAAGCAGCTTGTCGAAATGAACAGGTCTCGAAAGCGCCAGGAGCGAAGCGCCCAGACTAGCGAAGCGGCGATTGCAACAGAAATCTGCTGAAATATCTGGGCTAGGCGCAATGATTTATCGACTTAAATCCAAATGATATTTGCTATGTTGTTCGCCGGCATGCTGATATTAGGTCCCGCTCCTGATATCGGTTTAACTGTCTCACCGCCCCAGAACTCAGCTTTTCCACATTTTACCAACTAAAAAAAAGAAAGAACCTGCACATTCTAAGCAGATAAGTATCAAGGACGCCGCAGTTTTTTTGAGTTTTTCATGGCTTCTTTAGCGGCGCAAACGAAGCAATTGAAGTACTCGACTGCGGTTTCGCAAAAAATAGACATATAAAGAACAGGCAAATAGGGTAAACGTACACATCATTTGAAACTGTGATTTGGGCGCGCAATAAAATGCGATCATTGAAAATGCCAAACAAATATGTGGTCTATACTGGTAAAAAAACTTCTCCATAAATCCCCCTGTTTTTAAAATTAGCACACTCCTTCTCTATTGCAAAACTACCTCCACACCAAAAACTTGTATATTTGATTTGGATACTCATTTGAGTTTAGGTCTCTAACACTTGTCAATTTACTCAACAAATTTACTCAACAAATTTACTCAACAAATTTACTCAACAAGAACTACCAGTATCTCAATTTGGAACTCAATTTTAGTCTCAATTTTAGTCTCAATTTTAGACAATTCAGAGGCTCAGCTGACGAATCAACACGGTAAGGCAAATGCTTGCCGCGATATTGAAGGCACCAATCACAAAGGCGCCAATCACTATAATGTCGAATGTCAAACCGAAGCCCTCTTGGTAAAAAAGCGCTTTCTAAGTCCGCATTGGAGCTGTTCGGGAGTTGAAACCTCAGCTTCTGAAGAAACCATGAATACTCATCCATATAATTCAAGAGATGCATTAGTATTTGATCTTCAGTCGAAAAAAACCATTCAATTGATCAAATTCTTCACCGGCAAGATTAAACCAGATGAGGGCGCACCAAAGCCAGAATTGCTACTCACGCAGCTTGGATTGGGTATTTTTTATCCCAGCGCTCCTTATGCCGCCATCAGCTTTACCGATATGGTTCCGTACTCTGGATAGAGTGGCAACCCCAAAGCAGCTTGTCGCAATGAACAGGTCTCGAAAGCGCCAGGAGCGAAGCGCCCAGACTAGCGAAGCGGTGATTGCAACAGAAATCTGATGAAATCTAGCGCTTAGACTTCACTCGACCTTGGGCTATCATTAATAATGTTTAAGCTTACTTATTGCCAGCCAGCAAGGGTGAGTTAAAATATGCAAGATGCGAAACTCTCATATAAAATCGCCGAATTGGATTCTGTTGGTTGGACAATTATTGGCCCAGCTCTCAGACCGCATGTTGAGCATTGGGCTTATCTGGATTATTTCAAAAAACTTTGGCGACGCCTGGGTCACTTGGTATTTAGTGGTTGGCGGCGCACCTCATCTTTTATTTTTTTCTCTCAATGCCAAATTGATACAAGCAATTGGCGCCCTCAAGGTTGTAATTGCTACCGATTGGATTCGTGCAATTGTTTACTTTGTCGCAAGTCTTTTCATCTCTGGAATTGAGCATAAGTCTGAATTATTTCAAGTCATGGCATTAATTTTTGCAAGCAACTCAATGGCAGCCTTTTTCAATCCTGCAATTTTTAGCCTACCTATTGAGATTGCAACAGGAAATGACATACAAAAACTCACCGCTCGTTTGTCTGCCATTAGTTCGCTGACTACCGTCCTCGGGCCAATCGCAGGCATATTTTGTTTTCAAGGCCTCGGTCTTCGCGGACTTTTCGTATTGGCAGCAATTTTTTATTTGCTTTCTGGATTTTGCGGATGGCTCTTAAAGTCGAAAAGCCTGTTACTCAAAACGACCCACAAGAACACCACAACTGAAAGCACAAATGTAACTCTTCAAGATCAAGGGCTCGGAATTTCACCATTGATTGTTTCGATGCTTTTGGTCTTCTTGGCGATGAATCTGCTCACCAGCCCGATTCAAATTTTAATGCCTTCAATGGCGCGCCATCAATTTTTAGGATCATTCAATTCTCTCGCAGCAATGGAAGTGGGTCTAGGAATTGGCATTTCAATCGGCGGCATAATCTTAAGCTTTCTTACGCTTAATACTAAAATGCTTTTTTACACTTGGCTTTTCTTAACAGGAGTGGCCCTTTCATTTCTGGCCTTTCAATTCTCGCCGAATCTCTTGTCAGCAGCAATTTTACTTGCAATGCTCGGTCTTTTTGTTGGCCTTAGTAATATTTTGATTCTCAATATTTTTCAAAGCCAACCACGTCCAGAGCTCGTACCAAGAATCATGAGCCTAGTTAACTTGATCAGCTCGGCCGCTGTGCCACTTTCTTTAATCATTGCCGGCTTACTACAATCCAAATTAACGATTTATCAAATCGGTAAATTAGGTGCCACCATTCTAATGTTCGTTTGTGTACTCAGTTTGATCCCATTTCGTCGTTACGGTAAGGAGTTATTTTAATGGAGTCAGACAATAAAATAGATTCTGGAAAAGGATATCACCTTCGAAGAGCGGCTTTGAATGACATCCAAGAACTTTTAACCCTCTATTTTCAAATATATGGATCGACTTACCCACTTGCTCTGGGCACAGATCGAAATGAAATGACAAGAATTATTTCTGATCCGAATGATCTCTGGATTCTCGCCATTGATGACAAAACAAATCAAATTTGCGGGTCCTGTGTTTATGAAGTTGATAGTTTTTATAAAATTGCCCGTACAGAGGGCCTAGTCGTCAGTCCCGATCATCAGAAACGAGGCATCGGCTTTGCACTGCTAAATTATGGATCCACGTTTCTCTTGGCTACTAAAGGTGGGGTCAATTCAATCTATACCACGACACGAACTCTGAACTTAGCACCACAGCTTGCCGTTTTGCGAGATGGCTACATCCCGCTCGGTATATTTCCAAACGCTCATCGACTTGCGATCTACGAAACCCTCACCCTTATGGCAAAGTTTCGCCCCAATATATTAGAGCAAAGAGTGGCTATTAATGAAGTGCCCGAGGCACTCGGTCCTATTCTTAAGACACTCGGCAAACTCATCAAAAGTCAGCATCCCGCTCCCAAACTTTTAAAAATGGTAAAGCCCCAAGCTACTGGAGAGAAACTTGAGTTTGAATTTATTCATGCGGCAAAATTTGTGCAAAGAAAATTCTTTGAGGCCTTCAGCGATCCCTTTGATCGCTTTTACCCATTTCATATGCCAAATTTTCTAATGAGTTCGAAAAATGGCGAAGTCGACATCTACGGATATTTAAGCGAGGCTGATGGCTATTGCGCATGGGTAGCCAATACTCGACCGCTATTGAGTTTGGCTGGTCGTCTACGGCCACTCATGCAGCAACTTTCAGATTATGGCGTCTCCTATGTCGAAATACTTACCAATGTCGACAATATCCTCGGGCTCGAAGCCCTACTTGATGTTAATTTTTTGCCATCGGCAATTTATCCGGCGATGGTACAAGATAAGAATAGAATGATCGATATGGTACTGATGTCTCGAAGCATGGAGCCTCTTAACTTTCGTGGAATGCAGCTCGAGAAATCCTTTCGACCCTATATTGACCAATATGTAAAACTTTGGAAGACCATGCATTTAGAAGTTCTGGGGGTCTTTGATGAAGAAGACTAACTTGCAAACTCCTGATCCAGTAAAACTTCGAAATACGCAGGTGTTGTGCACCTACGATCACCCCTATTCACCGCCAACCAATTATAACGAATTATTTGTTTCAGCTATGAGAGAAATTATCAATTGGCATCAAGAAAAGTCGCCGTTCTACGCAAGACTTCTTAAAAATCTTAATTTCGACGCAAATAAATGGCTGGGTGATCTAGACGAAATCCCAATCATTCCTGCCGACTTCTTCAAACTGCATGAGATTAAATCCATTCCAGAAAAAGACATAATATTACATGTTACTTCGTCTGGAACAACTGGTCAAAAATCGCAAGTCTTTTTTGACCAGTGGAGCTTAGGTTGTGCACAGCTTATGGTAGATTTTATTTTTAAAGACTATTTTTGGAACCAAGCAAGCCCTTCGAACTATTTACTATACTCGTATGAACCGCAGACCAATTTAAAACTGGGAACTTCATATACTGATCACTTTTTGACAAAGTACTCACCCGCGAAGAACATTTCATATGCATTGAAGTCGAATGGCCAAATAAACGGCAAATCGAGCCATGACTTTGATTTGTACGGCTGCATTCAGGCTCTCGAAACTTTTGCCGAAGAAGGCTTGCCAGTTCGTATCTTTGGCTTTCCGGCATTTTTCTATTTTACCATTCAGCGAATGATCGACCTGGGTCATAAACCGCTCAAGCTTCATCCCGAGTCTCTGGTGTTTTTGGGCGGCGGCTGGAAGGGCCATGCCGAGAAAGAAATCATCAAAAGAGACTTCTATCGTCTCGTCGAAGCGCAACTCGGAATCCCAGATCACCGGCTTAGAGATGGTTTCGGAAGCGTTGAACATTCGATTCCCTATGTAGAATGTAAAAATCATAATTTTCATGTGCCAATCTACGCGAAAGTCATTATTCGAGATTTGACGAATTTGAAATCACTTGGTTACGGCAAAGAAGGCTTTCTGCATTTTCTGTCCCCGTACATAACCTCAATCCCGGCTCATTCTGTAATGATGGGCGATCTCGCAATTCTTCAGCCCGCCAAGGCGTGCGGCTGTGGCGTGAATACAGACTGGTTTAGTATACTTGGTCGTGCCGGCATTTCAAAAAATAAGAGCTGTGCGATTGCGGCCTCAGAACTGTTGAAAGGTTTTGCATGAGCAATCACTTCTGGCAAGGCGAAAGCATATCAGACACAGAGTTAAAAATACGAGTGCTTTCACTCAACTCGTATATATTGAAAGGTCATTCTTCATCATTCAATCTGGATGAGTTTTATCGTGCCGGTGATCGTTTTTCAAAAAAATTAGCTGCTGACGAGAAACTCCGTACCAAGCTTATGCAAGTACTTATCGACTCAGGCGAAAGCAATTCCATCGACGCAAGCATTGCACTCATAGAAATTATGAGCTTTATCGAAGAGCGCTCCTTGCGCGCGAAAGTAAATGCTGAATTTGGATCTGATAATCCATTTCGCTCGCAAAAAGTATCTCGTGGCGAACCGATATTCGAGTCCTGGTTTCCGCTCGGGTTTTTGGTTCAGTTTCTGGCTGCAAACTCGCCCTCGCTGGCCGTCTTGAGCGCTTTTGAGGGACTTCTCACTGGCAATATCAATTTTATTAAACTCAGTAAAACTAGTAGTGACTTTAGCATACGATTCTTTGAAGAGTTTTTTAAGGATCCGGTAGCAAGGACTTGGCAAAATCTCTTAATCGTTGCGAAAGTCTCATCGAGTGAAAAGGAGCTACTTTGCCAAGTATTAAATGAGGCGGATGGAGTTGTCGCCTGGGGAGGCGAAGAGTCCTTGTCTGAAATTCGTAAAATGATCCCCTCGCGAGCCCGTCTCATCGAGTGGGGTCATCGGATTTCGTTTTCATACCTCACGCAGAAAAAACAAACCGACGCGAACATCTTTGAGCAAATCACCAATGATGTTTTTCTTTTCGATCAACAAGCTTGCTCCAGTCCGCAGTGCCTATTTTTAGAAGATGCCAGCTTTGAACAACTCGAAAAATTTGCCAATGAACTTAGGCAAGCCTTTGAAAGAAGATCCAAACTCGAGAATTTGAACTTGCCTTCTGGCGTTGAGTCGGCCGAAATCTCTCGCTGCGTATTAGTCCTTGAAACCGAAAAGGCCCTTGCAACAAATTTTACTGCGGTGATCGAAGATGCTAATAAAAAATGGCGGATTCTCATTGATAGTCGTCCCGGGCTGAGAGCTTCGCCGCTTTATCGAAGCATTTGGCTCAAACCCATAAAGCGTGAAAACATATTGGCGACGCTCCGGCCGCTGAGTCAGTATCTCCAAACTGTAGGCTTAGGCTGCGAAAGAGGCGAACTTTACGAGCTTATGCAAGAATTTTTCAAAGCCGGCGTCACGCGGGTGAGGCCATTGGGAAAGATGCTTGAAAGTTATGCCGGGGAGCCTCATGACGGCGTACTAGCACTAACTCGCTATATGAAAAAAGTGAGCATAGAGCAAAACTGCGGCCTTGAAAACTATGCGACTCTCGATGACTTACATTTAAATAGGATTGAACTTATTGATTTGCCAAAAAAATTAATGAGCAAAGACGATTTCCAAAAAATGAGCCCGCCTCCGGACGCGGCCGAATTATATTTCAAGAGTGGTGGCAGCTCTGGAGAACCAAAAATTTCAGTATTTACTTATCTAGATTACCACCGGCAAATGAAGTTTGCTGCCGACGGCTTATTGGCCGCTGGGCTTAATCCGGCAAAAGATAAATGTATGAATCTATTCTTTAGCGGCGGCCTATACGGCAGTTTCCTAAGTATTTTTTCTGTTCTCGAGGATTTGAAAGCAATTCAGTTTCCGATGACCGCACATATGGACTTTGAGTTCGTGGCAAACACCATAGTAAAAAACAACGTCAATGTCCTACTCGGGATGCCTTCGTATCTCACCATGCTCTTTGATGCACAGTCTAACCTCTTCAAAAAGCACCAGTGTATAGAAAAGATTTTTTATGGAGGCGAAGCTTTTAATAGAAAACAAATTGAGCGCCTCAAAGTTGATTTTGCGATAGACTCGATTATTTCTGCCACCTATGGCAGTGTCGACATGGGACCTCTAGGCTATCAATGTACTGCTTGCCGAACAGGAGTTCACCACCTACATCAGAATCTTCATCATCTCGAAATTCTGGATCTTGAAAATGATCAGTCTGTCAGCCCGGGACAAGTGGGAAGAATGGTATTCACAAGCTATGGCAGACAGGGTCTGAACTTACTGCGCTACGACCTTGGTGATTTAGGCGCTTGGGTTGATGAGCCCTGTGAGTGCGGCAGACAGGCGCCGCGCTTTGAGCTCCTTGGGCGACATGGCGATATCTTTCGAGCCGCGGGTGCCTTTCTGAACTACAATAAATTTGCCCAGATTCTCTCAAATGAGTTTTCATACTCTCATGAATTTCAAATTATTTTACGTAAACCAGATAAACTAGATCAAATCCATTTGGTTATTGATCAATTGGCAATCTCTCTCGATCCAGAGCTAAACGTCGATAAAATTAAACATTGCTTGCTCTCTAAATACCCCGATCTGAAGGAACTGGTTACAGATGAGAGCTCTCTTGAACTCAAAATTGCGGCCCTTGAAAAAACTCAGTTTTTGAGGTCGCCCGGCAGTGGAAAATTATTTAGAATCATAGATCAACGAGGAAAATGAAATGAAGCCCTATTCGTTTTTAGAAGTCTATCAATTTGCAAAGAAGCACTCTGCATTTTATAGAGATCTCTACAAAGATCTTTCTGATACACCAAATATAGAGGATCTACCGCTTGTCGACAGTAGCATATTTTGGCCTAAAAACAGCCCCGCAGATAATCAAGTGCTCACCGGCCATCAAGAGGACGGCATCGTTTTTAAGAGCGGCGGCACCTCCGGAAATGCTAAATTTTCTTACTTCACCAGAGAAGAATGGCAATCTTTGGTAGGCATTTTTGGTGAAGGCATGGGTCACGCCGCCATTCGCGATGGCGAACGGGTGGCGAATTTCTTCTACGCAGGCGACCTATACGCCTCGTTTATCTTCATCATGAGGGCCATAGAGTCATCTCGGGTTAAGGTCATTCAACTCCCACTAGGGGGCGCCGCCGATATCGAAAATATAATTAAAACACTGACTGAATTTAAGATAGACGTTTGGGCTGGACCACCCACGACTCTGATGAAAATTGCTGAATCGGTCGTAAAGCTAAAAGCACCATCACCTAAAAAAGTTCTCTTCGGCGGTGAAAGCTTCTATCCCGATCAACGACGCCATCTGACTTCACTTTTTAAAGGTGTCGACATTCGCTCGATTGGTTACGCAAGCGTTGATGCCGGTCATATAGGTTTTGCCGACTTGAGTTGTGGCCCAGAGGAGCATCGTGCATTTTCAAAATATTCAATTGTAGAAATTATTGATGCGGATACACTAAAGCCCATTTATGAAACTGCTCGTCGTGGCAAAATCGTACTGACCAATTTGACCCGAAAGCTCATGCCCATCATCCGCTATCCAGTTGGTGATCTTGGCGAATGGACTGAACCCACTTCTGTTAAAAGTGAGCGAAAGTTTAGAATTCTCGGAAGATCAGAGGAAGGGGCTCGAGTCGGACCTACGACTCTCTATTACGATGACCTTGCGAGCTTTTTGCAAAATTATCAAATGCAACTTGAGTCTACAGGCTTTCAACTGATCATTCGTCATTTTGATAAATTAGATCAGTTGGTTTTTCGCATTGCCAAGACCTCTCAAGGCAAAATTACACCAGCGGAGCTCTTAAAACATCTCGAAAAAGAGCGGCCGCTTTGTTATGATTTAGCTCGTGACAAAAAAATGCACGCTGTTCACATTGATTTTGTAAAGCCTGACGAGCTAGAAGCCAATCTTCGAACCGGCAAACTCAAACGCATTATAGACGAAAGGTTTTAAGGTCAAAAATGAAAAATTTTCTTCCATTTTTAATAATTGTGGCAGTGTTTTCAAGTTGTGCAACGATGCGCAAACCGGGCTCTGGAAAGCTAAAGGTGAAAGAAGAATTATTTCGCGATCTAAAGGCTTGCTTCATAGCCTACGACCTCAATACGGACAAGATTGTTGCCGAGAGAGGGGGCGCCAATTGCACTGAAAGAGCCCCGGCTTGTTCGACCTTTAAAGTTCCGCTTGCACTTATGGCGTTTGACTCGAAAGTGATTGCTGACGAAAGCCATTCATTCAAATGGGACGGCGTGAATCACCCCATCAGCGCCTGGAATCAAGACCAAACTGCCACAACCTGGATGAAAGAGTCCGTTGTCTGGGTTTCACAAACCATCACCCCAGAGATTGGCGTCGAAAAAATAGCTGAGTATTTAAAACTCTTTAATTATGGAAATGGCGATTTATCTGGAGGCCTTACCACCGCTTGGCTACCTATGAAATCTAAAGGGCCTGGCTCGGCGACACTACTTATATCACCCAATGAGCAGCTCGAGTTTATGAAGGGCTTTTGGAAGCAAAGCTTCAAGATATCACAGGATGCCTATAAGAAAACAAAACACTTGATTCAGCTCGAAAGTCTACCCCATGGTTTTTTTATGAGCGGCAAAACTGGATCGGGCTTGGTCGGAGAGCGTGGCCGAACACGGCTCGGTTGGTTTATCGGTCATGTCGAAGGGCACGGCTTTCAGTTGCTTACAATTATGAAATTTTTAGATAGTGACGCTCAAAGTTTGAAGCGCCCCGCCGGCGAACAAGCTAAAGAAATGACCTTGAGAATACTACGCGCCAATGGTCTACAATAGGCAGTCTGCAATAGGCAATCTACAATAGGCAGTCTGCAATAGGCAGTCTACAATAGGCAAAGATGCCGTCGGGATAATTTAGTGATGATGATGGTGATTGCTAACATTTTCTCCGTCGTCGGCCTTGAGTTCGGCAAAACCAAAGGCTGAAAAAATCGTTAGTAGACCCATTACTAAAAATGCCTTGTGTAGACCAGAGATCATCACTTCTGAGTTTGCATGTAAACGATCCGAAATGAAAAAACTTGTGGCAAGAGAAGCCACCGCAACGCCAAAGCTTAAAGACATTTGCTGAATGGTGCTCATGATAGTGCTGGCCATTCCAGTATTTTTATCGCTGACATCTGCATAGCCAAGACAACTCATACTAGTGTATTGCAAAGAGGAAAGTGATCCAAAAACACAAGCTTGCAGGATAATAATCCAAACACTGGTTTCAGCTCCAACCGTTGCGAATAGCATAATCAAAAGGCCGATCACGATGGTATTGACCAGCAGTAAGTTTTTAAAACCAAAATGAGTGATAATTCGAGGCACCCAATGTCTGGTTAAAATAGCCGAAATGGATTGTGGCACAATCAATAATCCTGATTGAATCGGGGTATAGCCAAGTCCGATTTGATAAAGAAGTGGCAGCAAAAATGGCATACCTCCTGCGCCGAGCCTGGTAAAAAAATTTCCGAGGACGGTGCATCTCAAAGTGCGAATCTTTAGAATTCCGACGCGCAAAACCGGAAATGGCGTCGATAATGAATGAATACCATAGGTCAAAAGAAACAAACTCGAAACACTGAACAAACCAAAAATCTCTAAGCCCGTCAGAGTATGTTCGCCAAAAACCTCTAAGACATAAGAAAGTAAAGTGATGCCACTACCAAATAAAATCAGCCCAACAAAATCAAGCGGCTCAGGTTTTTCTTCGCGATAGTCCGGTAGATATTTTTGCACCCAAATGAAACCTAAAATCCCGATCGGTAGATTTACAAAAAATATCATGCGCCAATTTAGAAAGCCCACAATAAGGCCGCCAATAAGAGGACCAAGCATCGGCCCAATAAGGGCCGGAATAGCGACAAAGCTCATGGCGCGAATCAATTCGGACTTTGCAAAAGAACGGACCAATGTGAGGCGCCCCACCGGCACCATCATCGCCCCGCCACAGCCCTGAATGATGCGACAAAAAACTAAGAAGTGAATATTGCTGGCCAGACCACAAAGCAAAGAGCCTATGGTAAAAATTGCAATGGCACTTGCGAAAACTTTTCGTGTCCCAAATCGATCGGCCATCCAACTACTGATCGGAATGAATACCGCAAGACTCAAAGTATAACTACTCAATACGGACTTCATACTCAGCGGCACCACCCCCAAGGCATTTGCCATAACTGGTACGGCAGTATTTAAAATAGTGGCGTCGAGCGACTCCATAAAAAACGCAATGGCAATGAGCCAAGGGAGTAATTTTTTTATACGTAATGGTAAATTTTCTGGCATAGCTTCGACAGAATACGCGTCAAAGCTTGTTTTGGCAATTGATGGGATGGCATCAAAGCTGCATTGCCCTTGGCTGTTAAACTAAACTTAACTAACTTTAACCAACCAAACTAAACCAAAACGGGGAATTTATATGAAAAAACTAATTGGCTTCTTAGCCATATTTGTTGCACAAGGTGCACTTGCTGGAACCTGCCTAATTAAAACTACGGAAACTTATATTTACACCGGTGAGCGAGTCCTATTTTCGCAAATTTCTGTTCCATCACTTGGGGTCCAGGATTGTGCTCGCAAAGGCCAAGAGACCGCTAACTTTGTGTTTTCAAGCAATATACAAAATTCAGTAGAAGTTCTAACCACTGCGCAATTTCTCTATAACAACGGCGGCGCCTCACAGAGAATGCAATTTGTTGGTCAATACTTTCAGCTCACCCCACAGTGGGAAGTTATGTATCCCCATCTCTTGCTTGGTCCTGCGTACTTAGGTCTTTATGCTTCTTATCACTATAGATATTATGGCCACTACCCTGTTGGTCCTCGATATAATCACCCAGAAGTTCGCATTCACTTCCAAACTCGCCAGACCAGAGAAGTTCGCATCGTCGAACATCGCACGGTCTACGAAAGAAGTCGTGGTCGTGGCAATGGACATGGCCCGCGACGCTAGTACTTAGATTTTATTAATGCACACAAATGTTAATTTTAGGAGTCCTTAGCTTGGACTCCTTTTTTTATCGAGTTAGGTTCTTCAGTTTCAGGGCCGCCGCAACCGATCTCGGTTTTTTAGTTTCAGTACCTGCGCCAGTACCTGTATCTGTCCTGCACCTGTACCTGCACCTGCACCTGTACCTGAAATCTGTTTAACTGTCTCACCGACCCTGCACTCGGCTTTTTCAAATATTGCCAAATAAAACAATAAGCACCCTCAATCCCCTTGCCATGTTGAAACTGCCGAGACCGGATAGACCAATGTCCCCGGCGGCTGATTTGCCAGATATGAGAAGTGTGGATCGAAGACATAATTTCGAACTGGAGCATTGTAAACCGTGCCTATTACTGGAGCTCCCAAATGATAGACCGGATAAAAGCCAATCATCACCGAGCCGGTTAGATTCATTGTCGTACCCGACCAGTCTTCTAAAAATGCGGTAATACCATTGTATTGAAGAGCGTTGGCCTTGCGCATATATCCAGTCAAGATGGCGGCAATAAGTGAGGTGGTGGATGCATTTCGCGAGGTATAAGCCGGTGGATTAGTCCAATCATCGTTTGCATCTGTCCAATTGTTTGAGAGTAAATAGAAACTGTCGCTACCTAGCATTGCTGGCAACCATGGTGTTGAAGTCGCAGTCGTCGTAACTGAATTGGTATTGTAGTTTCCCACTAAATACATCGGAAGATTCGTAACCAGACTTAGTCCACTAGGTATTGCCACCGCATCAAAGTTTGCGCCATTGTAAACTCGTAGCGCATTCGGAAAAGCCACAATACCAGCCGATGAATAAGACGCACAGTCAGGAATTTCAAATCGACTTTTGGTCCCATGACCAGCAGGGTTGCCGTTGCCCCAACCATAATGATTGCCATTTGAGTAACTACCGCCCCCGCCATTTCCCGGCACCCGATCAAAATCTACTCCAGCTAATCCTGGGCGTACGTGGCTTGGTAAGTTTGAACAAAGCGCATAAGGTAAAGCCGTCTGCGTAGACGGTGAAATCGCCGGCATCTGTAAACTATCATAGGCTGCACCCTGATAAGGATACTCTTGGGGCTGTCCAGAACCAAACCCAGTGAGTGATCCGGGCCAAGTAGCCGTTACATAAATAATACCATTGAAATTTCTACCCATTAGCTTTCCGACGCCGAAATAAGATCCGAGCTCGCCAACGGTCGCCGTCTTGAGTGCTGTCTGAAACTGACCGACGTCAAAATTGATTGGATAAATTTTACTTCTGGGAAGTTGGTTAGGCGACGGCGAATCCAATTGAAGATGTTGGTCGCGAAATCCGCCCCGAGCGGCGTTCAAAATAAATGTGGGTATGCCTGGGTCACTTCCACTTTGGCAGGTCACCGCCTGAGTTCCAGCATTACAAGGAAGTGGCGGATTAATTGCATTGATCAAACCAGAAGCTGGCGCACAGGTGATCTTTTTCCCGAAGCACAGATCCGTCTGACCCGCACCATTCCATTGACCATTTCCCAAATTTATATTTCCGCCGGCAGTTCCAACTACCAAACTCATCCATCCCGATGGCACAAGCGGTGGGTTTGCAACTCCGCTCACACCTAGATTTCCATAAGAGAGAATGCCATTTGGATCAGCTGAAATACTTGCGTTTGCAGTCACATATTCATAAAATGAAAATCGACTCGGACCTGCCGCTGTCCATGTATAACTCACACCACGGGTTGCCCAATAGGCACGAATATCATCTTGGCCGACAGCAACTGTTTTGCTAACCGCCACAACGGGCGGACCAAATACTGCATCTGCACGCCCCGGGTGATCTGACCAAATGGGCAGGCCAGGCCAACTCGCTTGATTGGCAGGGTCCTTCAGATACCAGACTCCATCGATCACGCGAATATCTGCATTGTTTGCATATTTTTGCGGAGAAATTGTTGGGGTATCAGTTGCTAAAGGAGGATCGATACTAAATCTGGTATTGGTTTGGTTTGAAATTGGAGCAAACGAATTTCCATCGACACCAAATTGAGCTCGATTCTGCGTGCCCGCACCCGGAAGCCGCAAGGCCTGCCCACCAAGGGCCTGATCCACCGCATTTACGCCCCAAGTATTGCGCGCATAAACCGGCCAAGCCTGACCCGTGCCTGCACAATTTGTGCATCCATTATCGCCATTTGCTAGAAGCGAAGTAAAGGCTGTAAAGCTCGAATTGGTGGCGATTTTTGAAGTCCCGGTGTAGCCAGATGGATATCTACAACGGGTATCGGCCCCATCCATAATGCGGCCTGATGCCGTGATTAAACCAATCTTCAATGAGCTCCATGCGCCAAGACATGCGTCGCCATTTACATGAACTCGGCCAAGCAATGTCATAGCTGGCCTCGGCTCCCAATCGGCATAGGGCATATCTCCAAAAATCATAAATTGAAACGGATAGATTGCCCCCAGAGACATGGTGGACGTCACCGTTGAGGTCACATTTGTAAGCGTCGAACGAACGGTAATTGTAAGACTTATAGTAGTTGCCGGCGATTGCATTCCTGCAAATGGGCCTGATGGCAAAATCGAATTCGCAACATAACTTAAGACATTCACACTCACCGTTTGCAACAAATACCCTTGCGGCACTAAGGTCGGCAAATCGGCTTGAAGTTTTTGCGTCAATTCGGGGCCGGTATAACTACTTGAAACCTGAAGGTAAGCACCGAGCTGAGCTAAGGCAATTTTGCGAACTCCCTCTGCAATGTAAAAGGCTCTTTGTTGACTTAAAAAACTTTGATTGTTGGTGACTGAGGCGCTGTATTGGTAGAGACCAACGACTCCTACTAATGAGACCGTAGCAATCAATAGACTCGCAAACAACATTACCTGTCCATTTTCATTTTTAAGAGAATGCATTAGATTTTTCATATCAAACATCCTTAGTGATAAACTTAGTGATAAACTTAGTGATAATCTTAGTAATAAACTTAGTGATAAAGAAAATCATTTCGTGGGGCGAATTTAAGTATAGCTTTACGAGTATCCCATTGGCCCAAAGCACGAACGGGCCCATCAAGAATTTGCGTACTTTGGTTTGCCGGCGCGCTACTGTTGTTGGCAGGCACACCTGTGACAATGGCAACTTTAATTATTTTCAGCATCGTTGAATTTGCATTTAAAAATACCCCGACCCCAAATGCCTCGCCCGGAGAATTGTATAGGTAGTTGTCTGTGTTGGTGCCGTTATCCAACAAATTGCCGTCATTATTATAATCGATGCCGAGGGCAAACTGCAAATCGAGCACCTGATCTGCAAGAATATTCATTTCGCCTGCATCGATTGAACCGTTATTGTTAAAGTCAGTAAATTGTTTTACTTGATTGATCGTACTGTCCCAATAAATTGTCTTTACTACAACTGTCGTTAATGTTCCTCCAGCCCAGTTTACCACTGCTGGCACTGAGTTATTGAGAGCCGCTTGGCCTGGCAAAAATCCCATTTGGCATAAAGCAATATTAATACTGGTCGCATAGATCTGCGCATAAGAGGTGCCCAAAGTGATCATAAAACTCTTACCGATCATCGCTGGATTAAGCGTACAAGCCGTGGTCAAAATTTGCAGTATCGTAGGTGTCACCATCCCGGTAACCAGATACTCCATTGCGGGGATAACCGAAGCAGTTAACGTGAGCCGATCCGAACCATTACAATCTGGAAATGGGCCGCGCGCACTGCAATTATTTTCAAGAAAGGCTGCCATCCACGGCCGAACTGTAGCGCCTCCAATTTGACCAATTTCATGACCAAAGTAATTGGTCATGGTAAATGCATCTTGAGACAAATTGGATCGTGAAATATAACGAAACTGACTTTGCGTGACACTGACACTTTGTGAAATTGCGATAACCAGTAAAAACGATGAAATACCAACCGCCATCATGATTTCGATCAAACTATAGCCAAGCTGATTCAATCTCACTGCTCACCTCGAAACGAAGTTACGGTGATTGGACGCAATCCATTTTCTGCATGAATTGAAACTGATACATCAATTCTCATCACTGACACCATCGGCGTATCCAAAGTTACCAGCCAACTCACCGTGAATAGCCCACTTGTAACCTTCATTTGATCGCGATCATAATCTTGGGAGTGCTGGCCCGGGCTCAAAACTGGGTCACTACTATTTCGAATCATTAATTCTTCCATAAAATTGGCACTGAGCTCAGTGGCGATCGCCGTATTTGCATCACGACCTAAATTCTGTGATATCTGACCCGAGAGATTCATGTTTGCAAAGATCGCCACACCAACAACGACCATGGTGATCATGACCTCAATCAGGCTAAAACCTTTATTATTTATTTTAATTTTGCCAGTGCCTAGTTTTTTCATAAATTTAATTTTCTCTAACTTGGCCAGTTAGTGAGTAGACTAAAAAATTTTGGTTCATCCCCAGCGCTGAAATTTTCATAGATGAAACCGCATTGTAATCGGTGCCGCCTCGGGTATTAAAGACAAAGGGCGCGGATGGAAAAAATGGCGTGAAGCTTACACTATTATCAAAAGTCTTGGTAAATGTTGAATCCAAATTTACAAATGGCGCCACACAACGACCCGCCATCTGGTAGGCATTGACAACAACTGTCTTTCCCTGAATATCAACCGTCACACATTGCTGTTTAGTCCGCGCAATATTTCGTGCCCGTTGTAATACGTCCCGAAGTTGAATCTTATAGGTAAGAAATTGAGACTTAACCGGTGCGTTTGTTGAGCCTGGAAATGCAATAGCCAATGTCAAACTGACGATTGCCACCGCAATCATCAACTCAACAAGAGTAAATCCCTGTCGTTTATTTATGCCGCTGATCAAGCAAGCATTTATACAACCCAACAACGTCCTAAGCATATTGAATGTATCGGCTATTTCTATGTTTTTCTATAAAAATTTTGCTAAAAATACCCAAATGAAACAGTCTTTTTAGCGCCCTCTCTTCTAGTTTGCTTTGGCATTTTTCAGCTTGAAATTCTAAAAATATCAAAATCTGATGGCCGAAATCAGTTCGTCCTATCTCAATACAATATTATCGATTTTTGAGCTGCTTTAGTTTTTCTAAGAATTTATTATAGTCGATCATGAGCTCTTGAAAATAGTCGTCTTTTCGCACTGAAAATGGTGCAATCTCGCCAGTCTCAACAAATTTTTCCATATGTCTTTGAATTCTAAATATGGGACCCGCAATTCTATTGGTAAAATAAAAACCAAAAAGCACGGTGACCATGATAATACCACAACTGAGGGCCCAAAGCAGGATCATCGGGTCTATTCCCATAATGGGACCGGACTCCTCAGATAGCATAAAACGAAAAATCTGATTTACAATACTCACAACAGCCGCAACAGTTGCCGAGTAAAGCATAACTCCAACTTGAAGTTTTGAATTGATAAGATATCGTCGCTGATAAAATCGCAAATTCGAACTCTTCACCTTTTGCTCATCTAATGATTTCGACTTAGTATCCATAAATTAAATTCCTTTGTGATGTCTTTAATCCTGCATAGCGTGTCTAGCTTATCTTCTAATTTTCGGCGCACACTTAAGCGCAGTAAATTTGCCAGATCACACTTACTCGCAATTAGCTCCATTAATGCCTGTGAGGCCATATAATGATATCTCGTGTGATCTTCTGAGCCACTAAATGGATGGGTCAAGTCTCGGACATCGCTTGGCGCGGGGTGCTTGGCAAGCCACGCATAATCGACCTTTGACAAATGACTAAGGTGATTTGCCAGTCCCTCTTCCAACCATTTCGGTATGGCTTCTTTATATTTTTGATACGAAATGATATGTACAAGTTCGTGACCAAGAACGGCGTCCAAATTTTCTTTTTTTACCCTTGGTCCAAGATGAACACTATTATCTGATTTTCGAGACATTGCCAGAACCAGGAGGCCCATTCCATGAATCTTTTCAAAGGCCGTCTGGTCTTTGTGCCAGGTCACTTCGATGCGGCGAATATTCCACTCCAATAGGGATTGGATGTGATCAACCACAGTATTTATTCGACCAGGGGTGACCCAGTCCGGAGCCTCTGCCATATGAACTGAGTTGGTCTTAATTTCATTGGCTATAAGTGGCAGCGATAGACTTATAATAATCCAGAATGTGAAGGCTTTAATCATAGATAAAATTATAAGGTGAGGCCTTCAGCAAATGCAACAAAATGTCAGCGGGATGCTAAGGCGAAGATGTTTCCTTTGCTGAAGGCTAGGCACCATTTCCTTCACGAAAAATGAAAAAGGCAGCTGCGACTAGACAGAGTCCAGCCCAAAGATAATTAAGACTTAGTGGTTTTTTCATATAAAAATAAGAGAATAATGCAAAAACGATCATCGTAATAATTTCTTGAATAATCTTGAGCTGACCCAAGCTAAATATTCTTGCGCCAATGCGATTAGCCGGAACTTGCAAAATATATTCGAATAGAGCAATGCCCCCAGCTGATTAATATGGCAAATATAAGAGGCTTTTCTCTCAGCTCCAATCAAATAAACCTTTCTATCTGGCAAGGGAGGTGAGTTATTCCTCCTAAGGCTTTCGCTCAATTAAATATGAATAACATTCACTTCTCGTCCCGCGAAAAATAACCCCTACTTTTCTTCTATCTAAACTCGATAGGTAAAGTGGATCATAATAATAGACCAATAGCGTCTCGATCCATGCCCGGTTGCTTTCAAGTTCGCCATTTAAGCGAAACTGAGCTTCGCTCAAATTTAGCAAGCCAAGAACCTCTTGCGTGCGTAATCCACCCAGCTTCTTGCTAATCGCCAATAAAGATTTTCGATACTTCTCAAAAACCACGAGCGCATTTTCTTCATGACCACTATTAATCGGCGAGTCCAAAATATAGTCTTGAAAAATATTTTGCACTCTGACTTCAATATCTTCATCGATTAAAATCACCGGCGAAGAATTGATCTTCTCAAAAAATATGTTTGGCAGCACACATCGCCCAATCATGCGGCTCTCATCTTCCACCAGAGGCAAGATATTCGGTCGCAAAACATCCAAATTCAGACTTTTTTCTATTTTCATCATTTCAACCGCCAAATGATTTTCGAAATCGATTTGCGTGGGCTGCGGCATCGTCTTCGCACCAAATGCAGATCCTCGGTGTCGAGCCAAATCTTCTAGATCAATAGTGGGATACAAATCTTTAAGTTCACCGATCAAAATAGTCTTACCGCTGCCAGTGGGACCCGCAAGTGGTAAAATATTTTGCGTTTCTGAAAAATGATTGAGTCGCTCTAATAAAAACTGGCGAACATTTTTATAGCCACCATCGAGCCGAGCTAGATGTACACCTCGCTCTTGCAACCAAGCCTGAGTAATCTGCGAACGCTTACCCCCTCTGAAACAATATAAAATGCATGTTGGATTGCTTCGAATGAAGTTCTCCCAATCTTGAATTCGCTGATCCCTTTCTTTACCCGAGACCAAAAGATGCCCCAATACATTGGCAGCCTCTGGTCCATTAAGCTTATACTCGGTACCGACTTTGGCGCGCTCTTCATCATTTAGAATTGGTAAATTTGTAGAATTTGGTAGTGCGCCCTGATAAAACTCAATCGGCGCTCGCACATCAATGAATGCCGTTTTCGCAAGAAGAAGTTTTTCAAAGTGAGTTGCCTCCAGAATCTCAAGATTCAATTTTCACCTTGTATTCTTGAGGAGCTTGAACCTCACCGATGATCTGCGCCGACTTAAATTGAAACCTCAAGGCGCTTAGGACCTGTGCGCTCAGCCGAGGATCAACTGCGAGCAACATGCCACCGCTGGTCTGCGGATCATGAATCACCAGTTCTGAAATTTTATCAAGTGAAGACACCTCAATTTGCTTTTCAGTATACTCTCGGTTGGTGCGATGAGCCTTGGTAATAAATCCTTGCTCCAGACAGTATCTGGTCTTTGAAAAAAGTGGAATTGCCGTCATCTTAATCTTTAGACTTACAAGGCTGGCAATCGCAAGCTGCATAGAATGTCCTGATATTCCAAATCCGGTAATATCAGTCGCCGCATGAATTCCCGCTTCAAGCTCTGGCATTAGAAAATCCAAACAATTGTTTAGCATCGACATACTTTCAATTGCTTCTGAAATATCAGACTCTGAAAGCATTTGACGTTTTAGCCCAGCAGTCATAGCTCCGGTTCCGATGGCTTTCGTTAAAATGAGGTGGTCACCCGGTTTTGCGCCAGCATTGCTCCAAATTTTTTGCGGATGAACAAATCCCGTAACTGACAGGCCAAACTTTAAAGTATCATCATCGATCGAGTGCCCACCTACAAAGTTGGCCCCAGCTTCTTTGATCTTATCACTTGCCGCCTGCATAATATCGACTATTACCTGCTCACTCATGGTCGCCACCGGAAATGCCAAGATCCCCATCGCGGTCTTGGGCCGTCCACCCATTGCATAGACATCACTTAGGGCATTGGCAGCAGCCACTGCTCCAAAAAGTTTTGGCGTATCCAATATAGGGGTAAAAAAATCAAGTGTCTGAACTAAGGCAATTTCATCGGTCACCTTATAAATTGCAGCATCATCAAAAAGTCCACCATCTATTAATAGGGCCGGGTGCGCTGGTGGGAACTTTACTTGCTGCAAAATTTTTTGCAGCTCGCTCGCTGCAACTTTTGCCGCACAACCACCCTTTTGCACAGTCTGAGTGAGGGCAATTGTCGGATTATTTGAGGAACTCATCTGTTTTTCTCCTAATAAGGCGTAATTAGAGTAATAGGAGCTAACACAAATTAAAATGGCTTGCAAAGGCTAGAGCCATTTGAGCATTTTTTGTAGCAGAGTAACTTAGGTGGCGGATTGAGTGGGTTCTTTCTTTTTCTAGTTGTTTAAATGTGGAAACCCCGAGTTCAGGGACGGGGATACAGGCAAACTGTACACACCGACTCACCCAAAACTGGGACCGAAACTGAAAAACTGCAAGCAGTCGCCGCTGCCGCGAAACTGCCTCTTGATTTCTCTATATAATTAGACCATTAACCAAAAGATGATAGAGCCATAGTGTCGTAGAACTTAACCCAGCCCTGAATTCGAGCTGTATTTTCGCTCGATAAAGTAGGCTTGCCCTAGGTACCCATTCCGACCAATATTGCAGCGACCGTCAAAAATTTTCTGTGCTTTAAAATTTTGCCAGCTTTGCCATCGAGGGATTCTGAGTCGTTCAAATTCACTCCCTTTAAAGCGTGGGTTTTAGGCAGCTTTTTGTCTTGCTAACCAGAGATCATACTCCGCTTGTATTCTCACCCACATTTCAGCGCTTGTTCCGAGTACCCTCTCAAGGACAAGCGCAAACTCTGGAGAAATCGATCTTTTAGCATTTATGATCTCATTTATTTTGCGAGGAGCGCAATCACAGCTTTCTGCAAACTGTGACTGATTGAGCCCAAGCTCTTTCAAATAGACCTCATTTAAAACTAAACCTGGATGCATGGGTTTTGGACTTTTAATCATTAAGTTAACCTCTGTGATAATTTTCAATTTTTACATCCAAGAATTCACCGCTCTTGAATTTAAATGTAATACACCAAGGAAGCTTTATCGTGACACTCCACTGGTCTTTCCGGTCCCCTTTAAGTTTATGGAGACGAATATTTGGTGGCTGCCCTTTAATCTTTAGATCCTTTAGTTCGTTTGTCCCGTGCATAATAGTCAAAAGTGCCTTAGTTCGAATCCATATATCTTGTGGGAGCGTCTTCGACTTGTCCTCCTCCCAAATTTCTTGAGCTATTTTGTTTGCAAAATTGCGAATCATCAGCCGCCCTCGATTATTACACTATACCACCTAGTGTGATAAAATCAAGGCCTACGACCAAATTGCTCACATAAATTAACTGAAATATTAGCCGAAATCCACTCAAACAATAACAATCAAACAATAGCCCTCTGGTTACCGAAAATGAGCTTTCTCTTTGACACCAGTCATAGATTTTTTACTAAAGTTAGTTCCATTTTGCTACCGATCCAGTTCGACCTGTGAGGAGCCAGTATATTGCCAGTATATTGCCAGTATATTGCGTTCCAAGCAAAATGAAGGCCCAGTGAGGCTCAAAAACGGCCCATTAAGTCTTAAATTCTTTGCCAAGATTAATTTAGACTGCTTATAAGTTCAAAAAAAATTAGGCACAAATCCTGCTTTAGGATCCTCTCGAAATCGAGTGTGGAGCCATTTTGGAAACTGACGTATGTCAGAATTCGGGTGTTTTTCACATTCTAAAATCTAAACCCAAACGAATAAGGAATCAAAAAATGAAGAAATTTTCAAAATCTCCATTACTGATTGCTCTGATCTCACTTTCGATGATGGCATCGACTGTGACCTCAAGCTCAGCATATGGTGCAAACACCCCGGCGCAAGACCAAGCCGCCAAGGATAAATTAGCCGCTGAAAAGCTGGCTGCTGAAAAATTAGCTCAGCAAGAAGCTCAACAAAAAGCTCAGCAAGAAGCTCAACAAAAAGCTCAACAAAAAGCTCAGCAAGAAGCTCAACAAAAAGCTCAACAAAAGGCTCAGCAAGAAGCTCAACAAAAAGCTCAGCAAGAAGCTCAACAAAAAGCTCAACAAAAAGCTCAGCAAGAAGCTCAACAAAAAGCTCAGCAAAAGGCTCAGCAAGAAGCTCAACAAAAAGCTCAAGCTGCGAAGCCAGCTCCTCCGGCTCCAGCTCCTCCGGCAAAAGTTGAACCAGTAGTTATCAAGCCAGCTCCAGCTCCAGCGCCAGTTCCTCCAGTTGCTACCAAGCCAGCTCCTCCGGCTCCAGCTCCACCGGCAAAAGTTGAACAGGTAGTTATCAAGCCAGCTCCGGCGCCAGCGCCAGTTCCTCCAGTTGCTACCAAGCCAGCTCCTCCGGTAGACAAAGCGGCACAAGAAGCCAAGGCTAAAGCCGATCAAGCTGCTGCTGATAAAGCTAAAGCTGATAAACTTGCACGCGAAGCTAAAGAAAAATTGGAGCGCAAGCCCGCTCCGCAAAATCCAGTAGGTCCTCCACCTGTAGTCGTAGCTAAAGCTGAAACTCCAGCTGAAGTTGCTGCGAAATTAGAGCAATCTAAAAAGCAAACTGCGGCGCAAGCTGCGGCAGAACGAGCTCATAAAGATAAATTAGATCAAGAGATTGCGAATCAGGCGGCACAAAAAGCTGCTGATCCAAAAGTAAAAGACGCGCAAAAAGCAAAAGAAGATGCGGCGCAAAAAGCCGCTGATGAAAAAGCTAAAGAAATTGCAGCGCAAAAGGCTCAAGAGAGAAAAGCCATTAAAATTGCAGAGCAAGCAAAGCTTCCGGTTGTAGTTAAAACACCACAACAAATTGAAGCAGATGCAGCAAAGGCAAAAGCGGATGCAATAAAAGCTGCTCAAAAAAAAGAGAAAGCAAAAGAGCGCATTGCTGTACCAGCTAAGACTGCTGAAATAAAAAAAGAAAATGAAGTAAAAGCAGCTGAAGTTGAAGTGGCAAAGGTTCAGAAAAAAGAAGTGGTTGCGGTTGCAAAACAGCAAGCCATCCTTGTAAAGCAAAATGCTGACATTAAACAAATCAGCCAGAACCCAACTGCCAAAATTACTCCAGCCCAAGAAGCTGTCATTGCGCAAAACAAGAAAACTATTGAGACTCGACAAGCAGCTCAAGCCAATAAGCCAGTAGTAGCAGCACCAACTCACTCAACTTCAGTTGTTGAATTGAAGACGGTCAATGGCGCTAAAATTGGTCTTGATCCCTCTATTAAAGTAAAAGTCGTTGTCCCAGTAACTGTTATCGTAAAGCCGGTAGTAGTTGTTGGCGGCGTAGCTGTAGCCAGCCATATGCGATCAGATGAAACCCAGAAGAATATTCATGAGGCGAGAATTCGCTCTCAGAATACGCAAAATATAATCATCAACAAAACTGACATACAAAGTGTAACCATCACAAAAAACATCACCCATGTAACTAATGTTTATGTAAATAATTATCAAAACGTAGTGATTGAACGCTCACGTATTTACAATAATTACTACCATGAACCACAAAAGGTTTATAGAAACTACTATAGCAGCTATTACGATCACGGCTTTCGTGGTGGATATGCCTACCCAGTTCGGGTTGACATCGCAATTCACCAGCATTTCTGGAATCCATTAGTATTGTGGATGTTTGATGATTCAAACAATAACGATTTCTATTGCCGTTATTATGGTAATTCATATTGCTATAGCTACCCAGTTCGTCCATTTCGTTATGCAAGAGTTTTCTATCCTACCGATACCATGCGAGATCTCGCAATTGAAGTCAGTGGCATGAGCTACTACCGCCATACTTACTATAGAACTGCTCTTGAGACTTTGACTGACAAATTAAATAGTCAGATTTCAAATTACGTTTCAGGCAGATTCTATTTCGGACCAAACGATATCGTGATCAATCACTATCGCAATCTTGGCTTCGGACAAGTAATGGTCGAAGGTTTCGTAGATCGCGGAAGTTTACATGTGGCCTTCAAAGGGCACCTTGACCTTGAGAATCCATACAACTCAAGCGTTTTCGTACCAACCATCAGTGACTACTCGCCAGTTGCTGCTGGCATCGCTGTCCTAAATGCAATTGTTGCTCTTGAGCAAGCTGCCAACGTACGTGAGAATGTTCCTCAGAACGTGGTTTACGAGGAACCAGCTCCCCCACCAATGCCAGTAGTAAATGTGACTTGCCGTACATTTAGTGGAGATGCTAAGTTTGTTGGAGCCTCGCCAGATTCAGGTACAGCCTCACAAAGAGCCATCGAGCATTGTACTAAGAGTGCACGTGCAAATGCGACTGAGTGTACAGCGAATATATCTTGCGATGACGGCGTTTCTTACGCTCCAGTTGTAAGCTGTTCAACGAGCAGCACCGACGCTAACGGAGACGCGGTAAGCTTCTTCCGAAAAGGCCGCGATGCGGATTACGCTTCACAAATGGCTCAACAGCTTTGTATTGCTGATGATGCGACTAGTGATGTCGATGCTTGTTCAAGCCCGGACAACTTAACTTGTATTGCTTTGGACAAATCAGTCTTGAATCCAATGGCATGTAACGTGACTGTGCCGAATATTCCGGCGCCATTTAGCTTTCAGAGTTATGATAGCGATAAAGCTCGTAACCGTGCAGTATCAGACTGCGTAACTGCAGAAGGCACGGATGTAGACGATTGTAATAACAGCGACTTCTTGAGTTGTGATTATGTCAATGCGGCACCGGTAGAACCACCCCCTCCAGCAGCATCTTGTATTGCTACAGGTCCTAAGACTAAGCAGTTTCCAGCTGGTCAGTCTTATCCAAGTGGTCCGGCTTCAGATTTGCGAGCAGCCTACAATGTCGCGGTAAAAGCTTGTGTTCGCGCAAATCCATCTAGCATCGCTATCTGTAAAAGTAGCGCAATAGAGAATTGCCCGGGCGCAGGTTCAGGCAACTAAAGACAGTTTCATTTAGTTTTTCGCAAAGGCAGACCAAAGGCAGACTCACAAGTCTGCCTTTTTTTTGACCTTTTTAGTTTTTTTGATTTTTTATAAAATCGTTCTTTCTTCATTGCAAGCATTTGCAGATAGTATTTTATTTGCTACGGGCTTAAAAGTGCATTGATTTTGATAAGTCGAATTGCATCTTTATCAATTCGTGGTTATGCTTGCTTTCGCCAGTTTGAAAAGCTGCAATTTCAGCTTTTCAAACTGACTCTTACTAATCATTATAAAGGAGCCAAGATGGCAAATATAACACTTAAAGGCAGCCCAGTTCATACTAGCGGTCAACTTCCAGCCAAAGGTACGACAGCTAAGGATTTTAAACTGACCAAAACCGATCTCTCAGAAGTTGGCTTAAAAAACTTCGAAGGCATGATGAAGATCCTCAATATCTTTCCAAGTATTGATACCCCAACCTGTGCAACCTCAGTTCGAAAATTCAATGAAGAGGCAACAAAATTGAAAAACGTTGTCGTCCTCAATATAGCAGCAGATTTACCATTTGCCATGAAGCGCTTTTGCGGGGCTGAAGGAATAAAAAATTGCGAATCGCTTTCAAGTTTTCGCAGCAGCTTTGGCAAAGACTGGGGTCTTGAATTCACCGACTCTGCCCTTGCCGGACTACTTTCAAGAGCTATTGTTGTTCTATCAGCTGACAATAAGGTTTTGCACACCGAGCAGGTTGCCGAAATCGCTGACGAGCCAAATTACTCTGCCGCCCTTGCCGCTGTTCGCTAGTTACAGAAAAGGCTAATGGAGAGAGTTCCCAATATTCTCTCCATTTTCTCGAATCTCAATCTGCTTTTATTTAGGCCCCATGCAAAGATGAGCAGATATTTATTCTGCAAAAGAAAGCAAAATACCACTGCCCGAGACTGCGCCACCAAACTGCATTTATGACTGCATGAAAAAAATGAACGTACCGAGCTTTTACCCAATACCCAGAATTATTGTCTATTAAATCGATAGGCAATTTGACTTGCGATTAAATCCTTAATGAAGTCCCCAACTAAAAATGGAGTTAGGCCAGCGCTTAAAAGCAAAGCTTTTGGCAAAAAGAAGCTAAGACCTAGGAGGCCAAAACCAAATACCACGATGCTGCCTAAAATTGCCGCGATCCACGCAGTATGAAATTTCAGTGTCCAACCTCGATCTGAAAGTGATCCCATTAAGAAGGAAGCAAAGAACATTCCCACAAGGTAACCAAGGCTTGGTCCTATCATGAGGCCAGAACTTCCACCTGCGAAAACCGGAAGGCCCAAGACTCCTACAAATAAATAACAACAAATGATGGCTAAGCCGCGTTTTTTCCCCCACAACAAAGCTGTCAAAGCAACTCCAAAAGTTTGTCCGGTGAGTGGTACCGGCGTAAAAGGCAAATGAATTGAAATTTGTGCCAAAGCGCTAATTAAGCAAACTCCGATAAAAACAGCGACCAGATTAGCCGAAATACTATCTCCATTTTTTTCAAGTAATCTAGAAACATAAGTTGGATTTTGCATTTAATTCTCCTGGTTGAGATTTAAGCTAATATCATAATCTCTAAAAATAAAGTTGAATCTTTGAATTTGCTTCACAGGTTCATTCTTTTTTTAGTTGATAAAGTGTGGATAAAGTGTGGATAAACTGATCTCAGCGACAGTGAGACGGTTAAACTGATTTCAGGGGCACTCGTGAGCCCTCAGCCGATCAATTAGCCGCATATTTATATATAATGAGCCACCTATAACTGGGACCGAAACTGAAAAACCGAGATCAGTAGTTGCTGCCCCTAAACTGCCCCTAAACTGCTATACGTAACTGGCAACAAAAAAGGTAGGGCCAACTTCACAAAACCAATCTGCTCTATAGAACGAAGCGTAAAAATTTGGTTTAGGTGCCCTCAAAAAATAGTTCATTTTCCAGGCACCCACTTTGACTAAGATTTGAACTCATAGTTGCCAGAATCCCATTTGTCAGAACACGCTAAATAGGCTTAGCATCTAGATATGAATTTCAAATTCTATCCGACTCTCCGCCGCGCTCTCCATCTTGCTGCCGTTCTAGCGTTTACTAGTTGTGCCACTTCCAAAGTCACCACTTCGAATTTTAGTAATATCAAGTTAGGCACCTGGTCACTTACTCAAGAGTTAAAGGGAGAAGGAGTCATACTTATTCCGCAATGGCATCTTGCCTCGTCAATCTCAGCAAAGACCGACGCCAAAATAGCCCAAGAAGTAAATCAGCGCGCCATTTTCACCCAACTTTCCACCTGGATCGAGGCCCATACTATTGATGCAATCTTAGCCGAGGGTTGCGAGGGGGCAATCGATGCGCAGACCGATCAAAAATTTAATGGCTGGTCAATCAACGATTTGAAGGGTGAATTGAGTAAACAAAATTCTATAGATGCAATATTGGCCCCAATTGCATTTAAGGTGAGAGTGAAATACCCAAATGACATTCAGGTGGTTTGTGCCGACAACAAAAGTCTAATTCAGAAAAATCAACTGGCATTGTCAAACTTACGTGGATTTTCAGGGTTTAAGTTTCGCATCGAACAAAGCACACTTTCTCAGAGCGATCATCAAACTTTTCTTAATGCCAGTCGTGAAGCCTTAAGCTTAGCAAAAAATTCGCCCGAAAAAATAGTCATTGAAAGCTTGAATTCTGAAGTTAAAAAATCCCTTGCGGACTTTGATTTAGCCATTCATCAACGCAATGAAAGCTTCATTTCAAAATCCAGGTCAATTCACGGAATAAAAGTGATCGTGATCGGAGCTGTTCATCTCAAAGACTTGCAGCTTCAACTTAGCCAAAGCAATATCGCTTTTTCAGTTTGGACCCCAGTTGGTATCGACGCGAAAGACACTCAATTACTCGAGCAGCTCAAGTCGAAATTGAAGTTACCAGAAGGTGGCTCGTGAATATTATTTTCAATTTACTATGGCTCTTATTAGGTGGTTTCGCGACAGCAACAAGTTGGTTTATCGCAAGCCTCATCATGCTCATATCAATTATCGGCATTCCTTGGGCAAAGGCTTGTTTTAATATTGCGCTGCTCAATCTTTGGCCTTTTGGATCCAAAATAGTAAAAACCAAATCAGCGCCCGCCATGGGGGTTCTCACCACCCTCGGAAATATCTTATGGTTCATTATCGCAGGATGGTGGCTAGCCCTGGGGCATTTAATACTTGCCCTACTTTTTTGTTTAACAATTATCGGCATCCCCTTTGGCGTTCAACATTTTAAACTTGCCGCCCTTTCAATTCGACCGGTTGGAAGAAATATTGAATTGGACTTTTGAGGATACCAAGAAAGCAAATAAGCATGAACTCAAAAAATCTAGATGAGCCGAAGGATCTTTGGTTTCGCATTTTGAAACTGGCGCGGCCTGAAACCAAGGCTCTTATGATTGCGACCATTTTCTTAGCAATTGGTAGCTCAAGTAATTTAGTGTATCCGCAAATTATAAAAACTATGATTGACGGAGCCCTTAACGCCAAACAAATGGACAAGATCAATCAGGTCGCGGGCCTGATGTTTTTAATTTTTTTCATTCAATCGATTGCGGCGGCGCTGCGCTACTATTTATTCACCATGGCTGGCGAGCGAATTGTGCTTCGCCTAAGGCAAAATCTTTACTCTCATATTCTCGAGCAAGAGATTGCATTCTTTGATTTTAATCGCACCGGCGAACTGATGAGTCGCATATCGAGCGATGCGACCATTTTGCAAAATGCAGTCAGTGTGAATATTTCAATGGGTCTTCGTAATATCGCCGGAGCCATTGGCGGTCTCGCCATGATGATCTATACTTCGCCCAAACTAGCATTGACTATGCTGTTAGTGGTTCCTCCTGTAGCCTTCGGCGCCGGAATTTTCGGAAGGCGCATTCGTGGTTTTTCAAAGAAGTCTCAAGATGCGCTCGCTCAAGCTTCTACCGTGGCTGAAGAAACTATTTCTGGAATGCGCACCGTGCGTTCTTTTGCTCAAGAGGATTTCGAAAAATTCAGGTACAACTCGAGCCTGACACTTTCACTTGAGTCGGCCCGAGGCCGAGTAATGCAAATCGCCTGGTTCACCGGAATTGCTACAATGATTGGTTCATTTGCCGTTGTCGGCGTCTTATGGTTTGGCGGAAAGCTGGTGATTTTAAATGAATTGAGTATCGGCGATCTCACACAATTTCTACTTTATTTGCTCATTATGTCTTTCGCAGTCGGGGCACTTGGGAGCTTGTGGGGCGATTTCATGTCTGCGGTGGGTGCGGCCAGACGGATTTTTGAGATTCTCGACAAAAAACCCATGGTGCAAAATAATATTGGCCATAAGATTCAAGGCCTCCGAGGTGAGCTGAAGTTCGAGGCAGTTGAGTTTGCCTATCCAAGTCGGCTCGACACCAGTGTCTTGAAGAATTTTAATTTGCATCTAAAACCAGATCAAACAGTTGCCCTGGTCGGCCCCTCGGGTAGCGGCAAGACCACGGTGGCAAGTTTGGTCTCAAGATTTTATGATCCGATAAATGGTAGCATTTCTCTTGATGGAGAAGACATTAAAACTCTTGAGCCCCATTGGATGAGAAGACAAATCGGCTTGGTTTCACAAGAGCCCATCCTCATTTCATCTAGCATAGAAGAAAATATTCGCTACGGAAATGAACAGGCCACCAGCGAAGAAGTTGTCAGTGCAGCAAAGCAAGCCAATGCTGAAGAGTTTATATTGAAATTTCAAGATCGTTACGCGACACTCGTTGGTGAAAGAGGCATTCAACTATCGGGCGGACAGAAACAAAGAGTGGCAATTGCAAGAGCCCTGCTCAAAAATCCAAAGATTTTAATTCTAGATGAAGCCACCAGCGCGCTTGACACCGAAAGCGAAGCTCTCGTGCAAGAAGCCCTGGCAAGATTAATGAAGGGTCGAACCACCTTGGTCATCGCGCATCGACTTGCAACTATTCAAAACGCCGATATTATTTGTGTTATGGAAAACGGCAGAATCATGCAGCTTGGATCTCATCAAGAATTAATTAAAGAAGAAAAGGGAATTTACAGAAAACTAATTGAGCGACAGCTCAGTCAATAACAGGGGCCCGTCCAAAAATAAACTGTGCGTTTTCACGAAGTGAATTTTGAAATAAATTGAGGCGGGAGACCGCTTCCTTAGCAGGAAGCTAAGGGGAGGTCGACCAACGAAAAGTTAATTCAAAATACCAAGTGAAAATGTGCAAGTTATTTTTGGACGGGCCCTAAGGAGGACTCGTGAGAAATATTTTGAGTGCGGAAAATTTGGATACGAAAGCAAAAGAGAAAATTGAAAAATTTCATGCCGATGTAGTAAAGGAAGTGGAAGCGGCAGTAAAGACAAACAAGATTGTGATCGTAGGCATGGCTCAAAATCCCGTGGTTTCTAAAGCACGAAAAAATTTGGATACTGCTGGTTTAAAATTTAAATACTTAGAGTATGGCAGTTACTTTTCAATGTGGAAGCCTCGCCTAGCAGTTAAGCTGTGGAGCGGCTGGCCAACATTTCCACAGGTTTTCGTTGATGCAAAACTGATTGGCGGCAATGCCGAATTAGAAGAAATGCTAAAGTCTGGTAAAATTAAAAACTAATGTGCTCCGAAAAACTAGCTTTCTTTCATGACCAGTCATGAAAGAAAGCCAATAGCCTCGAAATTTTTAAATGTAGGATCCGCTTCGGATTTTATCGACAATGATCTTCTCAGGGGTCAAAGGATCGTTTGGATTCACCGCGAACAATGCCTGTTGCTCACATCGCAGTTTGTTTTTAACCAGCCAGTTGAGAATATCCGCAAGTTTACGATTTTTCTTGTCTTGAAAAAATGGATCATTCGCCAAAGCATCTTTAGCTTTTTTAAGCGATCTCGACTCAACTGGGTCCTTTTCGCGAACTTCGTAGCAATCCAAATCATATTTCTTCACATCCTCTGGCAAAACTCCCAGAAAATGAACAGAAGGTGCCGAGAAATCAGAGTTACGAATCAGTGATGCCGCAGAACCGGCCTTCAAAGTTCGAAAAATATTTTGCAAAGTATAGGCGTCGAGATCTCCAAAAAAGAATATTGGAACTTTAAGTTCGGTTTGAATTAGTTTACACCAGCCGCGCACTCCATTCGACGGAACCCCTTGAGCACCCATGACAATACAGTTATGTCTTTTCGTCATGCCATTTGACACAAGGGTTCCCGCTGTACCTTCGGACTCAACAACCAGGCAAAACTCGATTTTTTTCTTGGCCTTTAGCCTTAAAGCTTGAGGTTTATTTTTCGGCTGAAAGGGTGTTGTTCCGAGAGAACTTAAATCAACGACGGCACGGTCTCCATCCGAAAGAGTTTCAGTCACTACCAGATGTTGCGAATAAGTTTGGCCGCCGCGATCATTGGCAAAACAATTGAGCTCTTCGCGGTAGACCTCGAGCATATCACCAATAAAATCAATAATCGAATCGCTCTCTTCTTGCGCCGTAAAATCAAGCGGCTTTAAGTTCTGAGACGACTTCACCATACCTTTTCCGATGTAATAGAGTTCGCGCTTGGTATTGACCGCACCGGTGCGAATATTTCGCAGTAGCACCTCAAGCATAAAAACCACTCTCGCCATTTTCTGAACGCTTGATACATTGAGCTCGGTGCGAACTCTCTTACTACCTGGAGTCAAATAACCGACTTTTGGATTATACAATGAGTTGTCGAGCGAACATTTAACCGCCTCAAGAACGGGGCGATTTGAATTTTCGAGCTCCTTGAGCATGATATCACACAATGCTTTTGCTTCTGCCGGGATATCTTTAGTGAGCTTTCGAATCCTAATAATTTTATCCATTATATCATCCCTTTATTTCGATTTTTTCTGAGTCGCGGCTTTTTCGGTGGCCTTCGCTTTAGACTTTGAGGCTGTTTTCTCAGTCCCCTGGGCTTGTTTTTCCGTCGCCTGTTTTTCAGTCGATTTGACAGTCGATTTGACAGTCGAATCTTGGGCCTCTTTAGCCGTGGTTCCCTTTTGCGTGCCCTTATCTTTAGAGCCCTCAAGCTCTTCGTCTACTGGAGCTTCAAATTCAGTTAGCTCTTCGGTGAGCAATTCACTCTCAACATGGCGCTGATCAAATTTCACCCCAGCTTTGAGGGCTTTTTCTTTCAAAGCTTGCAATCGAACCTCAGCAACTGACAGGTCTTTTTCAGCCGCACGTGTGTCTCGACCCAACAGCTTTTTCAAGCCTTCTTCGGCATTTTTTTTGCGTGTCTGATTAGCGCCGGTAATACGAACCAAGCCCTCAACCAAGATTGGACCGAATTGTTCAATATGGGCCAATTTTCTCTCAAGATCTGCTTCTTTATTTTCTTTGCGAATATGGCGAGAGAGCTGCTGGCCCGCTTGCATCAATGTACGCCTGATTTCCTCAATGAGCTCATCGGATGCATCTATTGTTTCTTTCGAGGCATTTTTAAACTTAATAAATGGCGAGACCACACTAATGGCGAATACATAGGGGCCGGAAGGAATACTATCTTTACCTTGCGCAAGCCCATACGAACGCCAATTGACACTTTCAACAGCTTGAGTGATCGCACATGAACTCTTATCAAACTGCAAGGGCACACGATTGGCGAAGCGAAGAAGTTGAATAGATTCATCCATGCTACCTCTGGTTAAAAACCGGGCCAAGGCCACTTCAACAACGACGGGTTTAAAATCACAAATTCGCGGTTTGCGGGTTACCACTGAGAAGAAATCGATGTCACCAAGTCGCATAATACTTTTCGAAAGTGCTTCTTCACCAACAGTAAGTACTGATTTAGTAGAGGGGCTTTGCAATTCAACTTTTTGAATGACCTGAAAAGCAGCTTTAAATTCGCCTTCCTTCATTTTCATTACCGGCATATTCAACAAAGATTTTGGCATTCCGCCTTTAACGAGATCCTTAATTGTTTGATCACTCACTCGAGAAAAGCCAGTTTTCAAGAATTTGCCGAAATCAACTTTCCCGAAAAGGTGCGCGTGAGTCATAAATTCGCCAAGCTTCATCGTATGTGGATGCGGCAAAGTACTCTCTGGAATTTCAGGACAAATATCAGTAACCCGCTTTACCTTCACCCATTCTTGATCGACAACTTTGTAGTCTAAACTCATATGGGGATTTACTAAAGTAGTGCCCTCTAAATAGGTCAAAAGTCCACCATCACCATTTAATTGAATTCGTCCATCAATACGAAACTCAACACGGGTCCCATGCGGACGATCCCAATCGATGCTTTCCTTTTTCTTAAGGACACCCTTGTTAGCTTTAATATCGACGTCGACAAGACAACTAATTGCCTTGCGCATATTTTTCTGGATTGTCGTCACCTGCACACCCGAAGCATTCGTCAGCTGAGCCCAGGTTGTCGCTGCCGAAATGCCTATACCCTGTTGTCCGCGTGAACATTGGCCTTTACCAAATTTACTAGAGGCCAGATACTCGCCAAAAACCTTTGCAATATCATCCGGATCAATCCCGGGACCATTATCTTCAACGACGATTTTAATTAGATCAGTTGATTTCGAACTTCCTTCGCCGATTTTTGTAATTGAAACCTTCAAGTCCGGCAAAATTGAGCTTTCTTCACAGGCATCAAGTGAGTTATCAACGGCCTCTTTAAGAGTCGTCAATACGGCTTTAAGTGGCGAAGAAAATCCCACCTGTTGCAAATTCTTTGCGAAATACTCCGCGGTACTACTGCTGGTAATTTTTTTTGACACTTTACAATTATCCTTTTTGGCCTCTTTGAGTCCGCTTGCAAGAAGAGCCTTTGTGCTTTCAAAAGTATTATCAAATTACATTCAAGCGTCATTCTTCATCTCAATTCAACAAAAAAATTTAAATCGCGCGAAAATCACACAGTTTATTGCAAATGCCTTTTAGCTGAATCTGCGATAATTCTAATGGACGTCATTGTGTTTTGGCAGGTGATGAAGTATTTTTGAACACAAATCTGAGTTCCATGAGCATTGCTCATTGAATTGGCGTTTTTAAAGTGATGCGGCGTTTCTGTTATTGTTGAGCCTGTCCAATTTGTTATCATCTAGAAATGTTTTTGATCAAATTTAAACGAAAGAAGCTATTGAAATGACATTAGAAAGAAAATGGATTCTACGCTTTACTTGTTTAGCGTTTCTACCCTTTGCCATAGCTGTAGAACCACCGCCGCAGGCTGCTCCCGCCGCACCTCCTACGACAACTCTCGAGAAAATCAAAATCAACGAGATCGCGACGAAGAGCCCCCAGGGTCTCGAAAAAAAGACCAAAAAATCAGGGGATGCCAAAAAAGAAAAAAGTGTTTTAAAAATTCCAGCAGAAATTAAAAATTTAATCATTGAAGACCTGCTGCCAGGTTCTGGCCGAGCAGCGGTCAAAGGAAAAAGCGTCAAAGTAAACTATACCGGTTGGTTTTTTGATGCAAAACAACCGCAATTGAAGGGTTTTCAGCTCGATTCCTCAGAAGGCAAAGAGCCCTTTGAATTTACCCTAGGTGAAAAGCAGGTGATCGCCGGATGGGATGAAGGTTTAGTCAATATGAAAGTTGGTGGAAAGCGAAAACTTTATATTCCAGCGGAGCTGGCCTATGGCAGCCGTGGCACTCGTGATGGCGTTGTTCCGATCAATCAGGCTTTGCTTTTCGAAATCGAACTACTCGACGTAATGGATGAAAAAACCGTGCTAAAATAAGTATTTATCAGGAAGCCCCATTCTCGAAGCGATAATCCGGGTAATCTCTGTCGCCGTCTCTTCAAGTGCCCGTTCGGTAACGTTTAATACTGGCCATCTTTTATTTTGTTTAAATATGCCTTGGGCATATTCGATTTCTTGAGCAATATAACTGCTCCGGGCGTACTCTCCACCTGGGTCTTGACCAAATTTCTCAAGTCGATTTCGCCGTATTCGCGACAAACTATCGGGGTCGATAATTAGACCAATGATTTTTCTTTGATCGACAGTCGCAAGCTCTTGCGGGAGCAGCGTATTTAAAACAAGAGGAATATTTACCACCTTCCAACCCTTGTGACTTAAAAAAATTGAAAGTGGCGTCTTACTAGTACGACTGACGCCCACCAATATAATATCGGCTTGGTCGAGATCTGTCAGACACTTTCCATCGTCATGTTTAACGGTGTATTCGATGGCTTCAATTCGTTTAAAATAACGTAAATCAACGCTATGAAGAAGGCCGACCTGGTGAGTGGATTTCACTCCAAAATAAATATCAAGTTGATCCAATAGGGGACCAAGTAGATCGACGGTCTGAAGACCTTTTCCCGAGGCATATTCGCGAATTTTATCTCTCAAATGAGGCGATGCCATAGTATGAACGATAATTGCCTTTGCCTCAAAAGCCATGTCAATTAATGACTCAACTTGGTTTTCATTTCGAACATTCTTATGACGAACTATTTGCGAGTCGACCTCAGAATATTGAACCAGTGCGGCTCGAATCATAGTCGACGCGGTTTCACCGGTACCATCTGATATTATATAGACTGTGGCCTTTCGCTCTTCAGTCATTGGCGCCTTCTTCAACAATTTCAAAAATAAAATTACCGTCATTCAATTTTGCATTCGCGACTTTGGTAAATTCACCAGATGAAATTTCGCTAGGTAAAAATATACGCGCCTGCAAAATCTTTAACTCACGCAAAACCTTGATGCATCTTTGAACCCAATCGCTTATCGAGTTGTCTTTAAATGGAATTTGAACCGTCAATTGATTTGGTAAAAGCTTATGACTGGCAATTAGGAGTGCACTTTTCTCACGATCCAAATTTTTCACACTTTTAGTTAAATCTTGCAAATTGACACCCCAATTTGCAATTTTCTCTTGAGTGGCCTGCGAAATTTTTTTGGGCTTATGAAGGCTGGATCGACGCAATTGAAAATTCAAATACCAATCAAGTTTTTGCGCCAATTTTGAACTCTCAAGATCGGCAACAATCCATAATTTGGAACCGCTAGAAAATGCCATGTTTTGAACTTTTATATGATTCATCAGTCCGGATTGAAGCACCTTTTACTTGGACCAAGCAAGCTAGATTTTAGGCCAATCGCCTCGCTAAGAAAAAACTAAGTTAAAAAACTAAAATAAAAATCTAAGATAAAATATCTATTGCGTTAATAGGTAAATTTTATTAGTTGGTGACCCCTAAAGATTTTGCAATCTGATCAATGATTCCGTTCACGAAGGATCCGGACTCAATAGTTCCGTAAAGTTTTGCAATATCAATTGCTTCGTTAATCACAATTTTTGGCGCAAGTGGTTTTTCACTAAAATGCATCTCAAACACCGCCACTCTCAATATATTAATATCAACTAAGGACATGCGACTGATCTTCCAATGTGCACTATGGCTTTGAATTACAGGATCAATTTCGGATTTATGTTTTAAAACCCCATCACAGAGGTTTTGAGAAAAGTGGGCAACTTCGGAGTCGATCTGAAAGTCTTCAGCGTACTGACGAAGCCATTCCGCCGGAGTCATCTTGCCCTGAAACTCATGGCCAAATAAATACTGCAAAGCCAACTCACGTGCGGCACGCCTCGAACCCATGGCAATCCTCAATTTCCAAAGAACAAATTTTTCACACTCAGAACCGCCAATAATATTGCATTAAGCGGGCTGCGTCAATAATTTCATTCGATTTCTTTGTTATTGCATCGAATTTATACTAATTCAGTGCAATCGTTCACTAGCAGGAGTTCAAAATGTTATTAGGCTCAAGCCAAAGGTTTTCAGCGCTTGTCGTAGTTATTTTGTTTGTGACTTTTTTAATTCAGGATCCGGCACGAGCCGAGGAAGATGGCATGGGCGCGGTCGATTATAGCGATAAATCTGAAAGAGTTGAGGCCCATCCAGATAAGTTGCCGGCAAAATCAGCTCCCCATAAACTAGGCCGAAGGGCGGCCGAAAAATATATGGGTCAGACGTCAGAAGAGAAAGAGCTACGCCGACCGGCTTCACTATCAAAAGAAACCCACTATATGGCTGTCCACATAGGGACATTTGTCGGCGATGACTCCTACAAATGGGGCTCTGAGCATGAGAGCAATATTGGCAAACTCAATATGGGAGTCACTTATCGTATTGGCGAATGGGCGAATGCCGCTGATCTCGATTTTCGCGCGGATTTTTCAACTTTTAATTTAGCGGTGGGTGGGGCGTCCAAACTGAGCCTCTTACCGGTGGTTATTTTCCCGGATGCTTCTAGCCACTTTCCGCTTTATTTTGGCGCTGGCGCGGGACCTGGTTTTTATTTGAAGCAAGTTTCAGGTCAGTCGCAGATTTCTTTCGATTATCAACTTTTTTTAGGAGCCCGATTTTTCAATATTCTCGACAGCACGGGACTTTTTATTGAAGCCGGCATTAAAAATCATTTTCATTTATTATCCAACGGCCAATATGACGGAAGCTTTGTGGCAATTGGCGCCCTGTTTACATTTTGAAAATTCATCCCCCCCTCCTTACTGCCGTAGCCCACTGCCTCGAACAAATTTTTGCTCAGGGCTATTATGCGGATAAGGTCATCGAACGCGCTTTTAAAGCGAATAAAAAGTGGGGCGTCCGTGACCGAAAATTTATCGCCGAAAATGTTTATGAAATCGTTCGCTGGTGGAGGTTCATTTGGGTCGTCCTCGATGAGCCGGTTGATCTTTCTGAGTATTCCCTTAAGAAATTGGCCCTCGCCTATTTCTATATTTCCAAGAAAGATCTTGAAGTAAATGCTTTCGTCGACGCCTTCAGACTAGATGAACGTAAAATTAAGAATATCATCGAAAATAAAAACTTTACCGACGCTGAAACTCACTCGGTTCCGGAGTGGCTTTACGATCTCGGAAAAAAAGAGTTGGGTCCCAAATGGAATTCGATACTTGAGGCGCTAAATCTGCAAGCGCCAGTTATCTTAAGAACAAATACTTTGCGTACGACTCCCGAAGCTTTGCGTGCAAAACTTGTTACCGAAGAGTTTGAAGTGCAAATCTTGAAGAATCCTCCTGGTGCTCTGAAGCTTCTACAGCGAAAGAACATCTTTCTCTCTGAGGCATTTAAACTGGGACATTTTGAAATTCAAGATGGCTCAAGCCAAATGATCGCGCCGCTTTTAGATCTTAAGCCGGGAATGCGAGTCATTGATGCCTGTGCTGGCGCTGGAGGTAAAGCTCTTCATGCCGCAGCACTTATGAAAAATAAGGGCCGTATTATTGCCCTCGACATTCATGAGAAAAAACTTGCCGAACTTAAAAAGCGATCCGCTCGTGCCGGCTGCGATGTTATTGAAATGAAACTTATTGAAGGCAGTAAGACAATCAAACGTCTAGAATCCTCAGCCGATCGAGTGCTACTTGATGTCCCCTGTTCGGGTCTCGGCGCGCTTCGCAGGAACCCTGATAGCAAATGGAAACTCAGTCTAGAGCGCATTGAAGAGCTCCGACAAATCCAAGCTGATATTCTTCAAACCTATACGGTGATGGTAAAGCCTGGTGGCTTGGTCCTCTATGCCACTTGCAGTATTTTGCCGAGTGAGAATGAGCTACAAGTTAAAAACTTTTTGGCGAATAACAAAAACTTTAAGTTAGAGACTGAGAAGCATTTTTGGCCTGGAGAAAATGATTTCGATGGTTTTTACGCTGCACAACTTCGTCGACTCACTTGAATTCAGAGATTCAGGGTCTCAGGGACTGGCAACCTGAGGCCTGAAACCTGAGGTCTGAAACCTGAGACGGAGACTGGCAAACCGCTGCGGCTGCGGCTGCCTTGGATCACTTTTCATTTCATCTTGGTTAATTTATAGATCATCCCACCCAATTGATCAGCCAGTTTGAAAGATTCTTTTTGCTCTAGTATCGTCAGCAAGGTCTGCACTTCTTTTAAGCTAGCATACGAAATCGCATAAAATCTTGCGCGCTCTTTTGCACTTGGTCGTGCCGATCCCTCAGTTAAATTTAAGACCACGCTTAAGCTTGCTCGCTCAAGCTGATCTTTTAAAAAGGCCTTGGCTTTGATGTGCTCACATCTTTTGTAAAGCTGCAATGCCATTTGGTAACTTCTGAAATCTTTTAACATATAAATTCCTTTCGGTGGTGGCGATTTTAATTTGAAAAATCGCGGTTCTTAGTCGCAAGCGAAACCGCGATTTTTCAAATTAAAATCGCCACAACCGAAAGGATCACATTATGTTAGAGAATTTCAGATCATACCAAATGGCATTGCAGCTTTACAAAAAATGTCGGGAACAAAAATTACCAAGATTTTAAAAGATCAGCTTGAAAGAGCTTCAAGCTGTGTGGTCTTAAATTTGAGCGAAGGCTCGGCACGAGTTTCAAAGAAAGAGCGCGCGAGATTTTATGTGATTGCATTTGCGAGCTTAAGAGAAGTTCAAGCTCTGATTGAGATGGAGGAAGGCCTAAAAGATTTGAATCCACTTGCGGATATATTGGGTGCTCATTTGTATAAATTGACGCGAAACTAATAAAATTTCAGGGTCTCAGGGACTGGCAACCTGAGGCCTGAAACCTGAGACGGAGACTGGCAAACCGCTGCGGCTGCGGCTGCCTCGGATTTCTTCGGTTTTCCTAGCTCAAAGTTGGTTGCTTTAGAGCTCGGTAGAAAATTTCACTAACATGTGAATTTTGTTCCGTCTTTCGTAGGTAATAGTTAACGTTGATCGAGTATTTTAAATCCGTTACCTCGACATTTATTAGGCGTCCGGCGCGCACTTGTTTTTTTATGCTATGTGAAGGTAAAAAACCCCAACCCAGACCACTTTCAATCACTTTTTTAATCGTACCAACGTTGTTACTTTCAAAAACTGGCTTTAGCTTAATATTTTGCCTTACAAGTTCTAAGCGCAATTTTTCACTGAAACTTGAATTTCGCTCTGAAAACCGAACGAATGGCTTGAGATTCAGTTCCTTAACCGAAATCGATTGCGGCAAACCCATTTCTTTATTTGAGGCGACTAGCCAAACCTCATCTTTCATTAATTCTCGAATTTCAAGACCTACTGGCTTCAATCCATATTCTGCCTCAACCTCAGGCAAAATAGCAGCGTCAAGCTCACCCTTTTCAAGTGCTTTAAAAATAGAAACTCCATCTTCATACATAAGGGCCATATTAATCTTAGCATTATGTCTCAAAAAAGTTCCAACTAATGGACCAAGTATATACAAACCAAGAGAATTAAGTGTGCCGATACGAAGAGATCCTTGAACTCCCTCTCCGATCGTTTGAATGGCGACTTGAGCCTGCTGGGTAAGTGCGATAATTTTTTTGGCATATTCGTATAGCAACTGCCCTTGAATTGTGGCTCGTGCCTGTCTCGTTCCACGAACAAGTAACTCAACCCCAGTCTCTTCTTCAAGATTTCGAATCTGCTGACTTACTGCTGGCTGAGTGAGATAAAGCTTCTCTGCTGCAGCTGTCATGCTCCCCTCAGAAATCACGGTCGTAAAAGTTACGAGTTGCTGTAAATTCACCTGAAGCCCCCTTCAAATTGTTGTCGCGGCAGACCATCTAATCGAGGCGATTATGATCAAGTCTCTCGCCGAAATCAAGCGGCTCAATTAGACGACTCCTCGCGCGACGATAGTCTTAGCTCAGTAAAGTAGAGTGAATCGACGAAAACTCATCATTCAAGGCTTTAGCCACGACTAGTTATAAATGAAGTCTACTATATTTTTAAAAAAATCCTGTCACAATATAGAAACAGCTATGAAATCATCATCTACGCTCAGCTTGATTCTTTTTTTCGTCAGCATCTCTGCTCAGGGAGTTAGCTTTCGCAATTCATACGTCAGCTTTGAGCTACCAAACAGATGGGCCTGCATACTCGAACAAACCGAGTATGTTTGCCGCGCGCAAACTGCAGGACAAGAGAGCAAGGAAGCCGTTATCATCCTCACCGCGAAAGAGGCTGGCCCAGCAGACAATTTAGCTGCCTACGAAGCGCATCTAAAATCTCCGAAACAAGTGCCCTCACTGTCCGGTGTGCCGACGATGAGCCAAGTGGTTAGTCCGCCAAAGATTACTAATATTGCGAATCAACCCTGGGTCGATGGCTTACAGCTTGGCAGCGAGATACCAAATTATTATACGAGGTATATGGCCACGCTGAAGGATCGTATTGGGATTTTGGTGACCTTTTCGGCTCACAAAAAGTATTACAGTAAGTATGCAGATGATTTTTTCAAAGCCGTTTTGAGTTTGAAAGTTTTGGTAACCGCACAAAGCCTCAATAATGCTAATGCAACGGCGACAGGCGGCGGCAATTTTGGCTCGCCAATTAACTTGTCTAGTGACGCCAATGGGAGCTTAAACGAAGAGGCCCCACCAGAAGAAGGCTCTGGGTCAGGCTCACATCTCAAGCAATCGCTTCTCGCTTTAGGATTGGTTCTTGCGGCGATCGGCCTATATATATATGCAAAAAAACCAGCCAAAGGTCCGCCCAAGAAAAAATAGTCATAAATGCTCAGAGATCTCCTTTCTTTAACTTAAAAACATCAATAATTAAAGATCCTTATAGATGAATTCAATTTGAGTTTTAACTACGCGCCCGGAGTCTAATTGAGGTAATGAACTTTAGGCACGCCAGGTTATGAAAGAGCTCTATTGATATCATCCACAAAGTTCGTTAAATCTGAGCGCTGTGATACTAAATGATATTTATCTATTCATAGATCAACTCGGACTCAATACTACCAAAATATATGCGGCCATTGGTGCCTTCTCGTTCCTATTGGTCTTTGCCATTAGAGAAATATTTGCTTGGTTTATGAAGACTAGTGCCATATCCAAGCAGTTTGTTAAAATATCAAACCGACTCGAGAGCATCGAGGCCAAGCTGGATCAAATTTCTCAGCCATCAGAATATGTAGCTGAGACAACCCCATCAGCTTCACAAAATAAAAAGCTCTTTGAAATTAATCATTAGACCTCTTATGCAATTAGAGGTCGCTCATCATTGCTCCTGATCGAAGTCTACTAATTAAAATCGGCCGCAGCTCGTATTTCAGGATTAAAATCCTTTAGTTGATCTTTAATTTCGTCAGCAGGTCCGTAAACTAAAATCTTTATATTCTTTTCGTCAAAATATTTTCGGATTACGGCATTTATTTCTTCTGTTGAGGTGCGATCAACATTCACGATATATTGTGATAAATAACTGTCGTCTATTCCATAAAGCTTCAACAGAGTGAGGTTGTGCGCAAACTTTTCAGCTGTTTCGATTGCGGTCGGAAAGATTCCTTTCAAATATCCCTTGGCCATTTCTGCTTCTTCAGGCGTTACCCCTTGAGTATGAAACTTTTTAAGTACATTTAGCGTCTCCTCAATAGTCTTGCCAACGCTTGAGAGCTTTGTAAAAGTCGAAATCTCAAAAGGCCCGCGATCAGCTTTTGCATCAAAACCCGAACTAATTGAATAAGTCAGTCCCAGCTCTTTACGCACACGATCTACAAGCCGGCTTGAAAAAGCTCCGCCCAAAATAGTGTTAGCAATTCGGACGCTTAAAAAATCTTCGCTTGAACGCTTAATACCAAAACTTCCGATCCGAATTTGTGCCTGCACCAACCCCTTTTTATCTACTATAATGGCTTTTTGACCTTCAATTTTTTCAATAGGTGGATAGTCCACCAGACCTAAGTCGCGAGCCTGCCATGTGCCAAACAAGGACTCAGCCCTCCGTATTAGCTCAGGAGTATATTTTCCAACGATGATCAGACTGGCATTATTTGGCCTGTAGTACTTTAGGTAATGCTGAATAATTTGCTTTTTTGAAATTTTCTGAAGACTTGATATTTTACCGATTGAAGTGTGGTTATAAGGATGATCCCCATAGAGATACTTCACCCATGCCTTCTCGGCAAAAACGTCTGCATTGTCTTCGGACTTAATGGCATTCGCAATTAATTCTTTTCTTTTTCGTTCAATCTCAGACTTTGAAAAAGAAGCCTGAGTCACTAGATCATGAAAAATATCCAATAGAGGTTCAGCATCCTCGGACAAGCAACTGGACGATAAAAAGGTGTAATCGCTCGCAACACTTGCTCCAAAATCGGAAGCTAATTTAGAAAGATCGGTGGCAATCTGGGGAGCCGTCTTTTTCGCGGTTCCAGTGTCCAGTAGATCTGCCACAAAATTGCCTAGTCCTGGCAAGTCTTTAGGATCAACATTCGAACCAGTCCTCAAGGTTAGAGAATAACTAACATAAGGTAAACTTACATCATTTACCAAAAGGAGTTTAAGACCATTAGAAAGCTCACGTTCCTCATATGGTCTAAGCTTTGAACTTGAAGTTAATTTCTTGTTGAGCAAACTAGCTCGCTCAACGCTTGTCTTAGCAGGACTAGCGTCATTCATAAACTCGCTTTTTTTCGAATTTACAGAGCAAGAACTCAAATTAAAAATTAACAAACCAATAATAACTTGGCGAAAACTTTCAGCAAAATTTTTGCAAAAATGAAGATGTGAGCACTTCATCCTATATCCCCTTCTTCTTCGGCGCCTGGTTGGGTTTTAACTGCTTTAACGGTTTTAAAACAGCAACAATACTCTTTTCTGGCGTCAAATATTTACTCGCTACAGCTTTTATGTTCTCAGCCGTAACCGCCTGATATTTCTGAAGGTCAGTGAAGAGCTGCGAGTAATCTCCAAATAAAACTTCATTCATGGCAAGTGCCTCTGCCTTTCCAAAAACAGTCTTCAATCCATCGACGTAGGATTTCATAACTTGTTTCTTCGCGATCTCAAGTTCAAGTGGAGTCACGTTTACATTTCGTGGGCGCCACATTTCAGATATGACAATACGACTTGCTTGCCGTGAGTCCAACTGGGGCTTAAGACTCACGAAGGTTTCAAATACTCCGCCTTGCTGAAGCGTGTAGTTTGATACATTTACTGATGTTGCGATTTGATCCTTGTAAACAAGTCGCTTAAAGAGCCGCGATGAAGGACCATGCCCCATAATATTCGCAAGTAAATCCAAAGCATAGGAGTCTGGATTGCCAGCCTTCGGAACTAGATAACCGATAGCTACCGTTACATTTTGAACGGCTTTTTCTATCACCTCAGTGTGCGCAATTTTCTGTGCAGACTCAGGCGTCGGTACAAAGGCAGGAATTTCTTGTGCCTTTATTTTTCCATAATACTTTTCAATAAGCCGTTTCGCATTGAGCGAATTGAAATCTCCAGCTATGACGATAATTGCATTATTTGGAGCATAATACGTACGATAGAAACTTTTGGCAGTTTGCAAGTCAATATTGTCTAAATCTGCCATGTAGCCGATCACCGGCCAATGATATGAACTCAGTTTAAATGTTGCTCCAAATAATACCTCCTGTAGCGCCCCCACTGGCGAATTGTCTACGCGCATTCGACGCTCTTCTTTTACAACTTCGCGTTCAGATTTTAAAAAATCCTCGCTAATTTGCAAATTCTCCATACGATCACTTTCAACATCCATGACCAATTCTAATTTAGAGCTTGGTAGATTTTCGTAGTATCCTGTATAATCGTGGGTGGTGAACGCATTGTTACTTGCGCCGTTCATTTGCAGAATGCTTTCAAACTGATCGCCTGTATATTTCTTCGCCCCTTTAAACATCATATGTTCAAAAAGGTGGGCGATTCCGGTTGTCCCTGGCCTCTCGCTCTTAGAACCTACACGAAACCAAGTTTGGTAACTAACAATAGGTGTGGCATGCTCTTCGTATAGCAAAACGGTCAAGCCATTTTGCAATTTATACTTCTCAACCTTGAAGCTAATCTGTTCACTAAAATCAGGATTGGCGAAGCCACTCACTGCTAAAAAAAAACTAATAAAGCTAAACCAAAAAACTGACTTATAAAGTTGCGATTGGTGCACCACAGATGCTCTCCTCTGATGAGTTGAATGCGCCGAACATTCGATTTCGTCAGCTGCAATTGTCTCTGTGATGGCAATGGGATGTCAATTACTGAACTAAGAATTTATCGAAGTAAATATCTTTAACGAGACCGGTCTTTAAAGACTTATTGATCTCGCTCGCTATTTCATTTTTCAAAAAAAGCTTACCTTGAAGACTTTCGATCTCTGAAAATTCTTTCTTATTGAGAAGCGCCACTATCATATCTCTCTCGTGAGAAACATTTTTGACTACGTCTTCGAAGCCGTCTTGATCAAGCATCTCTAAGGAAAGCTCGATACGGACGACCTTCGGCGGAGTTCCCGCAAGATTCACAGTAAAGGCTTCCATACGAAATAGAATCGGCCCAGCCACTTGCTTCTCTAGCTCCAACTTTTCTTTTTTAAGTAACTCAAGCGCGGCGGGCTCTCTCAGCGAAGGCCGATGATATCCAATTGTATTTTTATAGACGAGAAAGACTCCTGCGCCCAAAACACATATGTTAATCAAAGCAAAACCAAGGTCTGCAAACTTTGCAAGATCGAGTTTCTTTTTTGGCGCCTGACCCTCTTCAGCCTTTTTCTCTTCAGCCATAATTCCTCATCTTAACATTAAGTCCTGCTCTACTAAGGTCTTATCGGACTAACCGAGTGGGGCTTTAATATTTAACCTGAGTCCATCACATTGCAGTTTTAAGTTAAATTTGGCTTCTGAGCTTCGAATTCAAAGATCTTAACACTGTCGAACTTAAAGGCAGTCCAGCTAACTTGACAAAGTGTCAATTAGAGAAAATCATAAATAGATATGATGAAACTATTATGTCTCATATTTTGTTCATTTGGTCTTTTGCTTGGCGCGAAGGCTTCAGCCGAAGGCACGGCTCAGACTGAGAAGGTCGAGCCTTCATCAAAAATACCAGCGGCACTTGTGCATTATTTCACCAGCCAATATTACTCGCCCTACGTACTTCTTGTGGACAAGAAGGCTCGGGAATTAAGTGTTTGGGAGATGCAAAACAACAGTCTAAAAAAAGTCGCAAGTTATCCGGCTGACCTTGGCAAAAATGACGGTGAAAAACGAGAGCCCGGCGACAAAAAAACTCCCAGCGGAATATATTTCTTAGAAAAGAAACTCGAGGGCCAAAACCTTGATCACAAGCTTTATGGCGAGCGAGCCTTCACTACAAATTATCCAAATTTTTTTGATCGAATAGATGGTAAGGGCGGATCGGGCATTTGGTTTCATGCTGTACCCGATAGCGTTCCTCTTACGCGTGGATCTAGAGGCTGTGTTGTGGTTCGCAACGATGTGATTAAAGAAGTAAGCCAATACGTAAAACTTTTACGAACGCCGATCATAATTCAAGACGATATGGAGCTCATTAGTGTTGATGATATGAAAAAGCTCTCATCTGGCACAACGAAGATGCTCGATGAATGGCGCGCCGCTTGGCAAAGTAAAAAAATCGATGATTATATTTCCTTTTACGACAAAGACTTTACGTCGCAAGGAATGAACGTCAAAAAATGGAAGAACTTTAAAGCTGGTCTGAACCAAACCTATAAAGAAATCAAGGTCAGTCTTTCAAAGCCTATGATCTTTGCTTACAAGAATTATGCAATCGCAAGATTTTTACAATCCTATCGATCTGATCAACATGAAGATTTTGGTGAAAAAATAATTTATCTAGTTAAGCGCGGCGACTCTTTTAAAATTCTTGGTGAGGACTGGCTAACTGAGACCGACGAGATCGCCAAGACCGAAGTGGTCCCAAGCGTCGAACTCATCCCTGCTGCCGAACCAACTTCGACTAGTAGCCGCTAGGACTCATGCGAAAGTAAAATGTGCGTTTTAGCGCCAGGGACTTTAAATTAAGACTCGCTAGAAGAAAACATATCTTGCTCTGAAACCTCTTCGTTGAGTTCAAGACTTGCTAGGTTGTGGCTTGAATCTGGGAGATCGACCAAAAACTTTTTAAGTTCATCTGGGGTCAGTACATTTCGTGAAATATTCCAATCGATCATACGCTTATCAAACTTTAAATTTTCAATGTCTTTTTTGAGACTCATTTGGACTCCCTAATATTTTTTGATGTCCGAACATAGAACTGATTGCTACAAAAGTCTTCATAAATCGACAGCAGCTCAGAAAGCAGCCTAATTCCAGTATCTCGGACCGTCTTTCTTCTTTTCATTATTTACCACGAGCTTGAGTTTACTGCTCTTAGTACTGGTTTTCTCTCGCCATTTTTTCTGTTGGAGTTTCTTATTGAGCAAAAGAAATAAATAGCCTGATGCCAGACCGCCCAAATGAGCCAGGCTTGCAACTTCACTACCAGCAATGCCCGTATTGATGAGATTGACGACTTCAATACCACCCAAAATCATCACAAAATACTTAGCCTTCATTGGGAACATCATCATAAAATAAACGGTCCGCTCTCCAAAAAGCATTCCATAGGCTAGCATTAGTCCAAAAATAGCACCAGAGGCGCCCATAACTGGAGTCAACAGCACAGTAACAGAGCCCCCAGCAAGCGCAAATATCAGCACAATCGTCACATATAGAAATGCCGCCCCTACCGCACAGACCATATAATAGGTTAGAAAAAATTTCGCACCCCAACGCTGCTCAAGCTCAGCCCCAAGCCACCAAAGTGCCAAAAGATTTAATATAATATGAAATGGACTCGCACTATGTAAAAAAGCATAGGTAAAAAGCTGCCAAATAAAAAATTTATTTAAAACAAAATCTGGAATCAAAGCAAAGTAAGTCGCAAAAAATTGGCCGCCAAAAAAAAACCGATCAATAATGAGTTGGCCTACGAGCCAAATGGCGGCGCATGATATAACTAAAAACTTCACCACCGGAGTGAAGGGAATCATGGTTTGCATTGGTCCGCCGGCACCTCGATTACCCAAAAACTAACTCCTTAGTCCTTAATTTTTTCACTGAGCTCTAACAAAATACCACCCGTGGAAGCCGGATGTACAAAGATGATCCGGCAATTGTGAGCACCCATTGTGGGAGCTTCATTAATGAGTCTAATGCCTTGTGATTTCAAATTCTTCACCAATTGATCAAGGCCTTTGACTCGCAAACATATATGATGAACGCCCGGGCCTCTCTTCTCAAGAAATTTTTTAATGACGCTATCATCTGAAGTCGGCTCAAGGAGCTCAAGATTTGCCTGGTTTTCGCACTTCAAAAGTAAAGTACGTACCTTTTCATTTGGCACCTCCTCAATTCCCATATTTTCAAAGCCAAGCGCCTTGTAAAACCCCACTCCCTTATCAAGACTTTCAACTGCGATACCAATATGATCGAGTTCAAAACTGAATTTCATCTCCCCACCTTCTCATCATAAAAACTGGCTTGGCATTTACTGTTTCAGCCTATTGAATCTCTTTAAAAAATTTCTGAAGCCGAGAATAGGTCATTTGCAGATCCTCAACGATGACTTTAGTCCCGGCAATAAGAGGAAAAAAATTGGTGTCGCCGTTCCAACGAGGAACAATATGAAAATGCAAATGATCTGGAATTCCAGCCCCAGAAGCCGCACCTAAATTTGATCCAATATTGAAGGCCTGAGGATTGTACTCCATTTTTAAGGCCTCCACACATTTCTGAGTCAGGCGATAAATTTCACGCAGCTCCTCTTCACAAAGCGCCAGAAAGTCACCCTCGTGCCGCGTCGGCAAGACCAACAAATGACCAGCATTATATGGAAACTTATTCATCACCACTTGGGCAAATGAATTCCTAAACAAACAAAGACTTGAAAAATCGACTGGAGCCTTGGCCGAGACACAAAAGACACAATCTTTCGGCTCCTTACTTTTGCTAGATTTGACATATTGATAGCGATCTGGCCTAAAAAGAACCTCAGCGCGTTTAGGCCAACTGGTTTTCACTTTCGACTCTTTTTTTAGCTTCGGATTGTCTTTTTTTACAGTACTAGCTTTGCTTTTCTTTAAAGTTTTGCCCATCTCAGACGCCCTATTCATCTTGTAAAAAGAGCAGGCTGCCTCATTAAAGACAGCCTAAGAATTAACTATTCGTCGTCCTTGCTAATGCCTTTAAGTGCATCGCCAAACAGATCACCAAAACTTGTCTTAGAAGTCGAAGTCGCCTTTTTAACATAATCCTCAACATCAGCCTTAGTTTCTCTGAGTTTCACAAGTTTAGCGCTAAGGCCAATTTTGCGAGCCTCTTTATCAATTGTGATCACTTCAGCCTTCAACTCATCGCCAACTTTTACGGCGTCTTCTGGCTTAGTAATACGCTCAGTGGTGATTTCGCTAATGTGAATAAGACCTTCGATATCACTTTCAAGTTCAACAAATACACCAAAGTCAGCTGTTTTCACAACCTTCACCATATGTTGTGTTCCAACTTTATATTTCGAGTCAATATTCGCCCAAGGATCAGATTCAAGCTGCTTAATACCAAGTGAGAATCTCTCATTTTCGATATCCACACCCAGAACAACCGCACGAATATTTTGACCCTTTGTGAACATTTCAGAAGGATGATTGATACGTTTTGTCCAAGAAAAGTCAGAAACGTGAATCAGGCCATCAATGCCCTCTTCGATACCAATAAAGATACCGAAATCAGTGATAGATTTTACTTCACCTTCGATGATCGTCCCTGGTGAATAACTGGCCTTCAACTCAACCCATGGATTGGCTTGAAGCTGCTTCATACCAAGTGAAATTCTGCGATTAGTTGTGTCAACTTCGAGAACAACCACTTCGACTTCATCACCAACGTTGATGATTTGAGAAGGATGTTTCACTCGTTTAGTCCAGCTCATCTCACTCACGTGGATAAGACCTTCAATACCCTCATTGATTTCAACAAATGCGCCATATTCAGCCAAAGAAACAACTTTGCCCTTAAGCTTTGTTCCCGGAAGATAAGCTTCTTTCGCTGCTTCCCAAGGATCTTTCTGAAGTTGCTTAAGACCAAGACTCACGCGCTCACGCTCGTTGTCATATTTAAGCACCATAACTTCGATTTCATCGCCCATATTCAAAATTTCACTTGGGTGTTTTACACGCCCCCAGCTCATATCTGTAATATGCAGAAGACCATCCATTCCACCCAGATCAATGAAAGCGCCGTAATCCGTGATATTTTTTACAATACCAGTAACCCGAGAGCCCTCTTTCATTGCATCCAGAGTTTGAGTTCTGAGATTTTCACGCTCTTCAGCGAGAAGTGCACGGCGAGAAAGTACAATATTGCCACGTTTTTTGTTAAATTTAATAACTTTGAATTTATATTTTTTACCGATGTAGATATCCATATTGCGAACTGGTCGCAAATCGATTTGGCTACCAGGCAAGAAAGCTTTTACACCGATATCAACACTGAGTCCGCCTTTTACTTTGGCGATTACAGTACCTTCGATGAGCTCTTCATTTTCAGCAGCGCGAGAAATATCATTCCATGCCCTGAGCATATCTGCTTTATCTTTAGATAGAACAACCATGCCATTTTCATTTTCAATTCGATCAATATAAACTTCGATTTGTTCGCCTGGCTTGATTTGTCTCACGCCGTCGACCACTCGAAACTCATTTACCGGAATCAAACCCTCAGACTTATAATTAATGTCGACCAAAACGTAGTCGGTTTGAACTTCAACGACTATCCCAGGGACAACATCGCCTACTGTAAAATCTTTTTCTAAAATAGAGGCCTTAAAAAGATCATCGAATTTCTCTTTCGCAGCAGCTGCCGTCATCACACCTACATCTTTTTTAAGAACTTCTTTATCGGCTTGCTCGAGCATCGCAAGAATTTTCTCTTGCTCGAGTTGCGCCCTCGTCAGATTCACCTTACCGGACTTGGTTTTTGTTTTTGTTTCAGACATCATAGGGTTTGTTTCTTCCTCCTTTGAGAAAACCTACTTCAGTAAGTTTTCTAACCCAAAATTGACCCACGCTATTTTTTAAAAAGGCAGGTTTAAATCAAGAGCTTATTTGTTCTATTCGCTATACTTATAGTGAACAGAGTAATCATTTATAGGGCGGGCCCTTTGAAAGTCAAAGGGAAAAGGCTTGAATTAAACAGAGTTTTTAATAAATAAGGGGGAATTCAGGGTCGGGCAAACCGCAAACTGAAGACAGAGACAGATTCAGGCTACTGAAATCAGCGGCGACTGCCTAGGAATTCGTCATAGGAATTCGTCATAGAAGCTGTCTATTTATAGTTTTAGAATCTTTCGCACATGATCTTCAACTTTTTTTACCACTGCTTCAAAACTCATCTGAGAACTATCTATAACCAATGAATCAGCAGGTATTTGCAACGGCGCCGCCTTGCGGCTAGAGTCTTGCTGATCGCGAATTTTTTGCTGACTGATGGTTTCGTCAACGCTCTTACCCTCATCTTTTGCCCGTCTGGCGGCACGATCTTGTGCACTCGCTGTAAGATATATTTTAACCTCGGCATATGGAAATACGACGCTTCCACAGTCTCTTCCTTCTGCGACAAGACCCTTAACATTCAAGGCACATCGCCTTTGCGCATCTAGCAGCGTCTGGCGAACCAAAGGGTACTGACTTATAGTAGATGCCATATTGCCTATATGTTCGCGAAAAATCTCTTCAGTAACGTCTTGTCCTTTTAAAAAGACATGGGTCATTTTTTCGCTCATTTGAACCGACCAAATGGCTGACAAGCTAAGCGTAGCCATGAGTTCCTCGTCATGGATATCAACCCCTTCTGAGTGGGCAACAAAGGCCAGCCCACGATAAAAAGCCCCAGTTGAAATCCACGCAAAGCCAAGCCGGCGCGCCAACTCTCGGCTCAACGAAGACTTGCCACTTGCCGCGGGGCCATCAATGCTAATTACAGGTACAATTGGTCTCATTAAATCGCTCATAGTTGCACACCAAAATCCTCTCGATTTCTTAAAGCCAAGGGCGCACTCGGCGAGTTCCTGGTAAAGGACAATTCCAAAACTTTCTCAAGCGCGACAATTGCCGCTACATTTTCATGCTGAAGACCGACACTCATACGCAAGTGCTGCGGAAGCTGATAGGCAGTAAGAGGCCGCAGAATAACGCCCTCCTTTAATAGATCACGATAGACCTTTTCAGCATCCGAGCCAGCATCAAACAAAACGAAATTGGCCTGAGAAATTAAAAATGTCAGCCCCAGTCGCTTAAGCTCTTCATAAAAATAGTCCAATCCCTGCCAAATCAAATTCTGTGATTTCTGAAGATATTCGCTATCCTCTAAAGCCGCGATCGCGGCAACTTGCGCCAGACTATTTACATTAAACGGCAAACGCATTCGATTGATCAAGTCACAAATCGCAGGTTGAGCCATCAAAATACCCATTCGAAGACCGGCTAATCCATACACTTTGCTCAAGGTTTTTATTACCACCAAGTTTTGATTTTCTCTTAAAAGCTCAAGTGATTTTGGAAAATCCGGCGCCCTAATAAAGGCATCGTAGGCCTCATCCAAAACCACGATCACATTCGGAAACGCCTTCATCTCCTTAAGAAAGCTCTCGACTTGTCGATGATTTAAGTAGGTTCCGGTCGGATTATTAGGATTCGCTAAAAAAACCAGCCGTGCCCGCGCCCGAGAAGGGTGATAATGCAGCCATTCAGCAATGGCAGAGACATCAACTGAAAGCTTTTGAGTCATTGGAATCTCTATAATTTCAGCCCGACTCGCCCGAGTTCGCATTTTATAGGTCGCGAAAGAACAATGGCTGGTTATAACGATTTCTCCGGGAGCGCAAAAAATTCGCGAAAGTAAATCAATGAGTTCATCCGAACCGTTCCCAAAGCAAAAAAAACTCTCAGGCAGAGCGAACTTATTTACGCAAGCTTTACGCAGTTCGAAGCAACTTGAATCCGGGTATAGATTGAGCTCTGTTAAATTTTTCTGAATTGCCGCAAGGGCAAGTGGCGATGGGCCCAAGGGGTTCTCACTACTCGCAAGCTTATAGACCTCTTTGATGCCAAATTCACGTTGGGTCTCTTGAATAGGCTTACCCGGAACATAGGGGGCAAGGGCTTGTATGTCTGGCGAAACTTTCAAGTGTTTCCTCTTCAAAAAGATTGAAAAAAATCGGAATTGACCCTAAAGTGCTCAGTTCTGGTGTTGCTCAACAGAAAACATGAGCTAAAAACATCAGCAGCCTAGCAAGCCTCGGGGATATGTTCAAGATGCTGAATGCTCTAAGTTTGAATGTCGGAGAGTTTTTTGCTGAAACCAGCTCCAATAAAGCTTGGTTAATCACTAAAAAAAGTTTGACGGATGGTGTGCGAGAGTGTCTGCAAGAAACACTGCCGCTAAATGAATCTTCTGATGCGCCGGTATTACTGCAATATTTTGTTTCTCAAAATGCTGACCAGTCAATTCATTTCAATTTTGAGCAGATCGCTTTTTTCGTTACTTCAGGCTTTGAAAATCTATTGGAGCTCACCGCTCAAAAACACCCACGCTCTAGCTCTCGCCTGCCCAAGAACTCAAGCTCTTCGGTTTTCAATGACACGCTCTTTGGCATTAGTGAAAGAACAGATGCTTCAGGAAATGTAATCAAGGCGGTTGAACTTGCGGATCTTGAATTTATTTTGGCGAAGCTTCAACTACTATCCATTCAAGATATTGCAATTGGATTTTTACATTCTAATACAAATTCAGAAAATGAATTGAAGGTCGCTGAGTTTTTTAGAGCAAAAGGTTTACAAGTTTTCTGCTCCTGTGAAGAAAACAAGGCCTTAGCAGAAAGCCTGCGCTGGCAAAATGCTCTATTGAAAACTAAACTGAATTTTCGCCAGAAACAAGTTGAATCACAGCTCCTACCCCTTAAGAGTCAGTTTTCCAATCTCCAGACTAAATGCCTAAATCCCGTCGAAGTGCTCATCGCCAATGACAAGTTGAAAAGCCACTCTAGCCTTTTCTTTGCCGACAAAGTCCCCGACAAAATGGCGGCACATCTTCATCTTGGCCTAGAAGGATTTATATTGCACGATGCAAGCGATTCTTATGAGCTTGAAATTTCGGCAACAAATATTATTGCCAGCGGTTTCTTTAATACTCCCGAATTTGCAAACGAAAAAATTTCATATGATCCTGGTCCGATGATAATGGGAAAGTCTTTCGTTCCAAGTCTAATTGATTTTCTTTTCGCCGCAGGACTCCTCAGCGACGTCGAAATTTTTGGACTTGCCAATGCCTCCGCAGAACGCGCAAAACCGCGCATTCTGGAATCGATTTTGACGCTTGTGCGAAACAATCAGGAGCGCAAACACATTGATATTCAAAAAGAGCTGCTCAGTATCGAAAAAATATTAAGTTACCGTATCTGGAGTGAGATTTTAAAGTTTTCAAATTTCAAAAGGCTCAAATTATCTGGCCCTCTTGCCGCGAGTCTGCTGAAAATTATTAAAAATTATCGACCTCAAGGAATTGAAATCTCTTTATGAACTCATCATTTACAAATGCAGACCTCGGTTTTTCAGTTCAGTGGAGTAAAGCACTGAAACTATTGTTGACAGAATTTTCGCCAGCGGCATTGACCACAACAAATGGATCGGCCGTGCACATCGAAGCGCTTAGTGTTGCAGATTTAAGCCTCTCTGCCTGTGCGCGCTTTTGTCATCAATATTTAAAAATGAAAAATGGTGACCTGGCGATCGTCAATGATCCATCGTCAGGCGGCAGCTCATTGAGTGAAGTTTGTTTAGTGAAAGCAATTTTGCTTTCTACTAAATCTAGTCCAGATCTTAATGCCGACTTTCTGCTGTCGATTCGCTTTAATTTGGGTGGCAGTAGCGATCCGTCGGCAGCCTTTCATAGCTTGAGAATTCCGCCTACTCCGATTGCTGCGAAAAATGAATTGAACCATGAAATTCTTGCGGCGATTGGCTCCCACCCGGGCGCTTCCTTTGAATTCTTAGAGAAGCTGAAAGAAAATATTATAAAATTGAACGCTTTAGAACAGCAATTATTGAGGCTCAGAACCCTACCTGGCTTAAGCTTTAGTATGGATCAACTTGATTTCTATTTTGATTCAACAAAAAAATCTTTACTCTCCTGGATATCAAAAAATCTTTCGAACGGCGATTTTCATTTTCAACATAAGCTCTCTACAGGGGAACTCATCAAGCTGAGAATTGAATGCAAAGAGAATGAAAATATCTTATTTGATTTTATTGGAACGGCTCAATCTGATAGCTTTCAATTAACTGAATTTATGAGTTTTGCGGCTTGCTTCGCGGCCCTTGAGTCGCTTTTAAACATTGAACTCCCGGCCAATCAGGGCAGTTTTTCAGCCCTGCAACTACGCACCCCACAAAACTCAATGCTCAATGCCAAACAGATCAAAAATTCATATATGGCGAGTCGCTTTCATCTTAAAGAGCTTTGCGGATTTTTGCGATCAAGTTTACTAAAGCTAAGTCGTTCAGGAAAGAATTTCGCTTCAGACTCTGAAGGAATTGGACCCTGCTCGATTGCCTTCAATGCTAAATGCATTTGGGATTTTGATTTGCCTGGCGGCCAGGGCGGGAGTAGCGAGAAACAGGGCGAACAGGTATTCTCAATTTGGGCAAATCAGCTTTTTACAACTCAGTCTAAATGTGATATTTTTTCAGTTGAAAAAACGGAAAGAAAGTTTGCTTTGCAGTTTCAAAATATCAGCAAGCACTCACACTTTCTTGGTAAGGGAATTCATAACGGCGGGGGCGGAATGCAAATGAGTTTTCTGGTCTTGAAAGAAGCCGAATTTAATATGGTAGCGCCCCAGTTAAAAAATCGAGCGGCTGGTCAATCGGGCGGGAAATCCGGCGAGAAATCAGAAGTTTCTATTGAGTTCAATGATTCAAAAACTGAAGTCATTGTGAATCATAAGCAAAGGCTTGAGGCGAAAACCTTATTACGCTTTTCCTCAGGTGGAGGCGGCGGCTGGGGCGATGAAAAAATTGAAGAAGATGAGTAGGTCCTCACGCTCTTGTTGATGATACGGACCTGCAACCCAAAGTGCCTTTGAGCTGCTCTACAATTTCAGAAATGTGCTCATTACTTGTGGTCTCAACAAGCAGATCAATACGCGTTTCTCTTAATCCCAACTCTGGAGACACGCGATCATGGTAGACCTCCAAAATATTGGCTCTTCGCTCAGCCAATACGCTCGTGAGACGATTTAAATTGCCTGGCAAATCATCTACAATGACTGAAATTCGCGCTAAACGATGGGCGACCCTCTGCCCTCGATCAATTACTTTCGAAATGATATTTAAATCAATATTGCCGCCACAAAGAAGAATACACGCCGTTTTACCGAGCGGAATTTTTCGTGACAATACTGCCGCTAGGCCAGCCGCTCCCGAGCCTTCGCTCACACTTTTTGACTTTTCTAAAAGAAAAACAATGGCGCGGGCAATTTCATCGTCACTCACTTCAAAGATATCATCCACAAGTCTTGATATGTAAGTATCGCACATTTGCGGTGATGCATTTTTAATGGCAATGCCCTCTGCAATGGTCGAAATTTTTTTACTGCTTTTTTCGCTTAGCTTTTCTTTTTTAAACAACTGACGCATATTGGGCGCCTGATCAGAAACCACACCGTATACTTTAATACTTGGCTTTAGACTCTTGAGTGCAGTGGCAATACCGCTGATTAAGCCCCCTCCACCTATTGGAATGACAATTGAATCTAACTCCGGAAGGCGCTCGAAAATTTCAAGGCCTATTGTCCCTTGCCCGGCAATAATTTTTTCATCTTCAAAGGGATGAACAAATGTATAAGATTTTTCCTTTTCAAGCTGAAGCGCATATTGGTAGGCTTCATCGTAAACCTCACCATGCAGAATGACCTCCGCACCGTAACTTCTAGTCGCATCAATTTTCACAATTGGGGCAGTGGTTGGCATAACGATATGTGCCTTGGTATTCGCCTTTTGCGCAGCCAAAGCGACTCCTTGAGCATGGTTACCGGCTGAACTAGCTACGACTCCATGTCTTTTTTCTTCGTTAGTCAGCGAATTCATCTTATTAAGCGCACCGCGAATTTTAAAACTGCCCGTTACTTGTTGATTCTCAAATTTGAAAAAGAGTTTTGTTTCTTTCAAATCGGGAATCATTGGCGCCGGTCGCAATGGCGTTTCCTCGATCAAGTCCTTTATAACTTCACGTGCAGCTTGAATGTCCGAAAGTTCAATTTTTCTTAATTCTTTTGCCAATTTTTTAATGAAATTCTCCTTGAGGATAAAAAATCTAAACTGAATTCACAATAACAAATTCTATTTGATCGGGGGCGGACTCCGTCATTTCATCTCATGCTTATTGATGAAAGACTTTCATTACCAATAACTCGTAAAGCCACGAATTGGCAAATAGGATTCTTTCAGCTCGGGTCGCGGCTCGTTATCACATAGCACTGGAGTCTCCTCATCATTGAAAAAGAGAAAAGGAATGAAAATCTTATGACAATGTATGCAATGCACGAGATCAGACTCATCCTTGCCTGCATTTTGCGAAAGTCGATTGCAAATATGACAACGACGAAAGTATAGCTTGAGAGAGGGGTTCATTCTTCGCTCCAATGTCTCAAACTTAGAATTTAGCGTTGAGTCCAGCTTACGCGCACTCATCTGCAAATTTTGGTTTGCGACGGATAAAATGTCTTCCCCACAGATTTTTCAAGTGAACAAATCAAATGCAGATTTGTTCACACTTAGCCCTTGGCTGCTGGGCATATGCCCTTTGCCATCAAGAAAGCTTACAGAAAGCTTTTTAGCCCCACGTCTTGCCCAAAGCCGCTTGCTACCAATTTAGTTTAATTGATTTTGCCTGTTAAATCCAATTTCTCAGCCAACAAATTTTTCGCTCATTTGTGTCGCAAATTGGCTCATGTAGAGGCACTCGAATCTCCTACGGAAATTTTGGAATCGTCTAATGACTTTACGCGAAAAATTGTAGCCCTGTTGCACAGATTTCTGGACCTGAATGCGGCCCTATCTTTTTTTGTTGGTATTCTTGCCAATATTCTTGGTGGAATGATCTATCGAATTAAAACAAAATGACATCTGCCCGCATGCCGATTTTTGGCCCTGCCCCTGAAATCAGTTTGCCGGTCTCACTGTCCCTGTTCTCAGGTTTTCCACATTTTACTAAGTAAAAAAAACCAGGCGCTAAACGCCAAGTTTTACTTGGGCGATTTGCGCAAGGCTTTCTAATTTAAGTGAAGCTCCGCCAATGAGAAAACCGTCGATTTGATCTTGGTTTGCGAGCTCCTGGGCATTTTCAGGCTTGACACTTCCGCCATAAAGAATGGGTGTTGCTTCGGCAAGTTTTTCACCAATCAAATCTTTTAGCGCTTTTCTCAAAATGAAATGGGCTTCGCCGGCCTCGCTACTTGTTGCAACCTGACCTGTGCCGATTGCCCAAACTGGCTCATAGGCAATGTAGATTTTTTTTTGCGGCGCCAAAAATTTGAGTGAGTTTTTCATTTGCTCAGTGATCACTTGAAAAGTTTTGTTAGCTTTACGCTCATCAAGACTTTCGCCCACACAAAGCATCGGGACCAGAGCAAGGCCTTGGGCTGATTTAATTTTCTTTGCGCACAGCTCATCGGTCTCATGAAAAAGCGCACGTCTTTCACTATGGCCAACTAAACAGACTTGTGCACCAAGTTCACGCAAGACCTTCGGCGAGTTTTCGCCGGTAAATGCACCCTCGCTTTCAAAGTGAATATTTTGTGCTCCCCAAAAAATATTGGTCGACTTGAGAATTTTCTCTGCTGCCACTAAATTCATTGCCGGAAGAAAAAAAATACTTTGCACTAAGGGTGAAAAACTTTTTTGTAGCGGTAAAAAGTCTTGCAAAAAATTTTCAGTTTCGCGCGGGTTTTTATACATCTTCCAATTGGCGGCTACAACAAAGCAGGCTTTATCTCTCATGTGATTTTCCTTTGGTCATTCATTGGTTTTCGCATCTCTCCTCAGCACTCGCAACAGTTTTGCTAGACTCAAGTCGTGAAAAGAATTTACTAGCTACCAATTTACGCTTTCCGTTTCGAATATGTGGAGGTTTACTTATCAACAAATTTAATTCAATCATAAGAACCAAACTTATTCAAACCTCTGCAAGAAAGTTAATGAGTGTCGTACATTGGTCTGCTACACTATTTCTGGATCTTGATCTGAGCTGGGTCGAAAGAAGTTTTTTTTCGACTTAAGCTTTGGGCATTAACAAAAAAAACGGGCAGCAATGAAGTCAAAAGCACCATTTGCAGGAACCTACATTTATATTTTGCTGGCCTTAATAGGCTACGTAAGTGCTGACCTGGCCATTCTATCTTTTCGGGATCAAATGATTCCCGCAAAGGGCCCACCGCCGGCACAGATTAAAAATCGTGTAAGCGGAGCCAGTTCCAATTTGGCTTCATATCAGATGATTACGCAAAAAAATATTTTCAATTCAGATGGCAAGATCCCGGATGCACTTGGCGCGGATGCAAACGCAAAAGCTCCAGCAGATGCACCACCAGTTCTCTCAAGCCTACCACTTGGCCTGATCGGAACGCTTGTTCATGCCGACCCATCGCGATCTATCGCTACCATTAGCCTTAAAAATAAGAATGAGAATCAAAGCTTTGCCGTGGAAGATGAAATTGAGGGCATGGCCAAGATCATTCATGTGGATCGCAACAAAGTTATTTTTCGAAACCTTGCTATTGGGCGCCTCGAATTCATTGAAATCAAACAGGATTCAAAACTTAATTTTGGTGTGAGCAAAGCGGTCGTCACCGGCGAAGTGGTTCATGATTCAGATACTGATATGTCGATTAGTCGCTCGGACGTTGATCGACTCACCAATAATCTTTCAGATATTTTGCAGCAAGCGCGTGCAGTACCGCACTTCAAAGGCGGAGCCATTGATGGATTCACCATAATGGATCTACAAAAAGGCAGCATCTTTGACAAGTTAGGGATTAAAGCGGGCGATGTCGTGAAGGCCGCCAACGGCGAGCCCATTGATAGTGCGAGCAAGGCCCTTCAACTCTATAACGATCTTAAGACTGCCGGATCAATTCGCCTCGATGTTGAACGCGACGGACGCGGTGAAACTTTGAACTATACGATTCGATAATTTTTTATTTTGCGAACCAAGGAAGGTAAACATCATGAAATTGCAATACACGCGAGGCCTTAAACCGGCTTTAAAACTTGTGCGAGCCCTCATTTTGGCTTCGGCTATTTTACAAACTACGCCAGTGAGAAGTGTTTTCGCACAATCGCCAACTGATATTGATCGTCTCTTTGACGATGAGGACGATGAGGCTCCTGGACAGCAACCACAAGGAAGATTCCCCGCGCCGCCGCCCCCGCCAACTCCAGCGCCGACCCAACAAAATAATCAAGCCGATACTGAACAAGCAAGAGCGGGCTTTCCGCCAGATAATACCCGTTCCACTCCGCCAAGCACCACCAGTACATTTAATCCAAAGTCTGGGTCAGGAAAGAAACCTGGACCCACTGTCCCTGCGGTACCGATTAAAGCGATGAATAAAAAGCCAATAAAGGATGCTTCGATCGAAGAAATCACCAATGAAAATTATCCTGACGAAATTGAAAGCTTTGATTATCCAAATGCTGAAATCACCGATGTCATTAAAGCGATTAGTGACTTAACCGGCAAAAACTTTATCATCGACTCTTCGGTACACGGCAAAATCAGTATTGTGGCACCAAGTAAAGTAACCGTCGCTGAAGCCTACAAGGCTTTCTTAGCCGCGCTAGCAGCCAACAGCTTCACAGTTGTTCCTTACGGAAAATTTTTGAAAGTGAAGAGCTCAAAGACCGCAAAAAATGATAATATTCCGACTTATTCAGGCTCTTATTATCCAACTTCAGATATTTTTGTAACCAAGATTATTCATTTAAAACATATTATGGCCGACGATATTAAGAAAAACTTAGGCATTATTTCAACCCGTGACGGTGACGTCAGTGCCTATGGACCCACCAATTCTCTCATTATCAACGACTACGGTTCAAACGTTGATAAAATTACAAAAATTATCGAAGAACTTGATAAGCCGGGTTTTGATGAACAGCTAGTTGTGCTCCCGATTAAATATGCCAAAGCTAAAGAGCTCGCTGATTTGATCAACGCCATTATTAATAAAGACCCCACAAAGGGCGCGCAAACCGGCGGCTTTGGCGTCCCAAGATATCGCGGCAGTGGTATGCCAGGACAGCCAGGCGGCAGCACTGAAAATTTGTCTCTCGTTATGGCCGATGAGAGAACTGGGGCCTTAATTGTTGTCGGGAATCGAGCCGGCGTTGAAAAAGTGCGCGGCCTGGTGCGAAAATTGGATTATAAATTGGATCCCAGCGAAGCTGGTGTTTATGTTTATTTCGTAAGATATGGTGAATCAGAAAAAATCGCACAAACCTTGAGTGGCGTTGCGAGCGTTAGTGGTGCGGCGTCGACACCAGCGGCTCCCCCTGGCGGATTTGGTGGATTCAATCCACCTTCAAAACCAACTGGCAATAGCATTTTTGGCGGAGACGTTAAAATCTCAGCCGACAAAGCGAACAACTCTCTAGTAATAACTGCTAGCAAAATAGATTATGAGATAATCAAAAGAATTTTAGCCAAAGTAGATGTGCCGCGCGATCAAGTATTTGTCGAGGCCATTATTATGGAAATGAACGCCACTAAAGCCAATATTTGGGATTCAAATATTGTGAAGTTTCAGTCCACAACTGATGCAAATAATACTCAAGTGGCAAGCCCAGCTCGGGTTGGCTTTACCGGCGGAAACCTTGGCGACCTAATTAATCCCACTAAAGCTGGTGCTATTTTAGGCTTTGGCGCAGGTGAAACGCTCAACCTTACACTTAATAATCAAACCTTTAAAATCCCGTCTTTGTTGGCTTTGGTGAGTTTTTTACAAACGCAAACTGAAGGCAATATTCTCTCGACTCCACAAATCTTAGCCCTCGACAATGAAGACGCCACGATTGAAGTTGGTTCAAGAATTCCGATCAGCCAAACCTTATCGACAACTGCGACTGGCACAACCGCGGCGCCCAATTTAGAGGATGTGAATATTTCGCTTAAGATTACGCCGCATATTTCGCCTGACTCAGATCAAGTGCGAATGAAACTGGTACAAGAAGTGAAGCAGCCCACCACTACTCAGGCTCTCGCACAAAGCTTCGTCGGCAATACCACGGTGATTGCAAAAAGAAAGATTGATACCAATATCGTAGTCAATAGTGGAGACACTGCCGTTCTCGGCGGCCTCATTCATGACGAAGAAACTATGCTTGAGCAGAAAGTCCCGGTATTAGGTGATTTGCCAATCATCGGCTGGCTATTTAAGAATAAAGTTGTTCGCAAAGACAAATTGAATTTGGTGGTCTTTATTACACCCAAAATTTTGCGCAGCTCAAAAGACAATCACGAATTGCTAAACAACAAAGCGCAAAGTCGCATTGAGTGGCTTAAGAAAAACTTCGATGGCCGCGATCCATATGGCAAGGTCATTGAAGGACTGCCGCACGCCGAAGTTGAAGAATCTCTTGAGCGAACAAAAAGGAATGATTAAGGTAAATTTATGGCAACGCCGCAACTTGAGAGTATCATTTTAAAGAGCACCTCGATTAGTAGCGAGCAGCTGACCGCATTGCTTGCTATGACCATTGACCAAGGCCATTCTCTGGGCGAATATTTAAGTAAAAAAGAAGCAACAAATGCAGATGAAATCATATCAGAAATTTGTACAAAGCTTGGAATTCAATACATCAAAGATATTCCGATAAATGATATCGCCGTCGATTTGATTCGCCATATTCCAATTAATTTGGCGAAAAAGTTCGAGGTTTTGCCATACAAAGAAGAGCAAGATCAAATCTTTGTGCTAACTACCAATCCATTGAATAGTAAAATCATGGACGATTTGCGAGTCATGTTTAAGAAGCGCGTTCGCATTATCATGACTTCGAAAATTAAAATACTCGATGCCATTAATAAGGTTTATGAAAAGAGCACGGCTGCCCTTCAAGGTTTAGAGGAAATAGACGAAGAGGACTACGATCTAGATGAGCCAATTGTCGATCTTTTAGAGAGCGGCGAAGACGATGCGCCGGTCATTCGACTAGTCAATACACTTTTGTTTCGTGCCGTTAAAGAGAAGGCCTCAGATATTCACATTGAACCTTTTGAAAAAGACATGGTAGTGCGCTTTAGAGTCGATGGTCTTTTATTTGATATTTTTAAACCACCCAAAAAACTACAAAACGCCATTACTTCAAGAATAAAGGTAATGGGCAATCTCAATATTGCTGAAAAGCGTTTGCCACAAGATGGTCGTATTCCGCTAAAAGTAGGCGGCAAAGATATCGATGTGCGCTTGAGCTCTGTACCCACTTCGTTTGGCGAAAGACTCGTGATGCGCTTGCAAGATCGCTCGAATGTGGTCCTTCAACTCGAGCAATTGGGCTTTAGTGAAGACACTCTTAATAAAATGAACAATGATTTACTCTTAAGAACTTATGGGATTATTCTAGTCACTGGCCCCACCGGCTCTGGTAAGTCGACGACACTCTACGCCAGCATAAATAGAATTAATAATGTCGGAACCAATATAATCACGGTTGAAGATCCCGTCGAGCAACGCATTCATGGGATCGGGCAAATTCAAGTGAATTCTAAAATCGGCCTGACCTTTGCGGCTGGTTTAAGGGCGATACTTCGTCAGGATCCCAATGTAATTATGATTGGAGAGATTCGCGACCTTGAGACGGCAGAAATTGCCATCAATGCCTCACTCACTGGTCACTTAGTGCTCTCTACGATTCATACAAATGATTCTGCCGGGGTATTTCCGCGATTAACCGATATGGGGTGCGAACCCTTCTTAGTGGCTACTTCTCTGCTGGGGGTAATCGCACAGCGCCTGGTGAGAGTCTTGTGTCCACATTGCAAAGCGCCCCATGTTGCAAGTGACACTGAAATTAGCTCGATTGGACTCTCTCGTGCACAGGCTCAGGCCGGCCGCATTTTTAAAAATGTCGGCTGTGAACACTGCAATCACAAAGGTTATATTGGACGAACAATCATTCAAGAATTGATGATGATCAATGAAGAGATCAGGCATTTGATTATGATTAAAAAAGATGGCGGCACTATTAAAAAACAGGCCATTGCCGATGGAATGCGAACCTTCAGAGATCACGGGATTCAAAAAATTCTATTGGGAATTACTACTATCGAAGAAGTTCTCGCCAATACACAAGTGGATTTGTAGAAACGCGCGTTAGAAGGAAAAGATACGAATGCCCATATTTGAATATCGTGGCTTAAATCAGGCGGGCAAGAATCTGCGCGGCACCATAGACGCCGAAAATTTACGTACGGCACGTTCAAAGCTTAAAAAAGATGGCATTTTTGTTGTTGACCTCAAGGATAAAGGTAAAGAACAACTCAAGAACAAGAAAAAATCTGGAAGCGGAAAAAAGATCAGCATCGACGAACTCTCGATGATGACCAGACAGCTTGCCACTCTAATCAAAGCTAAAATCCCTCTGGTTGAGTCACTAGCTGCGGTCAGCGACCAAGTTGAAAATGAAACCTTAAAAGAGGCAACGGCTGATATCAAAAATATGGTAAATGAAGGTGCCCCCTTTTACAAAAGCCTTGCGAAATACCCAAAACTTTTTGATCACATTTACGTAACGATGTGTGAAGCCGGTGAAGCAACCGGAAATCTAGATGTCATTCTGGTAAGACTTGCTGAATTTAAAGAGGCACAAAATGAGCTCAATTCAAAAGTGAAGTCGGCGATTCTCTATCCATTGATCATGTTTATTTTTACTTTAGCCATGCTGGCGGTGATTTTTATTTTCGTCATTCCAAAATTGACTTCAATTTTCGAGAGTGCCGAAATGGAACTGCCCTGGTATACACTGGTCGTAATAAATTTCAGCAGTATCTTGGTTAACTATTGGCACGTGATATTAGTTATTATGTTTGGCGCCTACTTTTCATTTCAAACCTGGAAGGTCTCGACAGAGGGCTCTAAAACATACGATGCAATTCTTTTGAAAATTCCGGTCATTGGCAAACTGGTCAGACTGGTTGCCGTTTCAAGATTCACGCGAACACTCGCGACACTTTTGCAGGGCGGAGTGCCCATGTTGTCTGCGATGGACATCGTATCAAATGTGGTCGGCAATCACGTATTAGCCGTGGCCATCATTCAAGCTAGAGATAATATCTCTGAAGGAGAATCCATTGCAGGTCCCTTAAAAAAATCGCAACAATTTCCGCCCATTGTTACTCATATGATTAACATTGGAGAAAAAACCGGCGAGCTAGAGAATATGCTGACGCAGGTCAGCGACTCATATGATTTTCAAGTTAAAACCCAAATTCAAGGTTTAACAGCCTTGCTTGAACCCGTTATGATCATTATGATGGGTCTGGTAATTGGTGTGATTGTGTTTTCAATTATGCTGCCGATGTTTGATATGGCGAATTTGGGCGGCAATGGTTAGGCAATGGTTAGGCAATGGTTAGGCAATGTTTCACCAGAAAAAAAGTAAATTCAATATACTATTAGGATTATTAATAGGATTAGTATTGAACTTAATTTAATTATTATGAGATCAATTTTTATACGAAGGAACCCTATGCGAAACCCGAAGCAAAACATTTTATTTCAAGCCGGCTTTACCTTAATAGAAATTATGATTGTTCTGGTTATTCTCGGTGGCTTAATGGCCATTCTTGGCAAAAATATCATCGGCAATCTTCAAAAAGCGAGAGTAAAAGAAGCTTATATTCAAATTAAAGAACTCTCGAAAAATCTAGAAATGTACAATGTCGATTGCACACAATTTCCAACCACCGATCAAGGCATGCAGGCTCTTTCGCAAAACCCAGGTTCAGAGATCTGCCCAAACTGGGGTCCTGACCCCTACCTCAAAACAGTTCCGAAGGACCCATGGGGAATGCCATATTTATATGAATCGGATGGTTCAAAATTTCTTTTAAAAAGTTATGGCAAAGATAAAAAGACCGGTGGCTCAGGCTATGATCGTGACATTACTTCTGATGACGACGAAGGAACTGTAACTAAATAACTCGCGCTATACTATCCCATTTGGGAGATGTCTCATGTCGTGCAAGGATGCAAATCGAGGCTTCACACTCATAGAGATTATGATCGTGCTGGTTATCATTGGCCTTGTACTCACTCTTGGCGTCCCGAAATTAGTTAACTCAAAGGGTAAGCTTAAAGACGAAGTCAAACGCTTCGCCATCGTCGCCAAGCAAGTGCACAATGCCGCACGACTTGAAAACCGAACTTATCGCATTGCTTTTAGTTTGGATGAAAAAAAAAATCACAGCTACTGGATTGAGACTGGGAGTGGAAATGTGACCCTGCTCAACGACGATCAATTGAAAAAACTAAAAGAAGAGAGCGACCCTAAGAAAAGTTTGATTGCAAAAAATAATGGCTTTGAAATATCTAGGTCGATTCTAAGAGATAGAGTGAAACTGCCAAAAGATCTATTCATTGATAAAATTGAATATAGTGACGGCAAGGCGATCACCAAAGGCGATGCTTCGGTTCATTTCTTTGCCCAAGGGCTAGTGCAAGAAGCCGCCATTCACCTTTCGGACCATAAGACCCTTATTTGGACAATCTATATAAGCCCCTTAACCGCACATACCACCATCTTTGATAAAAACATAAGCCTAAAGGAGATCACTCAGCGGTGAAAAATAAATCTCTTTCTGGGTTCACTTTACTTGAAACTTTGATCGCCATGGTCATTATGAGCGGTGGCATCTTGCTGGTGGCCAATGCGTGGAGTGGTAATACGCAAAGATTACAGAAATCTAAAATCAATAATACCGTAGCCTTTCTATTGCAAAAAAAAATGACCGAAATTGAAATTTTATATAAAGACAAAGCGCCCGACGATATTCCAGAGGCCGATGCGGGAGACTTCAGTAAAGATGGCAAAGAATTTTCTCAGTACAAATGGACGCTCAAATCAAAAGAATTTGAGATGCCCAGTCTCACAGATTTATTAACCTCTAAAGATGGTGGCGCCAATCAAACTATGCTCTTTATCATTGGGCAAATGACCGAGTTCTTAGGAAAAGTCGTTAAAGAGGTTACGGTCACAATCGTTTATACTGGCAAAATAACCAAGCGCCAAATTAAGAACTCAGTCACTAGTTACTTCATCGATTATAAAAAAGAACTAACCCTGCCGAATATTCCCGGCCTCACGGGTGGTAAATAGTGAAATCACGCTTCAATTCGGGCTTTACTCTTCTTGAAATGATGATCGCAATGACGATTTTAGCAACACTCACGGTGCTCACCAGCACATCGATTCGCAGTGCCATTCAAAGCCAGCGTAAATTCGAATTGCAAATTGAGCAAGATTCGCAGGTTCGAGAAGCGCTAAAGGTAATGGAGAAAGACCTTAGCTTGGCATTTCATCATCGGGATACTTACACCACCATGTATAATCAAGTAAATCTCGAAGTTAATAAGGCTCCCGGCGCACCGACAGGCACTCCTGGAAATGCGATCACGCAGACTCCTCCGCCCTTTGGCGGGGCCACAGCGAATCCAGTGGCCACACCTAAACCGAAAGAAGTACCTAAAGAGTTGACGGCCTTTATTGGAGCCGAAAAATCAGTATACTTTACTTCACTCTCAAATATTCGCGTACAACGTGATGAGCAGGCCTCTGACCAAGCTAAAATTGGCTATTTTTTGAAGACGTGTAAAAGCATTAGCAGCAGCGGCAAATCGACCTCAAGTGATTGCTTGTGGCGAAGAACCTCACCAATCCTTGATGACAAAGTTGAGGTGGCAGATGCCAGTGCCACTGAAGCTGTGCTTATCGAAAATGTCACTGACTTTAAGCTAAAGTATTTAGGCCCGGGGCACGAAGAATGGCAAGAACTTTGGAAGACTTCGGACAGCGATGCGGGAATGAAAGATAATTTTCCGTATGCGGTCGATGTAACTATTAAAGTTCACAATAAACATAATCCAAAAGCGAAACCAGTTGAAATGCGCCTCATCGCGAGCATTCACTTTCCAAATAATGAAATTAAAAAAGATCCGAATGCGTCGTCTAATCAGTCTCCCAGTCCGACCCCAAGTGTAACCCCAACACCAAAGTCACCATGATGATCAGACTTATTAACAAACACATTCGCAAGCTCCTAAAAATTTTGAACACAGAAGTAAAAATACCACCCTTCGCGCTTGGATTTATTAATTTTAAGCAAACGCAAAGTATTTTGAAAAAAGAGGCTGGCTCAGCATTGATGATCGCAATTTTTTCAGTAAGCTTCATGATCATCATTGCCACCCAAGTGATGTATGAAACCTCGGTAGAGTTTGTCATGAGCGCAAAGAGTGTCGATCAAGTGAAGGCTTACTATGCGGCAAAGGCGGGTCTCGAAATGAGTCTTTTACGCATTCAAATTTTTAAAAAAGCCAAGGCTATGATCGGCGACTCTTTACCTGACAAGACGATACTCGATCAAATTTGGCAGTTCCCATTTGCATGGCCACCCATCATTCCAATGGGCGCAGACAAAATGGCCAAAACTGGAATTGATAAAGTCGTCAAAATGAGCGGCATGCAAGGCAAGTATATTTCTATGATTTCAAGTGAGGGTTCAAAAATAGATATCAATGATTTGGCCTCACCGTCTAAATCAACCGCTCAAGCCGTTCATATTCAGTTGCTGCAGATGTTTCAAGCGAAGGTGAAGCGCGATGAGGCTTTCGCTGCCGAATACAGCTCATTTGATTTTGACAAACTGATAAACAATATTGCCGACTGGGTCAGTGAGGGGCCGACTAGTGCATTTGACGGCGGTGACAAGCGATCAAGATATTCACAGTTCAGCAATGAATTTATTCCTCCGAATCAGCCATTTAAAACTCTTGGTGAGCTTCACTTGGTAAAAGACATGAAGGATGACTTCTTTAATGTATTGGCTCCCAATATTACCATTTTTGGGACGAAAGCAATTAATGTAAATCTCGCCACGAGAGATGTTTTAATGTCGCTTTCACCGCAAATTACACTTGAACGAGCCACTGAACTCCTCAAGCTTAGATCCTTGCCGACAAGGGGTCCGTTTAAAGACTTCAAAGATTTTTTGGGAGCACTCAATTCTTTGGGTGTCTCAGGCGATCCTTTCACTGATCCGAAAACTAAAGAAGTGATGCCGCTATCTTTTGATTCTGAATTTAATTTTCGCATCAAGAGCACTGGCATATCAGGAAAGACTCAGCGAAACCTTGAAGCTGTGGTCTATGACTTTGATCGGGTTAAGGCAAATCTGACACAACAAATGCAGGCGCAAAAACAGGCCAATGCGAGTCCCACGCCAACGCCAGTTCCAGGCGCCCCGCCTTCTGGTGGTGCCGCTACCCCCACGCCTAGTCCTTCGCCCAGCCCAGCTCCGGCAAAAATCGATGTGCCAAATGAAAGGCCAAGTGTGATATATTGGGAAGAGAATTAGACAGCAAGTTAAGCTTAGGTTTTTAATCTCGGTAGTGCATCAAGGATTATGAAATGAAAAGTGTCGGCATAGACATCGGATCACATAGCATAAAGGTCGCAGAGGTAAGCCTCACCCGAAAAAGCACCGTGGTAACGGATTTTAAAGAGTATCTTCTTTCATCCCAGCCCAATGCGGATCACAGCTTAGAGATCATTGAAACGCTACGAACTATTTCTTCTAGTTATGATTCAACTCAGACTAAATTTGTCTTGGCTGTTTCGCAAAATAACGTCAGCGTTCGGCGCAAGTCCTTTCCGTTTCGTGAACGTCAAAAAATTATTAAAAGTTTAGCCTTCGAACTGGAAGATGAAATTCCATTTGATCTTGAAGATACCACCTTTGATGCCAAGGTATTAGAGTTTCAAAATAATACTTCTGTCGTCATGGCGTGTGCCTGCCCCAACGAAACTATAGTAGAACTTCTCGATAGGGCCAAAGAAGGCTTTGTTGACCCGGCAATTTTAAGCGTCGATGCATTCGCCTTAGCTAATCTTTTTGAAGATTGGAGTCTACCACCAAGGCAAATTTCAACATCGGAAGATCCAGAGAAAACCCAGATCGATGCGCGAAAACGCGGGCGACTGATCCTTATGATGGGCCATCAACGCTCTTTGTTGCTCGCCTATAATCAGGATAGTTTAGTTGCCATGCGTTCTATTCTTTGGGGCGCTAGTGATATCGCGCGAAACATTGCGCGGGCCTTTAATATTCCATTGGCAGAATCGCTTAAAGTTGTTCAGCTTCGTTGCTACCTTCTTATGAGTGATGCCGGCGCCAACAAAGATCAAATTTTGCTTTCAAATACCGTAAAAGATTCTTTAGCCGAACTCTCCCGCGAACTCAAATTTTCGATTATTGAATGGCAGACTGAAAACAACCTCTATTTTCCGCAACTCGAAATCATGGGCGGAGCCAGTCAATTACAAAATATTGCGCCTTATCTTACACAGACCTTAGAGGTGCCGGTTAATCAAACTAAGGCCTTTGAGCGAATTGCATTTTCTTTTGAACTGACGTCGGCAATAGAGGCGGCGGCGCCCGTTGCAGTTGGCCTTGCGATAGAGGGCCTTAAGACGGTAAGAAGCCCGAGTCTAAATTTAAGAAGAGGCTTATACGTAAAGCAAAATCAAAACCTCAATCTTTTTTGGGAGAAGTGGAAGCGTGCCGTGCAAATTGCCGGCACCGCTATTGTCATTGTATTCGTTCACTCAATTCTACGCGAAAGTTTCACTTCATCTCTAAGTAGTAGTGTCGAAACCGCGCTTACTCTACAGGCAAAAACTGTTGGGAAAACAGCAAGCAATCTTGAAAAATATCTAAATGACCAAAAAAGCCTTATTAAGGGACGAGAGAATTTAGCGAAGCTCGATCATTACTCTTCTGCTCTTGATGTCCTATCCAAACTCACGCAGAAATTGCCGCAAAATCAAAAAGAATCTGGGACCAATGTTGCAATTGAAGTGAGCAAACTTTCAATTGAACACGATGATCTGCTAATTGAAGGAAATGTCGGCTCACTCAATCAACTCTCATTCATCGAAGTTGCCCTAAAGCAGTTGGCACTTGGCGAGCTCAAGAAAATCACTGCAACCGGAACTCATCCGAAAGTTGGAACGCCATTCGCGTATCGAATGAAAATACAACGTATCGACGCACCTTAGAAAAAGGATTTTAGCTCATGATCATCGATGACCTTAAAGAACAGCTTGTAGACAAAGTAAGCCAGGTCTGGGGACAAATTCAAGAGAGTCCGACTTTTACAAATGTAAAAGAAAAATATGATTCGCTCTCGCCCAGCGGACAAAAGCTCAGTCTCTTCGGACTGGTTTTACTTGGCCTTTTAGTGATTCTATCAGTGCCCATGGGATACTATGATTCGGCATCGACTAATCTTGAACAATTTGAAGCGAAAAAGAGTCTCATCCGCGAGCTATTTCATTTACAACATGCAACAAGCGATTTGCCACCGCTACCTATGGCGGTGACTTCTGCTGATTTAGCAGCTCAAGCAAGAGCAAAACTTGAAGGAGCTCGTCTGCAAAGCGAGCAGATTAAGTCGGTTCAGCCCTATGATAAACCTGTAGTTGGGATAAATAAGCCAATTCTACAAAATGCGATTGAAGTGTCATTGCAAAAGCTCAATCTCACTCAAGTGAAAGACATTGGCGTGCTCCTACAGAACCTGCCAAATGTAAAAATGATCTCGCTAAATATTGAAGCGAGCGAGCCCTCTCTTCCTGGCATTCACTATTTCAATGCCATTTACCGGCTGACCAATTTCTCGCTTCCAGCAGAGCCCATTGCTTTTGCGCCAAAACCTGGAGGAAAAAAGAAATGAAGGCCATATTTGGTTTGTTCACTGGTTTGATATCCGGGCTCATACGCTTTCACAAAAAAAAATTCTTAATGGTCATTGTATTCACCGCGCTATTTTTTGTTATTTTATTTCCTTTTGATGATTTATCAGACTTAATGACCACAAAAATTTCAGAGCTATCTGGCGGAAGTGTCTATGTTCAAGCCGACAGTTTGGGAATTCATTGGCTGCCAAACCCAGGGGTCAAACTGTCTTCAGTGCTTCTTCAACTTACCAATTTGCCAAATATATCTACTGATGAGTTGACCCTCTCACCATCGTTTCTTTCACTCCTAAAGGGCTCACTAGGTGCAGATGCCACGGCAAAGGGTTTACTCAAAGGTAATGTTGATATCTCTTATGAGGAGGCCGAAAAAAACAAGCAGGGCAGCCGAAATCATAAAATTAAATTAGCTGCGAACGATATTGCACTTTCATCTCTAAGCTCATTTATTCGCGAACTCAATATTGGTGATTTTAAGTTGGCCGGCGCGTTGAATTTGAATGGACAAGCTAAGATTGATCCGAGTCTTGAAGAACAGCCCATCGGCAAAGTTGAAGCTTCGCTTAAGAACTTTGTCTTTCCGACTTACGTAATCTATATGGGTGGAGCGCCGATGTTCAACCTGCCAGAGCTTAAATTCAAAAAATCATCGCTTAAATCTGCGATGGCAGAGGGTAAGTTGCAGATTGATGATTTGAGTCTAGGCGATGACAAAGACGACCTCAGCTGCAAGCTTCAAGGAGACATCGCCATAAAACTTGCTAAAGGTAGACCCACTCCTGATCTGGGGGCCTATAACTTCAAGGTCGAGCTGAAAGTTCAACAAAAATTCTATGACCAAAACTCAGTGCTTTTTGCCCTCATCAATTCATCTTTCAAAAAGCCATTTCCCGGTGGCCAAAAATTTAGTTTCAAAATTTCTGGCGACAATTTTATGGCCCCGCCGCGCATGACTGAGT
>JAYVXS010000166.1:0-39388 GCA_043784965.1 Bdellovibrionales bacterium
AGAATGAAACAGAGACTGAAACAGATAAACCGAACTCGGTTGCTGCGGCCTCTAAACTGCCCTTAAACTGCTTCAAAACATTGGCTCATTTGCTAATTAGATTTTATCGCTTACTGATGTTGATCCAACTCACATTCTGCGAGCCGACAACCATTGCGGAATTTCTCTACCATAAATTAGATTCACTAATTGTTTCCCAGTATGAAAAGCGAGACCCAAGCCATGACCGGTATATCCACCAGCAAAAAAGACTTGTTGGTCATCTGGGATTGAGCCAATCATCGGCTCGCCGTCTTTTGCGAATCCCATAATGCCACCCCAGCGATGGGTGACTCGTGCATCTTTATATTCCGGTAAATGAGTTACGACGAATTGATGAAGAGCATTTTGAATCGGATCGGTAATATGATCTGAGTAGCCCACTTCAGTTTCTTTTTCGATTTGTCTGAACCCACCAATCAAAAGCTGACCCGTTGGCAGCTGCCTAAAGTAATCGAGATAGAAGTTGGCGTAGCAGGGGCCATCCATAAAGCGCTTCACGGGCTCAAACATCAGGCATTGCGCTCTGGTTGCATAAATTTTATCTTTAAACCAAGGGTGAAGATTAGCTGAAAAGCCATTCAGATTCATTAGAATCATGGGCGCTTCAAAATCTCCAGCGTCAGTTTTCAAAATTCTCGTGCCGGCAGAATTCTCTTCGATACGAAAAGCTTCAACGCCTTCGAAAATATCAGCTTTTATAAGCGATCGGATTTTATTCACTAACTTAACCGGATTTACCGAGGCGTCATCGACATATTTAATTCCACCGACAAAACCTTGCGGGCCAACGCGCTCACGAATTTCTTCAGCCGAATAAATTTCTGCAGGAATATTCAATTTATTCATAGTTGCTGCCACCAATTTCAATTCTTCAAATTCATTGGGTTGGGCGGCAAGCGAGTAGGCGCCGTTTTGTTCAAACTCAAGTTCGGCACTGCCATCTTGAATGATCTCTTGCTTTAAGAGATTGAGATTTTCTTCTGCGAACTTCCAAATTTGCGTGGCTTGCTCAAGACCGTGTTTATTGATCATGCGATTGAAGTGTTCGACCGAGCCGCAGGTGATAAAGCCTGCATTTCGTCCACTAGCGCCAAAAGCCACCCTTGATTTTTCAACGATCGCAATTTTGAGAGATGGGTCTTCTTTGTTTAACCAAAACGCCGTAGACAGACCTGAGATGCCTGCGCCGACGATGACGACATCGTAATTTTTCTCACCGACGGAGGGTGTTCGATCGAGCCAATACGAAGTACTCATTGAGCGGCCTCCCCATTTGATTGGATAGGATTGTAGGTATAAAGAAAATTAGGTGATTTTTCAACTTGAGAAACAGAGCCATGAAACAAAGACATGGCTTTATTTCATGGTCTAGCTGCCTGGATTTTCAAGCCAATTCTTAAAGGCTACGGGGTTATCGACGTACATCAAATCTGCGTGTAGGCCGGCATCGAGCTCGGACCAACTCTTTTGCTCAACTTCCGTAGCATTAAATACCTTTTTGGTCATTTTGGGTGGAATGAGCAGGTCAGACCTTCCGACTAAAAAGTGCACTGGGAGGGCCGCTTTAACCGCCACTTTGGCGACATTTGTCTTTTTTGACAGGGGATTGCCCCAGCGAAATATATAGCCCCCGTCATCTTTGAATTTACCCGGATTTCTAAAAACATTGAGGCAATGGCGCATAGCTGAGCCCTTAAAGACAATTTCTTCAACACTTGTTGGGCAAGAAACCAAAAATAGATTGTCAGCATACTCTTTGGTTTCAGCGGCCGCTCTAAGGCTACTGTAGGCGCCAAGAGAAAAGCCGAGGATATCAACGATTTGATATCTAGCTCTAGCAAAATCAAGCGCTGCTAAGATGTCCCAATGCTCCCTGCCGCCAAAACTATAGCGACCTTCGCTGCTGCCGGTGCCGCGCATATCTAGGCAAAAGACAGCGCGTTCGGTTGAGGCCAAATCTTTGCTAAGTAAAAGAAAATTTTCGCTATTTGCAGCTTGAGCAAAGCCAGGGACAACAATAATACAGCGTTTAGTCTCGGGCGAGCCGCCCATTTGATGAAGAGCAATTTTTAAATTGTCTTTGGTTTGGATTTGGTGGATTTCATTGTAACTAGCCATATATTCCCCTGAAAATAATCGAAAGGACATTGAGCCATTTATTACCTGGAGCTTACTCTAGGTAATAACCATCAAAGCCAGAACAGACAAGGTTATTATTGTGAAGTGCTCTATATTGAATTTAGTTCGCTAATTTCATCAATCGTTAAAGAAAAACTCGGTATAAAGTGTTGAACGAAATACTCCACTTCAGGCTGAGCGCACAGGGATTTTACTTTCTGTTCAATGGCTTTTTTTGCCCTGCTGAATTCATTGTTTCCTGCTGCGGCTTCTTCTAAACACTTGATGTAGGCGGCTAGTGTATCGGCAGCTTTGATGATCTCATAAATGGGTTTGTCTGATTCTGGAGGGACCAAGAGAGAGCGATAATCTGCCTTAAAATCTTCAGGTAAAAGTTGAACCAATTGTTCGGCAGCATGGCTTTCGATTTCAAGGTAAGCATTGCGGATTTTGCTACTATAATATTTAACAGGTGTTGGTAAATCCCCAGTGATCACCTCAGTGGCATCGTGAAAAATCGCACATAGAGCCACTCGTTCGGGCGAGATTTGACCAAAGAAATATTTATTTTTAATAAGCGTCAGAGAATGGGCGATGATCGCGACCTGAAGGCTATGCTCACCAACATTTTCAGGCTGAGTGCAGCGCATGAGGCTCCAGCGATCAATTAATTTCATGCGAGAGATATAAGCAAAAAAATGAAAAACCTGTTGCTTTGAACTCACAAAACCACCCTTGATTGAATACGTTGCGCCTGCAAAGGCGTCTGGGGCCGCGATCCGAGGCCTTGATGAATAGCAGACGTCGTGCAACCGAGCAAGGAGCTGGGAAGCTTGGAGCGGGCTTTACACACTTGCTAAGGTGTGACTTTAGCTTGAATTTGCCAAAAGCTATCGAATAGTTTAGAGCTCTCTAAACTATTTTGGAATTTTAAAAGAAATGTCACAAAAAAAATTTACATCATTTGATGAATTCTATCCATTTTACCTGAGCGAGCATAAAAACATAAATTGCCGTCGGCTTCATTTTGCGGGTTCTTGGGTCGGCATTTATTGCTTGTTCATTTCGGTATCCAGACTCGAACTTAAGTGGTTGGCGGCCGCCCTGCTATGTGGATATACATTGGCTTGGATAGGACACTTCGTCTTTGAAAAAAATAAGCCGGCATCATTTAGGCAGCCGATTTATAGCTTCATCGGTGATTGGGTGATGTTTCGCGATATTTTATGCGGAAAGGTAAAGATCTAATGTATATGGCGCCGCTATTTATTAATCAGAATTCTGCTGATATTTTCGAGGTAGTTAAAAACTTCTCGTTTGGAACGCTCATTTCAAAGGATTTAAATGACGAAATTTACATTAGTCATATTCCGATATTGCCACAAATAGAAGGGGATCGTCTGCAAGTGAAAGAGTTGATTGATCGACAGCCCTGACGGGGTTTAATCTAACCCGACCTTGGTCCTGTCTTATTGGTCTATTCTTACTTCAGCCTGACAGCTTAAGACTTTTGAAATAACTTGAGGCCATGAAAGCCATTTTAAATTCTTTAGCATTCAGTCGAGCTTGGGTTTGTCTAATTGGTTTTATAGGATTTACTTCATGCGCTTCGAATTCGATTTTAAGTTTACAAAATAGAACTTGGACCGAGCAAGTCGGGCGCAATTTCGAGAAGCAAAATATTGTAATGGTAAGTTTGGCAAAAGCCGCGAGTCAAAATACCGCAAAATTTAACGCTGAGGCTCAGGGACTTGAAGACCTCGCTAATGAGTGTTCTTTCATTCCCAAAGGCACCCATTTAGCCGACCAAGTGGTATTGAGTGAGCAAGGGCAGGTGACTGTTTTTGTCAAATTCATTGTCGCAAAAACCATCTGTGAAAATGCCAAGATTAGCATCAAATTTCAAGAAATTTGGCCGCTAGTCAATTATGGCTATACTGAGCAAATATTGAAATATCATGCCGAAAATGAGAAGAGTATTGTCGCTAAAGGTTCTGCTCTAGGGCCACTACAAAAAGTAGAGCTAATTTTAAATTCTGAAAACGCTTCTATAGTACGCGACGACAACGATTTTTTTATGACGAGACAACAAATTTCATTTTTGAAACAAGCGACACTCCTTGCTGGCCGAGGCTTATTCCCAGAAAAAGCATTCGATATCGAAAAGATGCAGAGTGTACTTGTGCAGAAAATTGCGGCAGCCGGGGAGTATGAAAAAATAAATCCAGCATTGAAATCAAGTTCGATTACTTGGACGATGGTAAAAGAACGAATTAGCCAAAATGCTAAATCATTAGAGGCATTAGAAAATCAGCAAAGTCTCACTCAAAAGAAACTCCAGATATCAAATGGTACCAGGCGGCCGGCGTCACGAAAGCCCGCGCAAAGGAAGTCCGCCCCCTTATAATGCATCAACATCAAGGCCAAGGGCCGGAGGCAGCAACTAGTGGACATTCACTTGTTTTTGAATTTACTAAATAGTTTCAATATTAAATTCATTTTTTCTGTCTTGAGTGCGAAAATAAGTCATGTATGAATTTTTGTCGATATTGCATGACTTCCTGTTTAGGCCAACTAAAATCTTTTGGACGTGCTTAATAGTTTTCATCGCAAGTCTCTTATTTGATGGAACTTTTATTAAGCTATGGCGCTTACAGCGAGACCAAGTTTTGCTTATTAGTCGAATTGACCAGGCAAAGACAAAGTCGAAACAGCTTGAATATCAGATTCATGAGGCCTATCAAACTGAATTTATTGAACGTCAAGCACGCGACCAGCTGGATCTCGTACGCGAGGGAGATTTGGTATTTGTATTTTCGGATGACGCTGGGATTTAATAGATCTCTCATTAATAGCGCCTTGATTTTATTGTCCTATCGAGAGAATCTCTCGAAATGAAAAAAATCTATATAATCGATGTTAGCTCAATGTTCTTTCGGGCGTTCTACGCAATTAGATCTCTCACCAATCAGGCGGGAATGCCCACAAATGCAGTTTATGGGCTGCTCTCGATGACCATTAAGCTTATGAGAGAAAAAAAACCTGACTATATGGCCTTTTGCTATGATTTACCGACGCCGTCCTTTCGAAAAGAGATAGATCCGAGATACAAGGCTCATCGTTCAGAGATGCCTGAAGATTTAGTGCCGCAGATTCCATACATTAAGAAATTAGCTGTCGCTCTTGGAATTCCGTGTTTTGAAAAAGAGCTTTATGAAGCCGATGATCTGATCGGCACCATTACCAAATGGGCACGTCGTCAAAATATTGAAGTTGAGATTGTTAGTGGAGATAAGGACTTTTGCCAACTAGTTGAGCCGCATGTGAAATTATACGATACGATGAAAGAGATACATTATGATGAAAATGGTGTGCTTGAAAAGTGGGGGGTTTCTCCAGCAAAGTTTGTCGATTATTTGGCGATCGTCGGCGACGCCAGTGACAATATAAAGGGGGTTTCGGGAATTGGACCCAAGGGAGCTGAAAAACTGCTAGCTCAATTTAACTCACTTGAAGATATATATGAGCATCTAGATGATATTGCCAATAGAAATATTCGCGAAAAATTAATTGTTTCTAGGGATGAGGCCTTTCTAAGCAAAAAGCTTGTCGAAATTGTTACTGATATTCCACTCGATTTATCTTCTGAAAATTTAACACTCAAACCAATTGAGCGGGACAATTTGAGAAGTCTTTTGCTCGAACTCGACTTCAAAAATTATATAAAAACCTTATTAGGTGAGAGTGGGTCGGCACCGATCAGTACTACAACTGAAGAAATCACAGAAGTTCCACAGCCGACAAGCCCTACTCGTCCGCAAGGAATTCAAAACTGGGCTCCGGGAGCGCAAAGTAGCGTTTCTGGATCGCAAGATCGTGTTGAGTCAGTGGAATGTCTCAATTTAAATTTGCATTTACAACGATGTGAAATTTCTGAGCTTGAGCAAATACTTAAAACGCAAACTGAAGTCTGGGGTTTGAAGAGTGAGCGGGGAACCTACATCATTCAAGGCCAAACAATTATAGAGTTAGCCGGAGAGCCCCGTTTAATTGGTGAGCTTTTGACTTTGAAAAACTTAAAATGGAAGGGCTGCGATCTCAAAAAGTTTTTTAAGGATTTATATATTTTAGAACCAGAGGTACTTTGGGATCAACAGCTTGCCGCCTATGTTGCAAAGGCTGGCCCTATCGAGGATGTGAATCAATTATTTAAGCTTTATGCCATTCCTTTGCCAGAGCTTCCGAGTCCGCAGCAATTATTTGAGGCTCATTTAGTACTTGAACGGCAATTACAAAAAAGACTTAAAGAGCAAAATGGTGAAGCTGTTTTATTTGAGATGGAGCTTCCCCTGATTCCCATTTTACTCAAAATGGAAAGCTTGGGTATAAAATTAGATTTTGATTTGCTTAAAATTGAGAGCGTGCAGCTCACAAAAGAAATTAAGCTACTCGATCAGCAAATTCAAGAGATCGCCGGTTGTGAATTTAATGTTGCAAGTCCAAAACAGCTGGCTCAAGTCATGTTTGAAAAAATGAAATTGCCATCTGGTAAAAAAACTAAAACGGGTTTCTCAACCAACAATGATGTGCTTGAAAAATTGGCTCTTGAGTATCCAATTGCGGATTACGTATTGAAATATCGTGAGTTTAGTAAGCTAAAATCAACCTATGTGGATACACTTCCGGCCATTGCTGACCAGAACACTCATCGTGTTCATACAACCTTTAATCAGGCACTTACTACGACGGGTCGGCTTTCAAGTACTAACCCAAACTTGCAAAACATTCCAATCCGAACTGAGCGGGGTCAAATGATTCGAAAGGCGTTTATTGCAGAGGAGAATCATAAACTGGTTTCAGCTGATTACAGCCAAATTGAGCTGCGAATTCTGGCGCAGATTTCAGGTGACGAAGGCCTGATTAATGCCTTTGAAAAAGATCTTGATATTCACACGGCAACAGCAAGCGAGATTTTCTCGGTTTCACTTGATACCGTAAACTCAGAAATGCGTCGTAAAGCAAAGGCCGTCAATTTTGGATTGGCATATGGTCAAGGCGCAGTCGGACTATCAGAAAGCTTGAAAATCCCTAGGAAAGAAGCGGCTGAAATCGTCACCCGCTATTTTCAAAGATTTCCAAAAGTAAAATCTTATATGCAAGAAATCGTCGAAACCGCTAAAGCGCAAGGTTATGTCGAAAGCATTTTTGGACGTAGAAGATATATTGATGAGCTAAAATCGAGTAATGGAATGATTCGAAAGTTTGGCGAGCGTGCGGCGATCAATGCGCCGATGCAGGGGTCGGTCAGTGACCTGGTAAAGAAGGCAATGATTCAGGTTTATGGAAATAAAAAAATGAATGAGCTAGGTGCGCAAATGCTCCTGCAAGTTCATGATGAATTATTGTTTGAGGTTGTCTCTGAGGACGCAAGGGCGATCGGTATCGAGTGCAAGAAACAAATGGAGTCTGCCGCGAGCCTTCGAGTTCCGTTGCGCGCTGATGTGGCAGTGGGCAATAACTGGGGTGAGCTACAGTAACTAAATTGTCGTAATATAGCGAGCATCTCGATGCTAAAATTTTTCCCAACCAGCGACTCGACCAGCTTCGAAGTAAATGATTTTTTTCTCCGAAAGGTATCCATCTGAGCTTGAAACATGCTTGGTGTATTTCCATCTTGCATTTCCATAGAGTGGATCACCGGCAACTTCAATCATCTCGGGATCGCCCCAGCTGTGGCGCACAGCCTTCTCAGTCATGCCGATGACTACATCTTCAGCATCGATGGCAGCTTGAGTTTCGGCAGCAAATTTTTCTCCATTTAAATATCCGTGTGACAGCAACCAGCGATCGCGGCCTTCCAGGTTTGAAATTTCTAAAAACTGTAGGCGCTCAACATCTGATTTCATTATTGGTTTATAGGTGTAATATTGTTCTTTTTCTTTCTTGCTATTTATAGTTTTCTCAGCCCGGCTTAGCGCCAAACGGTCCGCGAGACTGTTGCGTTCTAGATCGGTGAGTGCTCGATTTGACGAAAGACCAAGTTCTCTTGCGGTTTCTTCAGTTTTGTTATCTCTGCGCTCAAGCTTGTCTCTTGAAAAGTCCGTATCATAATTGTTGGTGATTGAACTGTAGCCGCTATGAGTGGATCTTTGAATCGTCCCACAGGAAGCTAAGACGATGGTCGAGATCAAAATAAAGATGAGATTCTTTTGCATAAAAAACTCCTTTTCATCATGCAAATGACATGACCTACAGGATCGGTATCGGTAAAAACTCATTATCAATGAAATGCTTTTTTAAAATAAATCTGTAATACTTAAACGCAATGGCTGATGACAAAGAAAAAACAGATCAAACCGCAGGTGGATCCGCTATAGAAGGTAAGCCTCCACCTGAAGCGGCGGCCGCAGCTGCGCCACCCATTTCAGGCGCTGATGACGATATCATCGACTTTAATCCAGACGATGTCGATCGCATTTTAGCTGAAGAAGATCCCAAATTTGCTGAGGAGCTGAAAGAGATTCAAGCTGCTGAATTTAAGACTGACGTTGCAATAGCGTCTGTCGATATTGAAGCCTTTTTAAAAGAAGGCGAGACAATAAAGACTAAGCAGGTCGAGGTAAGTAAAGTTAGCTTGCGGGAGCGTATTGTAAATGCGTATGAGCGGGGTCACGCAAGAATTTCTAAAGTCATTGATGATTTTCAAAATGGAAGTCTTTTCGCTGCCAAGACGCTAGGCCGACTTTCGCTGAGTATTTTACGGGGAATCTTTAAGTATAGTCTTGGGGCTATTGGCAAATTGTTTTCGTATTTAATACATCTCCCTGGACGAGTGAAGCTGCTCGCCGTTTCAGTGCTTTTACTACTGGGGGCTTCCGGCTTTAGTATTTACATTAGCTTTAGGGGGCATTTTCTACCTCAAATGGGTCGTGAGTACCTCAATGGTTTTGCTGAGCATGCAGACGAAATTTTCGAATACAGCTCAAGTGAAAGAAAGGAATCTTTTGAGAGCGCAATTCGCCATCCTGAGCATATGTATGAGTTTGAAAAGGTGGTTGTTAACCTAAGAGATCCAGCTCAGGGAGAGCGCCTTCCGATGGGCCTGTTTGAGTTTTATATTGAAATGAATTCTCAGGATGCGACGGTCGAAATGAGCGAGCGCAAGACAGAGGCCAAGCATATAATTGAGCGAGTTATTGAGCAGTTAACCTATGAGGAGCTGGTTTCTCAAAATGGAAAAAATAAATTGAAATTTATAGTGCGCAAAGAACTAAATGATTTCCTCAGCAAAACACATCATGTGAAACAAGTTTATATTAAGACTTTTGTTCTAAAGCCTTAGGGCCCGCGCAAAAGTTGTGTCACCTATTTTTGCGCGGGCCCTTTGGGCCGTCAAATATCAAAGGCTGTGTGTTTGGATCAGCTGCTCGAGATCAATCTGGTATGATTTTATACGATCATTTAGTGTACTTTTGGGAAGGCCTAAGTCTTCTGCCGTTCTTCTCTGGTTGCCGGCATTTGCGATGAGCCTTTGGATGATCATATCTCTTTCGATATCTTTAATAATTGAACCCTGAGACTTAATGCCAGTTTGGACTGAAAACTGCTTATTTTCGCAATTGGGCTTGTCGATCAGCTCGTCAATATGATCTGGCTGAATATGGACGCCAGGATAGTAGGCGGCAGCGCGGGTGACGATATTCTTTAGTTCTCTCACATTACCAGGCCAAGCATATTCCTTTAGTTTTAGGACTGCGTTGAATGAAAAGCGAACTCGATAAGTCTTTGCGAATCCATAAACCAAATCGTCAAAGTCTTCCATTCGATCGATTAGCGCCGGGGCCTGAATGTGGCATACGTTAAGTCGAAAATAGAGATCTTCACGAAAGTTTTTTTGCTGAACATTTTGCACTAAATTTTTATGAGTGGCCGCTATAATTCGAACATTTGTCTTAATACTTCGGTCAGAACCAACACTTCTAATTTCATGATTTTCTAGAGCTCTTAAAAGCTTCGGTTGTAGGGAAAGTGGAAGGTCGCCGATTTCATCGAGAAAAAGGCTGCCGCCGCGTGCCGACTCAAAGGCGCCTTTTCTGTCCTCGGTGGCACCAGTAAAACTTCCTTTTTTGTGTCCAAAAAGTTCACTTTCAATCAAGCTTTCCGAAAGGGCACTACAGTTGATGCTTATAAATGGTCCGGAGCTCCTGGTTGATGCTTTGTGAATCCAATTTGCCAATATTTCTTTTCCAGACCCTGAGGGGCCGGTAACGAGAACTGCAAAATCAGTTGCCGCGAATGCGGGCGCCCTAAGAAGCTGCTGATTCCATTTGCTGTTACGTGAATTTAAAGTTTGGGTTTGATTGGGGGTTTCGGCGAAAACATAGGTGCTTTCTCCAAATTGAATTTGATCATTTATTTTCAAATTTGCTTCGAGAACTCGTGAGCCGTTTAGAAATGTGCCGTTTCGGCTTTGTAAATCACGAAGCACAAAGCAGTTTCCACGTTTTTCGACCCTGGCATGGCGACTTGAGATAAATGGGTCATTTAGACATAGGTGGTTTTGCGGATCTCTTCCAATTGTAAAATATTCCTTTAGCTCAATCGCAGCACTTTGACTTCTCGCCGCCGGAAGTAAGAAAGCAAATTGTTGGACCGCCTCTTCAAGAACGATTTTTTCGGTTTGCATTTAAGTCCCCCTGTTGGTCTGGGTGTGCTTCAAGCTCTATGCCACTCACCAAGGCTCATTAAAGAGACTTTGAAGGAGTTTGGGGTCCGAAATTCAGATTACTAGTTCCGAAGTATAAAATTTAAGACTGTTTTCAAAGTTTTAGTTGGCTGGATTTAAAGCAGCTGTGGTAAAGCCTTAGCTTATGCAAGCTAAGTTCATAAAAAGTGCAACAAATTTAAGAGACTGTCCGCAGGATCGCATTCCAGAGATTGCTTTTATGGGAAGGTCAAATGCGGGAAAATCAAGCCTTCTCAATGCTTTGGCAAATCAAAAAAAACTTGCAATGGTGAGTGCTTCGCCTGGCAAAACTCGGCTGCTCAATTTTTTTGATATAGATGGAAAATATCGAATTGTCGATCTGCCGGGTTACGGTTTCGCGGCCAGAAGTGCCGAGGAGCGTAGCCAATGGAGTGAAATGGTAGAGGGCTTCCTGACGGCACGCAGAAATCTGACTGGATCGCTACTTATTATGGATATCCGTCGAGACTGGACCCTTGATGAGACTCACCTTCTCGAATGGCTGATGGCAAGGGACCTCCCTATGGCTATAGCTTTGACGAAATCAGATAAACTAGGTCAAAGTGAAATCTTGAAGCGAAAAGCTAAGCTCGAAAGCGATCTTAAAAGGCTTAATTATATTTCCGCTGAGATTTTTGTGGTTTCATCACTTAAAAAGATTGGTTGTCAGCAAATTGAAGATTTCATTTTCAGAGCCTGGATAAAAAACAATCGCAAAATCGCCGCGGACGAAGGCGACTATTGATATTTTAGGACAGGCCAACTATTTGCAATTTTCTTCCTTAGGAGTTTGCCAAATAAGTACCCCTTCAAGTAGGCTGAGCGCGTGCAAAAGTTATCAATTGGTCGAGTTAAATTATGAAGGTCTATGGCGTAATTCCAGCACGTTTTGCTTCCACTAGATTTCCCGGGAAACCCCTTGAATTTATTAATGGCCAGCCGCTCTTAAGTTGGGTAATTCAGGCTGCAAAAAAGTCAGATAAAATTCAAAGGATTGTCGTCGCAACAGATGATGACCGCATCGCTGAATTGGCGCGGAGAGAAAATGTTGATGTCGCAATGACTGATCGGCACCTTGCTACGGGCACTGATCGCGTTTGGCAGGCCATTAAGGACGAAAAGCTTGACGTCGTCATTAATATTCAGGGTGACGAGCCCTTACTGCAGGCATCTTTGCTTGACACACTTGTAGAATGTTTTGAAAAAGACAGTGGTTTGGAAATGGCAACTCTCGGACGCAAACTTGACTTCGATGCCTTGAATTCACCGAATACAGCGAAGATTGTCCTAAATCAAAACAATGAGGCCATTTACTTTAGCCGATTCGCGATTCCCTATTCCAGAGATAAATCAGGCGTGAGCCTGACTGGAGCGTTAAAGCATATAGGTCTTTACGCTTATAAAAAGAGTTTTTTAGAGAGGTTTTGTAAGCAAGAACCAGTGGCTATAGAGGTTGCAGAGGGGCTTGAACAGTTGCGCGCCCTCTATTTAGGTGCAAAGATTAAAGTGGTGCGCGTGGAATCTGAAAGCTGGGGCGTTGATACGCCAGAAGATGTGTTCAAAATCGAGAAGATGATGCAAGAAAGAGGGATCAAATGTCCAAAACAAAAAAAATAAAATTGTCTTCAGGCGCCAAGAAAATACGACGTGATCCCGAGCTAAAACAAAAATTTATTTTTGTAACAGGTGGTGTGGTTTCATCTATTGGCAAGGGTTTGACAGCGGCCAGTCTTGGCACATTACTTGAGGCGCGGGGCCTCAAAATCACCTTGATGAAGTTTGATCCCTATCTAAATGTTGATCCGGGAACCATGTCGCCACTTCAGCATGGCGAAGTATATGTGACCGAGGATGGGGCTGAGACTGATTTGGACTTGGGCCACTACGAAAGGTTCACATCTATTTCAGTTAATCGTTCGAACTCGGTAACCACCGGTCAGGTATATGAACAAGTCATTAGCAAAGAACGCCGAGGGGATTATCTTGGTGGAACGGTCCAGGTGATTCCACACATCACTGATGAAATTAAATCTCGAATGTATGCGGCAGCTCAAGGCGCGGAAGTTGCAATCTGTGAAATTGGCGGAACGGTCGGTGATATTGAAAGTCTTCCTTTCATGGAAGCAATTAGGCAGATGCGGGTCGATCTCGGCGAAGAAAATACAATTTTCGTCCACGTGACCTATGTTCCGTATATTGCGGCAGCGGGGGAGCTAAAGAGCAAGCCGACCCAGCATTCCGTTAAGGAGTTGCGTGAAATTGGCATTCAGCCAGATTTTTTAATTTGCCGAAGTGAAAGACCGCTGAATAGTGAAATTAAATCTAAAATTGGTCTATTTTGCAGCGTGCGACCTGAAAATGTGATTGGTGCCCATGATTGTGAGAGCATTTACGAAGTTCCATTGATGCTTTTTAGTGAAAAGTTTGATGAGCGAGTCGTGCAACGTTTGCGACTGCCGACAATCGCTCCAGATCTTAAGGGATGGCAGCGAATCGTAGCTGTATTGAAAAACCCTTCAAGGGAGGTTTCGATAGGTGTCGTTGGTAAATATGTAGACTTAAAAGAAAGCTATAAATCTTTGGGAGAATCCATTGTGCATGGTGGCCTAGCAAACAATGCAAGGGTTGAAATCATTTATGTCGATGCTGAGAGTTTGACTACGAAGAATGTTGATAAAGTATTGAGTGATCTTGATGGAATCCTAGTCCCAGGTGGATTTGGTGAGCGTGGCGCTGAAGGGAAAATGCTTGCGATTCGCTTTGCGCGAGAGAGCAGTATTCCATTCTTTGGAATTTGTTTTGGTATGCAATTGGCAGCCATAGAATTCGCAAGACATGTCTGTGGCATAAAAGATGCGACTTCGAGTGAGTTTGTGAATTCAGTAGATCAAAAGAAGTCTCGAAATTTGGTTATTGATTTTATGAATGAACAGAGAAATCTTCATGAGAAAGGTGGCACCATGAGACTTGGGGTTTATCCTTGTAATTTAAAAAGCAATACTAAGGCGCGAAGTATTTATGGTGTCGAGCTTATAAATGAGCGCCATCGCCATCGCTACGAATTTAACAATAAATTTCGCTCGATCTTTGAAAAGAACGGCATGGTATTGTCAGGAATTTGTGAGGGCCGCGACCTGGTTGAAATTATTGAAATGCCAAATCACCCCTGGTTTATTGGCGTTCAGTTTCACCCTGAGTTTAAGTCACGTCCCCTCAGGCCACATCCACTATTTCAGAGCTTCGTTGAGGCGGCCTTAAAGTATCGAAAGGCCAATAAGCAAGTGACTGGTAAATCTGAAAAGTCGAGTGCAAATCGAGGCGCCACTGAAATGCGTGCGCAAAAGAATTGAGGAGTACGAGATGCATAAAGATATTGAAGAGGCTGGTAGAGTTTTAGATATTGAGGCTGGGGCAATTAAAGATTTAAAAGCACGTCTTGATGACACTTTTGTTCAGGCGGTTGAGAAAATATATATTACAAAAGGCAAAATAATTGTTACTGGGATTGGCAAGTCTGGGCAAGTGGGTAGAAAGATTTCTAGCACCTTGAGTTCAACTGGTACGCCTTCAATATTTCTTCATCCGGCCGAGAGTTCACATGGAGATTTGGGTGTCGTTTCAGATGGGGATTTGATTATCGCGATTAGTTATGGCGGAGAAACCCCTGAGCTTCAAGATATTGCAAAATATGCCGCCCGCAAGAGCATTCCGTTGATTTTGGTGACAGGCAATAAGCAATCATCACTAGCTCGTGCTGCAGATGTGGTTTTGGATGTGAGCGTAAAAGAAGAGGCCTGCCCATTGAAACTTGCTCCGACGGCCAGTAGCACGGTTACTTTGGCTCTAGGTGATGCGATTGCTATGGCATTGCTAAAACGTCGTGGCTTCAAAGAAGAAGATTTTGCTGAGTTTCATCCCGGTGGCAGTTTAGGTCGACGTTTGTTGACACGTGTGAAAGATGTTATGCACTCAGGCGAGGCGTTGGCATTGGTTAAAGAAATGACAGCTATGAGAGAGGTCCTCGCTCTCATGACGCAAAAAGAGGTACGCGGTATTGCCGGGGTTGTCGACGAAGAAGGCATCTTAATAGGCGCCATAACTGACGGGGATATTCGTCGCAGGCTAGAAAAGAGCCATAATCCTCTCGCCGAAATGGCGAAGGACTTGATGAGTAAAAATCCAAAGACTGTCGAGGCAGAAGAACTGGCTGAAAAGGCTTTGTTTATGATGGAGCAATTTCGCATTCAAAATTTATTTGTTATAAAAAAAGAAGCCGGGGGCTCGACTAAAGTCCTTGGTATTTTGCATTTGCAAGATTTGCTGCAGGCCAAACTGAGATAGGTTTGACCGGCTGAGGGATTCCGCTCGCAAGATGAGGACTACCTGGACCAAGCAGACTGCCGAAATTATATTGATTTTCAAGCCTCGAACTAGCCCGGATGTTTCATCAGTTTCATTGTGAAATCGCTGATTCGCAGACTGGTCTGGCGCTTGAGAGACCTTTGAGTGAGGCAACCTCAAGGCAGGTTGTTGCAACGAAAATGTTTCGAAAATGCCAGGAGCGAAGCGCCCAGACTAGCGAAGCGGCGATTGCAACAGAAATCTGATGAAATATCCGGACTAGGGGCTTTTCGCAAACCAGACTCTTTTGAACCTATTCAAGAAAGTTCGACATGATCATCTCAGATATCGCTATTAAAAAGCCAGTTTTTGCTTGGATGTTGATGCTCGGGCTCTTAGTTTTTGGTGGGATTTGCTATAGATCAATGGGTATTAGCCAGATGCCAGATGTTGATTATCCGGTGGTTGCGGTTTCTGTCGGGTGGCCAGGAGCTTCTCCCGGGGTCATGGAGACCGCAGTTTCAGACATCATCGAGAATGCCGTCATGAGTGTCGAGGGGGTGCAGCTTGTGCAGTCGACCTCGCAACAAGGCTTAGCGCAAATCACCGTGCAGTTTGCACTAGAGCAAGATATCAACGTGGCTCTTCAGCAGGTTCAATCGAAAGTGTCTCAGGCGCAGAAGAATTTGCCGGCATCCATTGATCCGCCGATTATCACTAAATCAAATCCCGGCGATCAGCCAATCATGTGGGCCGCAGTCTATAGTACACAGGCCACGATTCGAGAACTCGCACTTTTTACTCGGGATCACTTAAGAGATGCGCTTACCACCGTCAGTGGCGTCGGAGATGTAAATCTAGGTGGTTATGTTGAGCCGCAAATGAGAATTTGGGCCGACAAAGTAAAAATGGCAAAACAAGATATTACGGTTTCTGACATTATCAGTGCTATCAATAATGAGCATCAGCTGTCGCCAACTGGGTATCAAAACAATGGGCCTAAAGAATCCTATGTGCGGCTACATTCAGAATTTGAGAACGCAAAAGAATGCGAAGATCTAGTTATTCCAGCGCGTGTGGGAATGCCGCTTTATAAAGTCATAAAAATTGGCCAAGTCGCACGTTGCGAAGAGTCAACCGACGAGGTCAGAAGGATTTCTCGTTACAAAGGAATTCAGCCGACCATAGGCGTTGGTATTGTCAAGCAACGTGGCACAAATGCGGTTGCCATCGGCGATGCCGTGAAAAAGAAAATTGAAGCTTTGCGAGACATCCTGCCTAAGGGAATGGGTATGGGCATCGTGACCGACGGCACCAAGTTCATCAAAGATTCAATAAATGAACTGCTATTTACTTTGCTTTTGTCTGTGCTTTTGACATCCGTAGTATGCTATCTGTTCTTAGGCACCGTGAGTTCGGCATTAAATGTGATTTTGGCGATTCCGGTTTCGCTTGTTGGTACTTTTATGGTGCTCAAGTTCGCCGGCTTTACGATTAACAGCTTCACTTTGTTGGGGCTTTCATTATCTATAGGTATTGTCGTCGACGATGCGATTATGGTTTTAGAAAATATCACTCGTCATGTTGAGATGGGCAAAAACAAAGTGCTGGCCGCTTTAGTTGGAGCAAGAGAAATCACCGGTGCTGCGACCGCATCCACGCTTGCCATCTTGGCGATTTTTGTGCCTGTGGTATTTATGAATGGTGTGGTCGGTAAATTCTTTTTTCAATTTGGTGTTACGATTTCAGTCGCTGTGGCAATTTCTCTTTTAGAGGCCTTAACTTTGGCGCCCATGCGATGTTCACAATTCTTAAAGATACGTTCAGATAATTTCGTAACCAGAAGAGTCAATACGTGGATGGAGCAGCTGGCTCAGGTTTACAAGAGGTCTTTGTACTTCTGCTTGAGATGGCGTTGGTCCATGATCATCTTGTCGTTTGCCATTTTTGGTCTTTCGTTAATGACTTTTAGTCATTTAAGAAAAGAAATGATTCCGCCTCAAGATCAAAGCCGATTTATGGTGACCATACATACGAAGATGGGGTCTTCAATGCAGTTGACCGATGCCGTGTTTAAAGAGGCTGAAAAAATATATAAATCTCGGCCCGAAATCGAAACTTACTATGTGGCCGTTGGTGGTTTTGGTGGTGGTCTCGTCAACCAAGGAATTACCTTTGTCACCATGAAGGATATTGGAAGTCGGCCGATAATAGAGCCCTTCAAGAAACAGCCGACGCAGCAAGAATTTATGCAATTTATGAGAGGTGAATTGAAGAAATTGTCAAATGCGGAGCGAGTGGCAATTCTCGATCTGTCACTCTCTGGACTTGGTGCAAATCGCGGGTACCCAATTGAGTTTCAGGTTCAGGGGCCCGATTGGACAAAGCTGGCAGAATATTCTATCGCAATCAGAAAGAAAATGACCGAGAGTGGCCTCATGGTCGATATCGATTCGGACTATAATCCGAATATGCCCGAAACTGAAATATATCCAGATCGTGCAAAGGCCGCCATGCGTGGGGTACCGATATCAAACCTTTCGAATACCATTTCTGCTTTGGTGGGCGGCGCGAAACTGATGCCAAACAAATACACGGATTCAGCCGGTCACCGAGTGGATATTCAAGTGAAACTACCGTCTAGTGATAACAAAGGGCCAGAAGATTTGCGGGGTATCTTTGTGCGAAATGCCATGGGCTGGTCAGTGCCGGTCACCGATTTGGTGAGTACCAAAGAGAGCTCCACTTTGCTTACGATCACCAGGTACAATCGGGAGCGTGCCATCGGTATTTTCGGAAATTTCACCGCCGGAAAATCTCAGTCAGATGTCATGGACTATGTTAAGCAAACTGCCAAAGAAATTTTACCCGAGTCCTATCACATAGTTGCCGCTGGAAGTTCTCAGGCTTTTGGCGATTCAATGAAGAGCTTAGGCATTGCAATGCTTCTGGGCATTTTTGTAGCCTATATGGTTTTGGCTTCCCAGTTCAATAGTTTCTTGCATCCCGTTGTTATTTTATTGGCACTACCATTTAGTTTGTCTGGGGCACTGATGGCGATGGCTATCACCGATACTTCACTCAATATTTATAGCGTGATTGGCATTCTACTGCTGATGGGGATTGTTAAAAAGAATTCTATTTTACTAGTAGAGTTTACCAATCATAAAAGAGCTGAGGGCCTTGATGTTAATGCTGCCTTAGTTGAGGCTTGTCCGGTTCGTTTGCGGCCAATCTTAATGACTTCAATTGCGACAATTGCAGGAGCCTTGCCTTCTGCATTGGCAAGGGGTTCTGGGTCTGAGGTGATTCGACCGATGGCGGTTGCGGTCATCGGTGGAGTATTTGTTTCTACTTTTTTGACTTTGTTTGTTGTCCCATGCGCTTATAGTCTATTTGCAAAATTAGAAAGTAAGACTCATGATGAGGAGCTAAAGTCGTCATTGAAAGTTTTGCTAAATGAAGAACGCCTTGCAGCTTTACTTTAAAAAAATAGCCCGATAAGAAAAATTAAACTAGAGTCGAAGCTTCTGAAAAAACCAAAAAGGAGATCCTATACCTATGAAATATTTCTTACTTATGATGTTTTTTATTTCGCTAAGTTCTATGGCGCAGAGTCTAGAGAGATTCGGAAATTCAGGACGAGATGGACGTGGCGGCCTATCCGGAACACCTGGTTCTTCAAATCGATCAATTGAATATTTTGCTAATGGTAATTAATTTCATTAAATGCGCTGCTTGGCGAATAAGCTGCGTACCAACGTTTTTCGAAAGACAAGCAAGATTTGAGTTTTCCATTTAAAGAGGCGATAGTGCCAATTTCAAAAGCTGGCGCGGCCCGAAGCTGAAATAGTTCAGAGTACTCGCCGTAGTCCAGAGGACCCATAGCGCCCTAGAGGACCCATAGCGCCCTAGAGCTTAAAGCCCGCCCAAATCCCCTAATAAGTCTCAAACGGAAAATCATTGTCAGGTAATACTATCTTGAGTCCTTGAGTATTGGTGACGACACAGAATTCGCCATTTTGTAAGAAGCAATTTTTTTCAGTGATCATACCAAGTCCACGATTTAGGATTGGCAGTTTTTCGACTGGGATTACCAAATAAGATTTGTTGGTATCAATATCAAATACTTCATGGTCTTCAATTCCCATAACATCAAGTGAGCCATAAAAACTAAAAGACTGAAAGATCGACATATCGCTATGGTAATTGCCAACATAGTAAATATCTTTTTCTTTAATTTTTGCATCGAATTTTAAGATGTCGACAACATTGATTACTTGTTTGTCGCGGCCGCCACTGAGTTTGACCGGAAAGGCCACGAAAAAACAGATCACCGCAATGGCGAGTTTCTTAATGTAGTCTGCAATCACATTTTGAAAGCGCAGCACTAACTTTTCAAGACTTAGACCGGCAACTAGCGATAGCAGCGGATAAACCGGCAGCATATAGTGAGGATATTTCGTATCGAAAATCGAAAGAGGTAAAACCACGGCGACTGATAAAGCGGTAGCCATTCTCAATGCTGAAATTTGTGTTTCATTTAATTGGCTCAACTTTCTCTTAAACAAAGTGGGCAAATTATAAAAAAACATAAGAACAGTTGGTGTGGCACCAAACAGTAAAACGGCTAGATAGGCAAAGCGATGGCTCCAATCTGGATCCTTGGCTTCGATAAACTCGGCCTTATATTTGATGATAGCTTGATAATAAGATATGCCTTCAAAAGCAAGTGCTGGCAGAAAAGGAATCAACAGCAAGCCCATCAGTAATAAGCTGGCAAAATAGAAGTGCTTCGATTTAAAAAGTGAAAAATCTTTTTGCCAAATGAGCCAGATTACTAACGCGGGTCCATAGGCAAAGATAATCGGACCCTTGGTGAAAACTCCGAGTGCAAAAAAAATGGCAAATCCATAAAGAAATCTTTTAGCTTTTAAAGATCGAATAAAGAAATAAAATGCGCCTAAGAAAAAAGTGGTGAGGGGCACATCATGAATGAGTGAGCTATTCCACTTTGAAGCGCCAAAACAAAGTAAATAAGCAAGGACACAAGCAAAGCCAAACTTTCTATCCTTTAACCTTGAGCCGATAAAGTAAACTAGCAAATAAGAGGTGAAGGCACAGCTCATTGGATAAATACGCGCAACGAAGTCATTAATTCCAAAAATGCGCATCAGTGTGCCGACTATCCAATAGGTGAGCGGCATATGATCGTAAATGCGCCAACCCCAATACTCTGAAACCTTGAATTGAAAATAGTCGCCGCTCAGAGCAATGTTTTTTGCGACCGCAGAATACCAGATGGTATCGAGATTGCCCCCCGGGGCCCATTTTTTCATAAAGACGATAGCAAATGAAATGAAGGCGACGGCGACAAAAAATTTGTCGTCATAAAGACTTTTGATTTTACTCCAGATTTTTGCCATGTGGTATTGCGCCTTTTGAATTCAGCTAACAAAAGCGGGCACTTGAGTCAAGAAAACAAAGTTTTGCGCCCATCAAATCTTGAGGCGAGCGCTTCAGCGCTTTTAAGAGCCGATGCTGCCTTAACCCGGATATTTCATCAGTTTCGTGGTGAAAGCGTTGATTCGCAGACTGGCCTGGCGCTTGAGAGGCCTTTGAGTGAGGCCGCCTCAAAGCCGGTTGTCGCAATGAAAAGGTCTCGAAAACGCCAGGAGGGAAGCGCCAAGACTAGCGAAGCGGTGATTGCAACAGAAATCTGATGAAATATCCGGGTTAAGGGCGACTAAAAAAGTGCTTTTTTCACTTCATTTTGATTGAGTCGCCAGACAACGCTATCAATGAAAAAGTGATGAATATTCATAAAAACAATAGTCGAAATGAGAAAATAAGCGCAGCCAAAATGCCATTGGGTTCTAAGGACTTGGTCTAACTTCATCGGGATGGCATCAAAGATCAAAAAGCCTAGCAAAATGACTCCGAAGATGAGTAAGCCGTTTCTAAATATGCGTGCTGGGGATGGCTTAGCATTTTTATGATTGGTCATACGATAAGCAAATGGCAGATATTGTAAACAATGAAAAAAAGGTGCAAGCACAATATAAAACAGTGGATTCACAAACCAAGGAAACCACCATAAATAAAAAGCTATAAAGGGAACGGCAAAATTGATCGAAGGCCATTTTTTATAAGTTCTATAATTTTTGAAAACAATAGCAAACAGCAGATAAGCTAAGATGAGTACCGAAACCCAGGTGGTGAGACCACTCAAAAACTTTGGAAATATTAGCGTATTGATTTTAAGACCCAGATAGGAGTATTGATTTCGCGATTGTCCAGAAAGCGTAAAAAAATTGGCAACTGCCACTGATAAGAGGCAAATCTTTAAAGCTAATCTTTGGCTTTTGCTGATGGGGTATTGATCATATTTAGCATAGACCATCATGCTGCCAAAAACTTGTTTCGAATAATGCCAACCGACGCACATTAACATTCCCCAAATGCTAAAGCTCAAGATGCTTTGGCCGATATCGTCAACTTGACCTAAGTCAAAGCTGATGCCGATTTTTGCTGCCCAGGAATTTGCAGTGCTCACTGCAAAATACTCGTCGATTGATTTGCCGAAGCCAAAATAGGCTAAAGTAAAAATGCCGATGAGAAAAGTCGGAACAAAAATCAGCTGTAGCCAATTTTTAAAAATGAAACTGAGATCTCTGGTGTAAGCAAATTTATAGGCCAGTAAGAAATGTGGATAGTTGCAAACTAAGGCAAGTACGCTAAAGGTAGCGACTAAAGAATCAAGCTTTTGATCGATGGCCAGGCTATCTGTTCGCAGAAGCTCGCCGCTAAGTACGAATAAGAAAACCAAGATGCTGGCGCCACCCATTAGCCAAAAATCGACATTGCGGCTGACCACAGAATCGGCAGTCTTGTCGGCTTTCAATGAGTACAGGCGCGTATCTGAGTACGCAATAAAACGATAGGAATAGGCAATTACAGACTTAGGTATTGCTAACAAATTTGCTCCGACGAAGGCTGTGAGGATTTACTGGCAGGAGCTTAAAGTTTAACATGGCTTATTGAAATTAGATTTCATTTGTTCTAAGAATTTAAGTTTACCGCCATCAGACGTATGCTTAACCAGACCAATCGCCAGTATAACTGAAATGCAAAGTTGCTCTATTAAGATTGTATTGACTCAGGCTTTTGAAATCGAGATCGTTTAGGTGGACTGAACGGTTAGGGCCCGCGCAAAAATAAGTATTACAACTTTTGCGCGGGCCCTTAGGTTGATCCATTTACCTTAATTGAAAAGGACATTGGGAGAATTCATGGCAAAAGCATTCAATTCAATTTTGTTTTTCGCATTCATTTTTTGTTCTTTAAAATTGAGCGCCGCTGATGCGGCAGCAGCTACCGCACCAAAAGAAAATCTCAATTCAAAAAAAGAGGCACCAGCAGTTGCCGCCGCAATTTTATGGCTTGAGCAAGTAGATAAGAAAGAGTATCGCGCCAGTTGGGAAACAGCGTCTAGTTTATTTAAATCAAAAGTGAGTGCAAGAGAATGGGAGAAATCACTTGGCGCAGTTCGGTTGCCCTTCGGGGCATTGATTTCGAGAAAATTAGTAGCCAAAGTTTTCACCAAAGTTTTGCCGGGAGCGCCGGAAGGCGAGTACGTTGTTATTCAATATGAATCACAATTTAAGAATAGAAAAACCGTTACCGAAACAATTACTCCGATGCTCGATGACTCGACTTGGAGAGTTTCAGGCTATTTTGCAAAATAGAGCTGGCTACTTTTTATTGCGGTAACCACCCGCTACTACTTTCTTCTAAGATCCACGGCAAAACTAGTTGGTGCCACGCGCCAATTGGCTAAGTCAAAGATTTCGGTCCAAATGGTGATTTCGGTTTTTAATCCAATTGAGTTTTGGTAAGAGACTGACTCAAGCCAATGCCCAGCATTTCGCATCGTCAAGAGATGGATCAGCTTTGCGTCTCCACCTAAATCCTCAAGAGCTTTGGCCAGCTTGACTGAGTGAACTGGATTAACTCGAGTGTCATTTGCGCCGTCAACAATTAAATACTTCACTTTACCAAGCTGAGCTGCATTTTCAACAGGGGAGATGCTCCTGAGAAAATCTTTGTGTTCTTCCACACTGCCGTATTCATAGCTCCAGCCATCATTAATCGAATCCAGAAAGTCTTTGGCTAATAAATCAAGGACTCCCGCAATCGGAATCACTAGGCCAAATTTATCTGGAAATAAAAGTGCTGAAGCCGCAACTGTTAGGCCGCCGTTAGAAGTTCCTCGGGCAATGATCAGACTTGGCTTTGTCCATTGCTGAACCACCAGAAGATCGGACAGTGAGGCCATATCTTGAAAAGTTTTAGTTTTATTGGTAAGAACGGCTTGTTTATGCCAAGCCGGACCATACTCATTTCCGCCGCGTAATGCGGGGGCGGCAAAAACACCACCTCGCTTTATAAATTCTAAATTAGTTGGATCAAAGCGCGGATCAATATAGCTTGGTCAATTGGCAAATACCGTTGTCTCATATTTTTTGTTTTAGATTGTCAAAGTACCCACAATAATTAGACAATTTATTTATAGATACTTAATAGATACTTAATAGATACTTAATGGATATTTATTTGCAACCGCCTTTATAAGGAAGTCATCATGTTTAAACTTGCTCTATCCGCACTATCGACACTCATTCTCAGTTTCCCAACCACTAGCATTGCAGCAGAAGTTCTAAGTGTTTTTCCAACTGGTTCGGTGAAACAAGTGCAACAAGTGCTGGTGAAGTTTTCAACTGATATGGTGGCACTTGGCGATCCGCGAAGTAAAATCGATCCGCTTTCGCTTCTTTGTCATGCCAAATCCAACAAAAAGGCCAAACCACCTAAATTTAGCAGCCGTTGGGCAGATACAAAGTCTTGGTCACTTGATTTTGACCAGCCATTGAAGGCGGGGGTCCGATGTACGCTTTCTCTTGGCGATGTCAAGGATCTAAAGGGCGATAAAGTGATAGCGAGAGAAGTCTATAGCTTCTCAACTGGTGGACCTGCCATACTAGGGATTTCGCCACAATATGGCGACATTGAACCAGAACAATATTTTCTTGTGCAAACGAATGGTGTAATCAACCTGCAATCAGTTGAGAAACTGGCTTTTTTTGAGGTCGAGTCGTCAGCTGATAAAATTGCCGTCGAAGTTTTGAAAGATGAGAAAATGCGAGAAGCCATTATCCGAGCTGATAGCGAACACAGTTGGCGCTGGCGTGAGTTTCGCAAGTTTTTAAAGTCTAAAAAAGCTTTTTCACAAATTCCAGAATTCAGCGATTTTATTGTTTTACGAGCTAACCGCAGATTCCCAGAAGATCGTCGCATCACGCTTCATTGGCCTCTCGGAATTTTGTCTGCCTCGGGTGCGGCAGTTGTCGAGGCGCAAGACTTTGATTTCAAAGTGATGTCTGAATTTGAAGCGCACTTTACCTGCGAGCGCGCCGCTCCCACTCGGCCATGTAATCCAATTTTGCCTATGCGCCTGTCTTTTTCTAATCGTGTTGCTGTGGGTTTGCTTAAGGATCTCAAATTGATTTCAGATAAGGGTGTGGTTTGGCAGCCAATCGAATTGCAAAAGGGCGATCAGCATAAAAATAGTTCAGGACGTATTTTAAATGGTGGTAAATCAAATGCACGATTGCGCGTCGTGCGCAATTTCGAGGACGAGCAAGTTAATAATTTGACTTTTACGGCACCTTTTCCTGAAAACACAAAGTTCAAAATTATTTTGCCAAAAAATATTCGCGACGAATTGGGGCGTACACTGGTAAATGAAAGTAAATTTCCTCTTGAAGTTGGCACCGATGAATATTCACCGCTCATTAAATTTTCGGGGGCGTTCGGACTCTTGGAGCTAAACGCTGAGCCAATTTTACCAGTGAGTCTTCGTAATATTGAAAAGCAGGTCCCCAGTGTGCAAAAGTCCATTGACGGCAAAGCCTTATCTTTGACCACGGCTTCAAGTGCGAAAGAAGTTATACGTTGGTACCATGAGGTTAATGAAAAGTCCGATAATTATGAGCGAAGGGGTTCACCATTATTGGGGGCTAAGGATGGACAAAAGATTAGTATTCCAAAGCCATTGGGCGAACGTGATTTTGAATTGCTTGGCATTCCACTCAAAAAGCCTGGCTTTTATGTAGTTGAACTTGAAAGTCCTAAGCTCGGTCAGTTTTTATTAGCTGGCGGAACGATGTATGTAGCCTCCGCTGCACTGGTGACCAATTTGTCGGTGCATTTCAAGAAAGGACGTGAATCTTCTTTAGTTTGGGTAACCGCACTTGATACCGGTCGCCCGGTAAAATCTGCTGAAGTTGCGATTTATACAAATAATGGAGAAAGCCTCATTCAAGGTAAAACAGATGTGGACGGCATTTTTAAAACCTCGGCGCTCAACTATCCCTGTGGATTCAAGCTCAATGCGCAGAGCGCGGATGGCGACGGTGAAGCTTGGCAAGATCATCGCTCAAATAAGTGCGAGATTTTTGCTTTTGCAAAAAAAGACAATGATTTTTCTTTTGTGTCCGATCAATGGTCACAGGGCATTGAAGAGTATCGTTTTAATTTAAGCAGAGAGTACCTCGCCCCTCAATGGGGGCCGGTAGTTATACATTCGATATTGAGTCGCAGTCTCTTGCAGGCGGGTGAAAAAATTCAAATGAAACACATTCTGCGCGAGCATACTCAAGAGGGCTTTCGCAAAATCAATGCAAAAGTTTTGCCGCAAAGAGTTTTGCTGGTTCATCAAGGTAGCCAAAAGACCTTTACTCTGCCTTTTCAGTTCATTGAAGGCACGGGCACAGCGCTAAATGATTTTTTGCTGCCAAAGGATGCTCCGCTTGGCAGCTACTCGATTTATTTATCTAACAAAAAAGAGATGCAAAAGAAAGAAACCCGCGAAAATGATCCATTTGATTATACCGCCAAGCCAACCGGCAGTTTTACCGTAGGTGAGTATCGGTTACCGATGATGCAGGCGACGGTTAAGATACAAGGTGATAAATTGATTCGCCCAAAAGAGGTGAAGGTCGACTTGTCAGCAAATTATCTCTCTGGCGGGCCAGCAGCTGGCCTTGAGGTAAAAGTGCGGGCCTTGATTACTCCCGGATATTTTGTGCCTGATGTTCCAGGTGGTTCAGATTATTCTTTTTTTGCTGAACCCATTGTCACCGGGCTAACAGACACTGAAGCTCAGCCAAATTCAGGGCAGCAAAAAATATTGAAGGTGCAAGAGCTTAAGCTCAGCGCGGATGGCGGAATTCTTGCAACTATTGGCAAAATCCCGGCAGTGAAAAAAATTGAGAAATTGAATATTGAGATGGAGTATCACGATCCAAGCGGAGAGGTGAAGACAGCTTCTGCAGACCAGGATTTATTTCCTGCAGAATTTATTGTTGGTCTGAAATCGGATAGCTGGATCGCAAAACCGGGAAAAGTAACTGCAGCAGGGGTGATTATCAATACCTCGGGTAAAGTTTTGCCGCAAAAAGCCTATGTCGTTGAAGCCTTCAAGACCAACTTCATAACACATCGAAAAAAGCTAGTTGGTGGATTTTACTCTTATGATTCGAAAACTGAGACCTTGTCACTGGGTAAAGTATGCGATGGCAAGAGTGATTCGCTGGGCCATTTTGTTTGTGAGGCAAAAAATTTGCCGGCCGGAAATGTAATTTTACAAGCGAAGGTTACTGACGAAAAAGGACATTCAACATTTGCTGCTGTTTCGATGAATGTTTTCGCAAGTGGTGAGGATGCGTGGTGGGCGCCAACCGATAGCGATCGAATAGATTTACTTCCTGAAAAAACTCGCTATGAACCTGGCGAAACAGCGAAGATCGTGGTTCGCTCGCCGTTCCCAGTCTCGACCGTATTGGTGACGATTGAACGAGAGGGCGTGCTCGAGTCGTTTGTACGCGAAGTAAAGCGTGATCAGGCTTTTGTAGAAGTCCCTATTATGGGGCACTATGCGCCTAATGTTTTTGTCTCGGCACTCGCTCTTAGAGGCCGTGTTGGTGATGTGAAGCCTACGGCATTGATTGATCTTGGTCGACCCGCAATAAAACTTGGGATAACAGAAATTAAAGTGGGTTGGAAGGCTCATGAGCTCAAGGTGAATTTAAAGGGAGATAAAGCAAAATATAAAACGCGCGAAATTGCCAATGTTCGAATTCAAGTGGTCGCGGCAAATGGATTGAAATTGCCGGCTGATTCTGAAGTTGCGGTGGCGGCGATTGATGAGGCTCTGTTAAAATTGAAGGCCAATCCTAGTTGGCATATTTTAGATGCCATGCTGGGCCAAAGATCACTTGCGGTTGATACAAGTTCATCACAAAACAAGGTGATCGGTAAGCGTCACTTCGGAGCAAAAGCAAAGATGCCGGGAGGGGGCGGTGGTGCAATGACCGGTGATACCCGTGAACTCTTCGATGCCATGTTGCTTTGGGAGCCACATCTCAAGCTCGATAGTAATGGAGAGGCTACGATTAAAGTGCCGCTCAATGATTCGATTACTAGTTTTCATATCGAGGCGATAGCCCTTGCAGGGCTTAGTTTATTCGGCAGTGGTCATACTTTGATTCAATCTTCAAAAGATCTGATCCTCTATTCAGGCTTTGCGCCCCTGGTTCGGGACGGTGACTTGATTCATAATAGCTTTACCTTGAGAAATACGACCGCGCAGCCAATGGAAGTTAATGTTAATGTCAGCAGCACTGAAATCACAAATATACCAGATGTAGGAACAGTGAAGTTGGCAGCGAGTGAGGCAAAGACTATCGGAGTTAAGCTGCGCATTCCACTAGTTAAAAAGGATCTGGAATTTCAAATTCTCGCAGTTGATAAAATCAGCTCGGCAAAAGATAGTATAAAATTCAAGGTGAAAACTCAGGCGGCCGTTCCCGCAAGAGTTTTGCAGGCCACCTTAGTTCAAGTAGATAAAAATTTAAGTATTCCGGTGCAACAACCAAAAGACGCTTTGCCTAATGTGGGTGGTTTGCAGATCGATGCGAGAGAGACTTTGGTGGCGGGGCTAGCTGGAGTTAAATCTTATATGGAGGACTATCCATATTCATGTTTAGAGCAAAAGATTTCTCAGGCAATCACACTCGAAAACAAGAAAGCCACAGAAGTCTTGGTGCAAAACCTAGCTGCTTATTTAGATTCTGAGGGTTTACTCAAATTTTTCACTAGTTCAATGTGCGGTTCAGCGCAGTTGACTCGGTATGTGAGCAAGATTCTTTTGGCTAATGCTTATGTCTTGCCTACGGCAACCAGAGTGCGAATGGTCATGGGCATGCAAAGCTACCTAAATGGTAACTATAGTTGTCGAAGCTGGTGGGATGATACGGTTCGCAATATCTACCGTGATCAAGAGCGAGTCCTTTTGATGGAGGCTCTTTCAGAATTGCAATCCTTTAGAGTTGCGGATTTGGCATCAGTGCAAATCACACCTAATTTATGGAAGACTGAAACTTTAGTATCATGGTTTCATTTGTTAAAGCGTGAGACGTCTATCACGGGTCGCGAGAGCCATTTGCAGCAAGCTGAAAATATTTTGCGCTCGCGGGTGAATTATCAAGGTTCACTAATGAACTTGCAGGGTGATTTAGATTGGGAGGCAAAGTGGCGGCTATTTTCATCGCGGGATCAAGAGGCGATGAATGTTTTCGGCGTGTCGGTTGAGGAGGCAAATTGGCAAGGCGACGCTGGAAAAATGGCAAGGGGTATAATCGCACGTCTTAACAAGGGGGTTTGGGATTCGACTATGGCCAATGCATGGGGAGTGACTAACTTAAGAAAATTCAGTGGCAAATTTGAAAAAGATAAAGTTAAAGGAAGTACAAAAGTTATTGCCGGTAAAAACTCCTTGAATTATGATTGGGCAAAGTCTCCGAATGGAGAGGAAAAGCAAATGGCTTGGCCTGAGGCTTCGACTAATGCTCCTGTTCAAGTCAATTTTTCACATTTGGGCCAGGGCAAGCCATGGATGCTGTTACAGACTCGCTCTGCGATTCCCCTCAAAGCACCGATGGAGTTTGGTTATCAAATTTCTCGCAAGATTTCGCCCATTGTTCAGAAGAAAACTGGGCAATGGAGCCTTGGGGATGTGGTCAATGTTGAATTGGCCGTAGTAGCGCGTGCGGATCAAGCCTGGGTGGTGGTTCGGGATCCGATTCCAGCAGGCGCAAGTCATTTAGGAAATGGTCTTGAGGGAAGCTCTGCAATTCTAGATCACGGCCCAAAGAAATCGAACAAAGCTGATGGTTCGAGTAGTTGGCCAATCGAATTTGAAGAGAAGTCGCAAGCCAATTTTATTTCTTATGCGGCCTATTTACCAAGGGGAACCTACGTTTTGAACTATCGAATTCGGCTTAATTCGGCGGGTGAATTTCGCCTGCCACCAAGTAGGGTCGAAGCGATGTATGCTCCTGAAACTTTTGGAGAGGCGCCGAATGCGAATTGGTCTGTATTGCCTTAGTTTCTTATTTATCATTAGTGGCGTTTGTGCGGCCTACCTCTATGTGCGAAAGCCATTTTCACAATCATTTGTTGAGGTCAAAAATAAATACCAGGCATCTGATATTTTGGTTTTAGATCGAAACGAGTTGCCGCTTAAGCATATTCGAGTTCGCAATCAACAGCGCAGTTTAGCTTGGACACCTTGGGCGCAAATAAGTCCGAGCTTTCAGAGGTTGTTAGTGCAGACCGAGGACAAAAGATTCTATCAACATCGAGGCGTCGACGCGCTGGCCTTGTTGCATTCTATTTGGCAGTCCAGCTTTTATAGCGGCCGCCGAGGTGGAAGCACGATTACCATGCAGTTGGTAAAACTACTTCATACGAAATCGCCACATAAAGGTATTATAAAAAATTTGCAGCAAAAGCTTCAACAAATTTTGCAAGCTAGAGAAATTGAAAGAACTTGGAGTAAATCTGAAATATTAGAAGCCTATATTAATCAGACTGCTTTTAGAGGAGAGATCGTGGGTATAGCCGCCGCTAGCTACGGCTACTTTGATAAATCTCCGGCCGCGCTAAGTGAAGTGGAAGCTGGAATTTTAATAGCCTTGCTTCGTGCCCCCAATGCCACTGTTACTATGATTGCGAGAAGGCTCTGTCTGATTTTGCCAAAAAATGACTGTAAAGAGTTGCAAAAGATCGTCGATTCACTCTTTGCCAGCGACTATCATATTGCAAGATCAATGGATCACTTACCTGTACTATCAAAGTTTTTGTTTGCGGAGAATCAAATACCAAGTAGCCCACAGAATATGAAGACTAGTTTGGACTTGCGTATTCAAGATTTTGCACTACAAATCCTGCGCGAACAGTTAAATGAATTGAAAAATAAAAATGTCCACGAGGGAGCGGTATTGGTTCTGGATACAAAAACCGGAAAGCCCTTGGCTTATGTCGGAAATCCAGGCGATCATTTCACCTCCTTTTCGCAAATTGATGGTATTCAGGCGCGTCGGCAAGTTGGATCGACGATCAAAGCCTTCATTTATGCGAAGGCTTTTGATTTAAATATATTGAACTTAAATTCGCTCATCGAAGATTCTCGTGCTGATATTCGGGTGGCAGGCGGCAGCGTTTATCACCCAAAAAACTATGACCGTATCTTTCGCGGTTTTGTCGGTGCCGGCGAAGCCTTGGCATCTAGCTTAAATGTCCCTGCGGTGCGCACGTTGGCTTTGGTCGGCGAGAGAAGGGTGGTCGAGACCTTAAAAAATCTAGGGTTTACAGATCTGCAAGATGAAAACTATTATGGACCAAGTCTCGCGCTCGGTAGTCTTGATGCAAGTTTGTGGGAGATGACTCAGGCCTATCGGCAAATTTCGCAGTCCAATGTCTTTTCAAAAAGTGCTCGTGATCAGGTATTTCAATCCTTGGCGCTTCCAGAATATCGACGCCTCACATTTGGAATTGATAATGTTTTAACTCTACCGTTTTTGGCGGCGGTTAAGACGGGTACAAGTAAAGATATGCGCGACAATTGGTGCATTGGGTGGACGTCTGAATATACGGTCGGAGTATGGGTCGGTAACTTCAATGGTCAAGCTATGTGGAATGTGAGCGGTGTCACTGGAGCCGCCCCTATCTGGAGAAAACTTATGTTAGCGCTTCACCCAAATCCACCACCCCTAAGTCTGAGTTTGCGCTACCAAGCTCCTGCGCCATTCATAAAGAGGCGAAGTATTTCACGCATTCGTTACCCGGTTGAAGATATGCGAATTGGCTTTGATCCTGATATTCCTATTCGACTTCAAAAGATTTCAATTGAAATTGATAATCCACAAAAAGGTCAGCATATTTATATAAATGGTAAAGAACTTGGATCAACAAGAGAAAGCATCTTGTGGCCGCTAAAAAAAGGCAGACAACGGTTAGCACTGAAAACTATACATGGTAAGATCGTAGACCAAGTACAATTTGAGGTCCGCTAAGGCAAGCTTCTTTGGGGTGAAGATTTTAGTATCGTAAAAGCTTGCTGATTGGTTACCACTTAATCAAATCCCTGAAATGAAATAATTTTTTGACAATTTACAAGGATAAGAGATTCAAAATTCTTTTTTTTTGGCGCTATGCTTCGGGTTCAGCTAAATGCAATGTGTTATAGCTAAAGCTTGTGCTTGATATCAAGCATAAAAAATAAAATTTAGTAATTGAATTCAGCGTCTTGTGAATCATTAGGTAGATTATTTATTGGCCAATTTTACTAAAGTTCTGACATTATTACAAATCACAACTTGTGAAAAAATAATTGTCAAGTTGTGAATATTTATTTGGCTTCGAGATTATCGGATGCTACTCATTTCACGAAACAACGACTTAGGTTCTTTATTTCAAAGAATCAGGTCAATTTATCTCAATAAGGAAAATTTATGAAAAGTCTTATCGCAATTGCAGTAGTTTTCGCTTCAGCTCAAGCAATGGCCTTGAACCCACGCAGCACATGGACTCAGATCTTCAAAGCAAACAACGCAATTGCATCAACTCAGCATTCTGCTTATATGTCAGGTATCACTCTTGACAACGCTTGCTTGACTGCAACAACTGTTCAGACCATCAAGCCAGTAAGTGTTTGTACTGATCTAAGAGCAGTTGAGCACGCTCAACGTAGCGAAGAATCAGCTTACACTGAATACAAATGTTTTAAGTACAATACTCAAGCCATTGTTCTTTCACGTAACTACCAAGTACAAATTTGTACAGATCTTCGACAAGTTGGACACGGCGAAGGCAGTGGCCTTGAGTGTTTTGCTTATGGAATGAAGTCAATTACAATTCCAGCGGTTGAAAATGCTGATGTTCGCGTAATGGACGGCGAAGCTGACCAAGGCTTCACTTGCTTCACTAAGTCTTTCACTTTCCCTTCTTGTAATTAATTTTCAATATAAGATTTGAAATTAAATACCTTGGCGCTTGCCAAGGTATTTTTGTCTGAAGACAGTTAGGGCCCGCGTAAAAATAAGTATTACAACTTTTGCGCAGTGGATTTTGAATCAGATCAAGGCGGAAGGAGGAACGGCTAGCTAGAGGCGCTAACCGGACGACGACCAACGAAGAGCTGATTTAAAAGACCTAGCCCGGATATTTCATCAGTTTTCTGTTGCAATCGCCGCTTCGCTAGTCTGGGCGCTTCGCTCCTGGCGTTTTCGAGACCTTTTCACTGCGACAACCTGCTTTGAGGTTCCCTCACTCAAAGGTCTCTCAAGCGCCAGGCCAGTCTGCGAATCAGCGATTTCACGACGAAACTGATGAAATATCCGGGCTAGAAGGGTTTCTCAGGACTCGAAACCAGATAATTAAGAGGCGGGCCGAAAGTGACGACTGGCAGTTGTTTATCTAAGGGTTTTGGCAATTGAGGCGCGGCTGACTTTTGGTTTAAAGGTCCGAACCCGAGCCGCCGTTTTCAGCAGCAGGAAAGTATGTCAGTTTGGCATTGATCAAATGTCCGGCTGGAATACCTATGCCCAGCTCATTTGCTCGTAATACGTCTTCTGGCAGGTTTAAAGATTTGCGTAGCTCATTCATCGTATGCGGAACGAATGGCGCAAGCATGATCATTAAATTTTTCAAAACGTAAAAGCAGGTGAACAAGGCATCTTTTCGTTCAGTCTCAGGAGCACGATCATCATGCGGTTTAAACTGCGAGAATAGAGAGTTAATCTGCCGGCCATAGTTTTCAATTTGACCTAGCAATGTTGAGTAGTCACCTTTTTGCATAGAGCGAAGGTACATCTGCACCAGCTTCAAAGTATCAGCTTCAGTCTTGCCTATCAATTTTCCTTCAGGAACTCGAGAGTCATATTTTGAGTGACATGCCGAGATCGGTTTTTCAAAAACTGCATTCAAAGGCCCGGCTAAGAATTTATTGCGTTCTGCAAAATGCATGAAATCAAAATTAGATGCTTTAACTGGCAGACTTAACATTGCCAAATAGTAGCGAACTTGATCTGGCGAATAGCCCATTTCAAGCAATTGGTCGCCGGTATAGAAGTTACCTTTTGATTTACTCATTTTCTCGCCATTCACCATCAGGTGAAAAACGCTTAAAATCTCGGTCATTTGTAAATCACCTTTGGCCGGCAATTGCAATGGATCAGCCTTATGTCCCAGCCACATTGCACCCTGCATGATCACATAAAAGAATACATTGTCTTGACCTAAAAATTGCACAACAGTGGCTTCAGGATCACACCAAAAATCCTTGTATTGATCCAGCTTTCGTCCCGACTGCTCCAGCGCCACTTGCGTGAACACGATCGGCGCGATCAGCGAGTCGGGCCAAACATAAAGTGTTTTGCCTTTCATATCAGGATCAAGTTCTGGCGGAACCGGAATTCCCCATGAAACATCACGAGTGATAGGGCGATAAGCCCATTTGTCGGTGATATGCGATTGAATTCCTGCGCCCTCTAGAATCGATTGTGCATTTGCAAGATCGCCCTTAGTTTCAAACAAACACTCTACTTTTTTTCTGGGTACGTAACGGGATTTGTGTTTTGGCAAAGTATCTTTAATTTCTTTGTATTTGTCTTCGAATTGATTTTCAAAACGGCAGCCGATCAAAACCGTATTGATGACCTCTTGCACAACTGCAGACCGCCAAGTTTTTTGTTTGGTTTCAATCCAGGCTTTTAGGGGGTTTGCGACTTTCCACATGTCGAGCCACCAATGAGCGGTGTCTTTCAATTCAGGCTTGGCATCACTGAGTTGGCTACGTGGGTCTTTTAGTGTGGTGGGATCAAATTGAGTCCCACAGGTATCACATTCATCCGAATACGCCTCAGGGTTCTGGCAGTTCGGGCAAGTTCCGCGTACGAATCGGTCTTGTAAAAAGCGATTCATTTTTGGGTCAAACCACTGTTTGGTAATACGTTTCTCCAAAAGCCCATTTTTAAAAAGATGACGCAAAAAATCTTGTGAAAACTTTTCGTGATGCGGATAAGTTTCAGGGCGAGAAGTTCCGGTAAATACATCGGTCTGAATCGAATATTTTTTCAAGGTCTCTTTTTGGGCCTCATGGATTGTATCAATAAAATCACGAATTGACTTCCCAGCCTTAACTGCCGCCACTTCGCTGGTAGAGCCATGGTCGTCGTTCCCATTTACGAAGAGAACATTTTCAGCGCCAATGAGCATGCGCATCCAGCGAGCGTAAATATCGGCGGGTACCTGGGCTCCGGCCAGATGACCTAAATGCAAAGGGCCGTTTGCGTATGGCATACCCGCTGTTACAACGACTTTTTTGGGCTTTTTAAATTGAGCAAGTGCGGATTTCACGTCCGTCGGTGGAGCATATTTATTTTCTGATTTCGCATTTTGAGTCAATCGGGACCTCCAAAGCTGTTACTTTAGCGAAATTATTGGCCGCATGCACTCTTTTTACTTCTGGCTCGTTGGAATGGGCCGCTATTTAACCCATATTGGGTTTGAGTAAACCCATACCTGTTTGCGATTTAAGAGAAACATGCCTGGAATAAATCGCATCAAGTGATTTGGTCGAAGTAAAATCTCTGAACGAAAAACACCGGGTTCATCGCTCTGAAAATCAATCACTGAGGAGTTGCCCTTCATTAGGAACGCCATTTAAAAAAGGCTTATTGTCGCAGGCATCATGCGAATAAACCGAGTGAATATGAATGATTGTTCGCTTGTAATCACTGAGCAGGGATGACACCGGTGGAAGTGTTTTTTGCCAGCCTCTAGTGGGTGATCGATTCGTCTCTGAATATCTAGCTTGCTCAGCAATTGTGGCCTCGCGAAACGTAATCTCGGCAGACCCGATTGCGACGAATAAAAATGACCCTATTGCAAATAGACTAACGAATGTCAAAAACGCTTTCATGCTCTGCCCCCGAATGAATTTCAGTTGATGATAAAATGACTTAAACATATACAACCTGAGATGACAAAAGATCTAGAATATTTATCAAAATTTTAAGCCTGTTGGCAGGATCTCAGTCGGGCTGCAGTTTGATGGCAAAACATTTCTTTATTGCCAGTTTGATACGCATGTGAATGTTTTGCGGGGTGGTGTCGGGTGCTGTGCGCCACACAGCTCTACGAGCCAAGTGGCGGCACATTTTATTTAGAGCAAAACGATCGGCCGGCGAGATTCAATACGACGAGATTCAATACGACGGAGAGGAGACGGAGAGGAGACGGAGAGGAGAAATGTTGGCCTAAATTCGGCCTCAAGTTGAATCTTATTCAAGAAAAAAGTAGTGTAATCGTTTGTTTGCGTTTGGGCGGCCGCGTCGATTCTTGCAAATGATAAACTGTTTGAATGGGCGTGTATCGGGAGCCGAAGATTTATGAAAAAATTATTAGTTTTATTACTGGTTTTTGTAGCTGCGGGTTGTACTAAAGCTACCTTGAATTTCACGCCCAACTCGCAAATAGAGAGTTTTGGCCTATTTGCAGCTTTGCAAAGCCTCAAAGTAAACGAGGAATGTAACCAGCGTTGTGTAGATTTAAAAAAGGAATTTCGCTACATAATATATGTCGGTGAGAAAATGTATTGCTACTGGGATGAAAAGCAAAAAGCTTATAATATTAATTTTAAATCCCTTGCCACTGAGTATGAGAATCAAATTAGTGGCAAAACCTCGGACGCTGACTATCTATTTTTGCTTTATCGTTGGGCCAGCAACTTTCGCGATGGACATGTCGGTCCAATGCTGAAAACCGACTTAAGTGAAATTGAATTTTATAACCCATCCATAAGATTTGAAGTTCTGAACCCAGATAGTGAAAGAGAAACGCTTATTGTCGCTCAAGTTGGTGATGATGTTTCTTTGTTAAAAGTAGGGTTTGAAGTTGACACCATACAAGGAATTCCTTGGCGAGAGCTCGCTTTAGAAGCAGAAGCTTATACTCTCGGGAGCACACAGCGCATGCGACGGCGTCAAGTTGGCAACCTCATTTTCAGAGCTCTGCTTAATAAAGAAGGCCCGAAACCGATTAATATTCGCGCTCACAGTCCCTACAAAACGGTAGATGAAAGTGTAGCACGCAGTTTGACATTTTATGTTCCTTCTCCGGCGCCCATTTCTGTAGACACAGGTATTGCAAATATTAAGTCTGCGATTCTGGATAAAAATTTGGGCTATTTACGTGTCGATGGCTTCTCAGGCTCAAATATCAATCAATTGTTCGAGCAAGCCATGGATCGCTTGGCTTCAGCTTCGGGTCTACTTATAGATCTGCGTAAAAATGGCGGCGGAGACCTTTCTGGGAATGTCATTCTTGAGCGGCTAATTTCTGAAAATAGAATTCGCTATCTTCAGAAGGCAATTCGTTCTGACTTTCTCTTTGGCTTGCGCCCTGAAGTAAATGTGGATTTCAATTTTTTAGAAGCGCAAATATTTTCGGAATTTCGCCCTATTGAATTGAAAAAATCGAAAAAAGCTCAATTTGTAAAACCTGTGGTTTTGCTGACTTCATCTTTTTGTTTTAGTGCCTGCGATACTTTTGCATCGGCCTTTAGACAAAATGAATTGGGTCTCATAGTCGGCGAAAGCACCGGCGGTGGCACCGGCACTCCACAAGTGTTTGAATTGCCAGTTTCGGGTCATAGGTTTCGTTATTCTGTAATCCAAGGATTTACAGCCATTAGCAAAGAATACATTGAGGGCGTAGGGACTATGGTAGATCAAAAAATTGAAGTTACGGTTGCCGAACGACTCGAGAAAAAAGATAGGCAGCTTGAATCTGCTCTCCAGATATTAGGCGAACGCATTTCCAGTTCGCTTCAGGTGAATTTACCTGCAAATTTACTGAATCTACCACCGGCAACGAAGATTAGCCTGCCGCTTGAAGTTGAGCGAGCACAAGAGTTTGAAAAGGCAACTGAACGCAAGTGATAAATGAATTGTCAGGTTCTGGTCTGATACGATTCAATAAACTATGGGCTCTGTTTAACAATCCTAACTTCGTACCACAGACCCGGCAACTTCATTGGCTTAGTATGTTCACTCAAGACGACAAATTCTTTTGCTCCTAAAATCCAAACTCTTGTCTTAAGTATTTCGCCTATTTGCAAATTATCAGGTGGCATGACGCTAAACATACATGTTGTGCCGTGCTTGGTATAAGCTTGAATTTGCACCGATCCTACCAGCGCCTTGCCCCGATATCGTTCGGCTTTAATAATTCTTGTTGTTGGTGCGGCACTATCAGAGTTGTCTTGGTCTGTCATTTTAGCTCACTCTAGTTAGCAATAGGAAAATCAGCAAATTCTTAAGTTCAATTAATCACTCAAGACTCAAGAATGGGAGTCTCTATGCGTCGGTGCCGATGAGATTGAATTCAACCCGTGTTTAAATTTCTGGCTTTGCGGCACCCATAGCGAGTTTTTTTTGGCAGATAATCTGAAGTTTTTTTAAAAGATTTAATACTTTGGTCAAATTCGCCTTTCATCGGCTATATTAAATGCGGCATGTTCAGCAAAATAAAAATCACCTTTATAATTCTACTCGCTTCTCTTTCGCAGCAGCTTGCGGCAGAAGAAGTTAACGATTGTTCTGTTATTCGGCTAGATCTTAGCCAAGAATCTATGGCCAAAATTCCGGTTTACTCGCAAGAGAATACGGATATCTGCTATGCTATTCTAGCGGCTGAGATGACTGATGCTTACCGAATCTCACATGGACGAAGTCCTCAGCATCTTACTTCGGTGCTGGCAACGGCAGCGTTCTATGCCGGCAAGTATCGTGAAGCGCTAAATAAAAGCCGTAGAGATATTTCTAACGATGATATCTCAATGGGATCATTTACTGCCGCGGTGGATACTCTGCGCGAAAAGGGCTCTTGCGACGCCAACAAATTGTACAATGGACGATACGACGGCATCGACAGAAAAATTAGAAGTCTTCGCTCGCTCAAAAAGGTGTATTCGGGGGCCTTGAAAACATCAACCCTTAAGCAGGCGCTGCAAATTTCTCAAGGATTGCAAGAGATAGCTGGCAATAAGGATTTAATTTTCACTCAAGATCAACTGGCCGAAATGTTTATTGACGAGGCCTTCTGCAAATTTATTGACAAAGTTTTCACTGGCGTCTGCGGGCCGATCAGCGAAGCCTTGTTTGCCTTGCCACCGCTAGTTGGTTTCAGTGGTATGAGGAAGAAAAACAAAGTGCAGCAACGGCAAGAGTTCTATGCGCAATTGAAATTTGCCTTTGCAAGGTCGAGACCGCAGCCTGTTGCGATCAACTTTTGTAGAGAGGCTCTTTTGCAATCTTCTCAAGATAAATCGATCAATAGGAGGTCTGCTTGATCGCCGCACTCTGCTTTGATCGTTGGTCGTCGCAAAATTGGTACTTCTTGCCAAGTTCTAATTCGCGAAAGCGAAGGTCCGATATGTAATCCAAGCTATCTTTGGCCCTGTGAGCAATTACCTCAGAAAGGTCAGTATTGGGTTCCCATCGAAATGATCGCCTCTCAGACAAGCGAGCTGATGTCTTTCGAAAATGAGGATTGAACTAGAGTCTTTTAAAAATAGCTAGCCCGGATATTTCATCAGTTTCGTCGTGAAATCGCTGATTCGCAGACTGGCCTGGCGCTTGAGAGACCTTTGAGTGAGACAACCTCAAAGCAGGT
>JAYVXS010000167.1:0-39324 GCA_043784965.1 Bdellovibrionales bacterium
ACCTGCTTTGAGGTTGCCTCACTCAAAGGTCTCTCAAGCGCCAGGCCAGTCTGCGAATCAGCGATTTCACGACGAAACTGATGAAATATCCGGGTTAACAGGTACACCAATGTCCAGATGGATTCAAACGCGCCACGCTAATGCAAAGCTAAATTTCTGCCGATAAGCTAGTAGGGAAAATTTACCCTAGGACAGAGAGCGCAATGGCACTTGATTCTCAAAGCTTAAGCAAGGCAGTTTACTCGCTGACCTTTTCATCGTTTTGCCAAGAGGTCTCAAGATTTCGCCTCTCGCATATGATTAAATCAACCAATGTCAGCATCGAAAAAATTTCAAAAAACCAAGATACAGAACCCGATGGCGAATGGATGGTTGTAGTTTTTGCTCATTCAAGCCATTTTCGCCTTACTGTAAAAATTAAGTATAATGACATTGATGCTCAAGCCTTTGCGCAGCAATGTCTTTCTAGCGACGACCCGAATCTGAGTATTACTGCAATCAACGACTTTATGAGAGAATATGGCAATCAACTCATCGGCGGTGTAAAGCAGTCGTTTCAGACTCAATCTGCCTATGTAAAAACAAGTATCCCGTTGGTGACGTTAAGTCAGGATGCTGCGTTCTTCACACCGAATCCAACATCTGCTTCGTTTGAAGATCAATGGCTTCTGCAGACGAAAGACCACCAGATAAAGTGTGCCATTGCGCTCGAATTTCTCGAGAAAAACTTTATGAAAGATATTTTACTTCCCGCATTTTTCGACAAAGAAGCAATCGGTGATGTTGAATTTCTTTAATTCTGGCCATCTATTCTAACTTCACACCAACATCTTGTAACTCACTTTTAAGCCCCCACATTTTCGTCAGTAGGCGCGGCGTATGCGAACCGATATAAGCCAAAATGAGAAATTTCAAAAGTCGACTGACACAAATTACCACGCCAAGCTCAAGAAAGGATGAGTGCGCGAGGCTAGCAAGAATCACCGCTGGCTGCTGTGGAAATGGCGTAAGCGACATGAAGAACACCAAAGCAAGACCATAGCTTTCAAAAAACTCTATGGCCAAAGCCCAAGTTTGACTCTCCGTGATCCCGGGATAGATCTCTATAATCCAGGGCAAGCCATAAAGCCGGACGAGCAAGGCTAAGCTTAACGCTCCAATCGTTGATCCAATTGCCATGCTCACGGCAAATAGTAGCCAGCGTTTGGGAGCAAGCATTGAACTTGAAATCAATATTCCGTCATTCGGAATGACCACAATCAAATTGTCGAGACCTGATAGAAGGCCAATGAGTGGTGCATACCAAAAACGATTTGCAAATCCTTGAAGTGGCTTGATGAGTTCGCGTATTTTAAGGTGTAGCTTTTGAGAAATCATATTATTAGATCGGCATAGTCTAAATCAAATCAGAATTATTCCTACCGTGATACAAAACTGCATTTTAGCGTGCTCAAATTGTAGCAAGTTGAGATACGGGCCATTAAAAACTAGGTGCCCTCATATTTATAACTTATCCTCAAAGAAGCGACACAACAATATGATGGAGTTCGCGTTTCATTATGAAACAGTAGGCTATGAAATTTAGATTAGCTCCTTAAGAGCCACAAAAATCACAAACGTTGTACGTATTTGGAAGGTGATTATGAGTGATATTTTTAGTTCAAAAGAAAAAGACGGCTTGCATATTATTACACTACCGTCGATTCTTGATCAAAGTAAAGTAATGGCATTCGAAAAGGCCGTGAAGAACTGGCTTGAGACTCAATACCTGATTCATATCTTTGACTTCAAAAAAGTAACGAGCCTACGACAATCGTTTTTTCGTCCATTTTTTATTTTTCACAAAGAGATCAAAGCTCAGCAAAAACAAGTAAAGTCAGTGAATCTTCAAAAAGAGATCACCCAAAAATTAAAAGAAGAAGGACTCTTGGCGGCGATTAATCCGATCGCGAGTGTGGCGGAGGCGCTGAAATTATTGCAACCTAAGGCTATTTCAAAGCGTATCCAGGTAGACGCCGACTTTATAAATCCGTTTATTGAATCCACTAAAAACTGTTTAAAACTACAAGCTAATTTAGAGGTACTTGCTGCTAAACCCATATTGAAACCGGCTGGGCAATTCAATTCATTTCAAATTGGCGGGCAAATTAAGATTCAAAATGATCGGTTTGTTGGGTCCGTTGTCATTTATTTTCAGCGAGATGTTTTTTTTAAAATCATTCAGAGTACAATGGGCACCGAAAAAATAGACGAAACCTCATTCGACGTCGCCGCCTGCGCCGGCGAGATTCTCAATATTATTTTCGGTCAGGCAAAAGCAACTTTAAATGATAAATTAAGTCTGGGGCTCGAACAAGAGCTGCCGTCTATTTTAGTCGGCGAAAGCTTTAGAATTCACGAAAAAATTCCGGCTGTAGTCATTCCTTTTGAATCACCTTTTGGCAGTTTTTTTATGGAAATCGGAATTGTTTCGGCAATCGATCGCGGCTAAAAATACTATACGCCGAAAAATACCTATAAGCTGAATACTTTTAGCTGAAAAATTATCTTTAGTTCCAATCTTTAGTTCCAATCCTTAGTTCCAATCCTTACAATTGCATTTTGCAATTTTTACTATTTGTATAATCATCTTGAAATAGCCTCATCAGATCAAAGAATTGAGATCCCTTACTTGGTTACCACTTATCAAGCACAAATAAAATCAGGCATCAACGTCACAGATTCAAATGCTTACGTTCAGGTCCTGGTGAAATACCAACAAGCACAACAAGCATTGTTTGAAGCTGATTGCAATGTGGCAGAAGCGATCGCTCAACTTCAAGCGGCCGTAGGTGCCCCGGCATCAATGAATATCTTTCAGTTTCTTGCCAGTGGTATATTAAAGAATTAGTGCCTAATTAGTTTTCGTCATCGGTATCGCCCTCATCATCCGGGATACCAAGACTAAACTTTTCAACTCGGTAACGCATGGATCGAAAAGTTATTGCCAACAACTTTGCGGCACGCTTTTTTGTACCACCTGCCGCATGAATCGCTTTGATAAGCAATTCCTTCTCAATCTGATCTAAGACCTTCTGTAAATCAATACCCTCTTCAGCTGAAATCTCAATTCCCTCACTCGATGCCATCTTGCGACCTGATGGAGTATTTACAAAAGGCGGCAAACTTTCAGGAAGTATAGTCGCGCCCGCCTCAAGAGCAACTGTTCGCTCAATAATATTTTCAAGCTCACGAACGTTTCCTGGATAATCATATTTCTTTAGAAGATCCATGGCCTCACGGCTGATAGTCGAGACACTTTTGGTCAACCTTGAATTATATTTTGCAAGAAAGTGATTCGCCAGTAGAGCAATATCATCTCGACGCTCACGCAAACTTGGTGTTCGAATATTAATTACGTTCAAGCGATAAAATAAATCTTGTCTAAAAGAGCCGTCAGCCACCATGTCTTCAAGATTGCGATTCGTGGCCGCGATGATTCTCACATCAACATGCCCATCCTCAGTTGCACCAACACGCCTAATGACTCGCTCTTGAATTGCTCTCAATAACTTCACCTGAATGCTAAGTGGCAACTCTCCCACTTCATCTAAAAAGAGAGAGCCACCATCGGCAACTTCGAAGAGGCCGGGCTTATCAACGATGGCTCCAGTAAACGAGCCCTTCTTATGACCAAACATCTCAGATTCCATCAAATTTTCTGGGATCGCTCCGCAGTTGATCGTCACAAACGGCTTATCTTTCAAGGGGCCATTGTAATGGATGGCTTTCGCGACCATTTCTTTACCCGTACCACTTTCACCGGTGATCAAAACATTCGTGGGGGAGTCGCTGACTCGCTTCACCAAAGAATAAATCTTGTGCATGGCCTCGGAGTTTCCAACAAGATTTTGAAAACTGTATTCTTTTTCAAGTTCTTTTTTGAGTGTGCGATTTTCAACTTCGAGATTTTTACTTCGCAAGGCATTAGCAATATTAATTCGCACTTCATCAATTTTAAATGGCTTCGTAATATAATCGTAAGCACCCATCTTCATAGCTTCAACAGCACTTTCAGTAGTTCCGAATGCCGTAATCATCATGAATATAAGATCAGGGTAAGTTTCACGAACATGCTTTAGGAGTTCAATCCCTGTCATATTTGGCATTTGAAGATCTGAAATGACCATATCGAAAGTTTTCTTCTTAAGAATATCAGCGGCCTGCTTACCATCCTCAACGCAAGTTACTTCGTAGCCCTCTTTGCGAAGCATAATATCGAGAAATTCACGTATCGACTCTTCATCATCAGTGACCAAAATTCTGGGCTTCATTTATTCTCCCTCAGTCTTTTTTCTGAGCTTCATTTCGCTTTACGGTTTTGGATTCCCCAAGTTAAATTGTCTTCTGTGATTTTTGATTGTGCAAGGGGTATATTATTTCGATTGTTGCGCTCCGAAAACTCCAGGGTAAATTCAGTCCCAATACCCTTCTGACTTTCGACAAAAATTTGCGCACTGTGAGCTTCTAAAATTTTGTGTGTTACAGCCAGACCTAAGCCCGTACCTTTTGCTTTTGTGGTATGGAAAGGTTCAAATATTTTCTTTAACCTTGCCTCTTCTATACCAACACCATTGTCTGTTATTTTAACAATGACCTTCTGATCCCCATCAAAACAAGACACCCTCACCTTCGGATTGGCCTGCTCACTTACTGCTTGATGAGCATTGATTATAATGTTGATCAGGGCCTGGCGTAGCTTATCTCTGCTTCCTGAAATCAATTTTTGAGAGGTCAAGCTCACTTCGACCAGAGTGTCTTTTTGTAAATTTTTATTCAATTTATTCATTTCACAAATATCTGTAAGCAGGCTCGAAAGTTGAACGGCTTCGTCAATGACTTGATTTGGTTTCACGTAGTCTAGGAACTCAGTGATCATATTGTTGAGCCGATCAATTTCTCTCATAACAATGCGCATGAGTTTTTTTTGCTCCTCTGGCGTCGTTTCACCTTCTTTACCAAGGAGCTCGATACTACCGCTAATACTCGCTAACGGGTTTCGAATTTCATGAGCAATTCCAGCCGCTAACTGCCCGACAGCGGCTAGTTTTTCACTCTGCCGCATAGCTTGTTCAAGGCGCCTGACCACAGTTAAATCTTGAAAGGCCAGGACATATGAATTTGAAACTCCATCAATTTCAATTAAAGGTGAAATTACAAATTCTAAGTTCAATTTATCGTTACTAGAATTAGTATAGCCTAGGTCAAAGCGAGTGGAGCGATCATTCTTAAATTCAACTTCATGCCGTTTAATAAAGATCGACATTCCTGGCAATACTTGTTCAAGATTACGGCCAATTAAATCTTTCGCGTCTTGTTCTAAGATTTTTATAGCGGCTCTATTGCACATTAATATTTCGAGTTTTGCGTCAACACTAATTAATCCAGTGCCGATGTTTTGTATAATAAGATCATTTAGATTTTTGAGTGCCTTTATATCACGACCACGTGCGACGAGCTCACTGCCCATGAAGTTGAGTTGATCACTTAAATAGCCTGATAAAAGAGCTACTGCATAAAAAGCTAAATTGTTAAGGCCCACACTAAAGAATAGTGTCTGGCCCTTTAATTCGGGCCCAACAATAATGAGAATATTAAAAGCGACACTCGTTGCAAGAGCAAGAAAGAGCGCGCCCCGCGATCTAAAAACGAATCCGCACAGTATAATATTGACCAAATAGAGAAAAACAAAAATCGACTGGTTGGCACCGTTATAATAATTCAAACAAGTTATAAATACGGTATCAAATAAAAATAGAATCGCGGTTGCAAACCAGCTCCGCAGTGCTTGCCCAAAGTATAAAAGATAGAGGGCATTTAGAATAAAGGCGAAGGCCAACATTACGTATATTGGCACCATAACTTCGAAATTAATAAACTCAGGCTGAAGAGTACCAAAGCCAATGAGTATGACTAGAATGGTCCACAAAAACCCTAAGCGAACCGCCTCGATGATAAGCATTTGACTTGCACTTTTGGTGAAATCAAATTTTTCGGCTCGCTCAGCTTTGGAGTCCATTAGCCTGTAACCGTACCGGCCATCTGAAAAATTGGTAGATACATAGCGATCACCACCACGGCAATAATACCGCCAAGCACAATCATTAAAATTGGCTCAATAATAGAGGTCAAGGCTCCGACGGCGACATCGACTTCATCTTCATAAAAATCGGCTATTTTCGCCAACATTTGATCTAAGTTACCAGTTTGCTCTCCGACCCCAATCATTTGACAAACCATAGAGGGAATGAATTTTTCTTTCGACAGGGGGGCGACAATCGTTTTACCTTCAGAAATGGAGTCTCTGGCACGAATGATCGCTTTTTCAATTTGAATATTACCGACAACTCTTGATGAAATATCAAGCGCTTCGATAATGCCGACTCCTGATGCCAGAAGCGTAGAAAGAGTTCTCGTAAATTTTGCAATGGCACCTTTTTGAATCAATGATCCAAAAACCGGCGTCACTAATAAAATTCCGTCAATATGCTCCCGACCCACAGGCGTATTGTAGTATTCTTTCAAGGCGAATATCCCGGCAACAATACCTCCAATGATCGCCCACCAATAGTGAACAAAAAAGTTGCTGGTATTGACCACAAATTGAGTAATCCCAGGGAGCTCTTGATGGGCGCCGGCAAAAAGAGATTGGAACTTAGGAATAACGAATATCATAATTGCCGCAATAACTGAAAACGCAACGAAAACAATCGCCGCTGGATACATGAGCGCACCCTTAATTTTATTTTGAATCTTAACGGCTTTCTCAATGTAAATAGCAAGTCTTCCCAAAACTAAGTCCAGTTGCCCTGACTTCTCGGCGGCGCCAACCATATTGACATAAAATTTATCAAATACCCCTGGATGTTCGGCAAGCGCGTCGGCAAACTTCTTTCCTTGCGAAAGATGGGTGATCACAATTTTACAGGCCTTAGTAATTGGCGTTTCGCGGATACCTTGCGAAAGGACCTCTAGACTTTGTAAAATGGCAATACCTGAACCCAAAAGGGTAGCTAACTGACGAGTAAAAATTTGTAGTTCTTTTGCGTTCGCCTTGCCAACATTAACCCGTACTTTCAATGCCGCAACCTTAGGTACTAATTTAAGCGGCACAACTCGTTGAGAGCGCAGCTTATTTCGTGCATCCACTTCATTTATTGCATCGATCTCGCCGCGCGTATTTTGTCCATTTGCGGCCCTAGCTTCATATATAAATTTTGCCATTAAATCCCTGCTTTCTTGAGCATAACATCGAGCTGCTCAGGCTCCGGACTGGCTGAAAACGCCGTCTTTAGATCGATCTTTCCACGAGAAATTAAGTTAAATAGGGATTGGTTCATAGTTACCATTCCCGTCTTATCTTGTCCCATTTGCATCATCCCATGAATTTGATGAAGCTTATTCTCACGAATCAAATTTCGAATACTTGGCGTCAGTAGCATAAATTCTATAGCGGCAACTCGCCCGCCCTGCTTACTCGGCAAAAGCATCTGACAAATGACTCCCTGTAAGACGAAACTTAAAAGAACTCGCACCCGATCTTGCTGCTCACTCGGAAACACATTCACGATTCTATTCACCGTCTGAATAGCCGAATTGGTATGAAGTGTCGCAAAGACCAAGTGACCGGTTTCAGCAATCAGCAGTGCCGACTCAGCACTCTCAAGATCTCGCATTTCGCCGAGTAGGCAATAGTCAGGATCTTGTCGTAAAACATATTTGAGCGCACTTCTGTACTCGTCAGTATCAGAACCAATTTCTCTTTGATTGACGATGCACGCCTTGTGGGTGTGCACAAACTCGATGGGATCTTCTAATGTTAGAATATGACCAAATTGTTCTTCATTGATTTTATCTATTAGTGCCGCAATGGTCGTCGACTTACCCGATCCGGTTGGACCTGTTACTAAAATTAATCCGTTATTGAGATATGTTAAATCTGCAATTGCTTGCGGCAAACCTAGGTCGGCAAATTTTGGAATGGCCACGGGAACTCTACGAAAGACACCGCTCAATGCACCTTTTTGCATAAAATAGTTGGCACGAAAACGGGCCATATTTTTTATATCGAAACTAAAGTCCAACTCCTTGGCCTCTTCAAAGTGAGCCTTTTGTCCGTCTGACAAAACCGAATAGCATAGCTTTCTTGTAGCCTCTTTTGTCAAGACCTCACCCTTTACCCGAACGATTCGTCCATTGACTCTCAATGCCGGAGGCGAACCAGATGTAATATGCAAATCACTTGCGCCCTGATCTGTTGCGAATTTCAAAAGTTGTAATAGGCTTGCCATTTAAATTAATACCCTAGTTTCAAAAAAATTTCGTGATCACTTTATTACTCACTATCTTTTACCGTTACGTACAATACCTGTTCGAGCGGTATAAGACCCTGCTTGAATTTGAAAATGGCAGCCTGTCTTAAAGATTTCATACCTGAGCGAATGGCGGCCTCTTTAATATCGACCGTCGTGCCGTTCTTCATAATTACTTGTCTTGTATCATTATTTATAGTCATCAATTCATAAAGTGCGACACGCCCTTTGATTCCGGTGCCATTGCAGTTGGTGCAGCCCTCTCCACGATAGGCAGTGATTGAACTCACTTCACTCTCAGGAATCCCAACCGAAATTAATGCCTCGGGCGCCACTTTCTCTTCTATCTTACAATTAGTACAAATTTTACCAGCAAGGCGTTGCGCCACCACGAGACTGACAGTGGTACAAATGAGGAATCCAGCGATTCCCATATCCAGTAGTCGCGAAATCGTACCCGGAGCATCGTTAGTATGAAGAGTACTCAACACCAAGTGACCTGTGCTTGCTGCTTTAAATGCCACCTCTGCCGTCTCTAAATCGCGAATCTCTCCAACCAGAATGATATCGGGGTCTTGCCTTAAAAATGATCGCAAAGCACTTGCGAAATTGAATCCGATATCTGGCATCACCTGCACTTGATTAATGCCATCCAAATTAAATTCGATTGGATCCTCAGCCGTTGAAATATTCATTGTCGGATCATTCAAGGATGAGAGCGCCGAATAAAGCGTAGTGGTCTTTCCGGATCCAGTTGGGCCGGTCACCAAAACCATTCCCTGGGGCTCATTGAGTTTGGATTTAAACAAATCAAGCTCAGCTTTTTCAAAGCCCAATTTTGTCATGTCGAGTTTCAAGTTCGCCTTATCTAAAATACGCATAACAATCTTTTCACCAAAGATTGTTGGCAATACGCTCACCCGAAAATCCACATCCTCGCCAGAAACTGTCTTTACTTTAAGTCGACCATCTTGTGGCTTACGTCTTTCAGAAATATCAAGCTTACACATAATTTTAATTCGGCTTGATAGCGCCGCCCCAACACCGGGCGGTGGCTGACTTTTTTCATATAGATTACCATCGATGCGGTAACGAACTCGCAATCTCTTTTCATAGGGCTCGACATGAATATCACTGGCCTTCAACTTAATGGCTTCGCCGAGCATTAGATTCACAAATTGAATAATTGGCGCTTGATCGATCTCTCCTGTGCCCTTAAGGGCCTGAGCTGTGTTTAGATCATTAAATGCCAATGCATCTTCAGAATTTTCAAGGTCTGTCACAATATTTGCGATCGAACCACTCGATGGCCCTAGATAGTACTTTTCAATTGCCTTTCCAATTGCCAATTCGGTGGCCACGACAACCTCAATTTTACATCGAGAGATGACCATCAAATCATCTCTCACGAAAACATCACTTGGATCAGCGAAGGCAACGACTAGCGTGTTTCCGGAACGTGAAACTGGAATGACCATATGTCTTTCGCATATAGTTTTGCTGAAGAGCTTGATAGCATCGGGATCCGGCTCGAACTCCTCAAGATTAATGCTTGGATATCCATAATGCTGAGATAAAAATTCAGTCATTTGGTGATCTTTTACGAGACCTAACTTTACAATTGCTGATCCGAGTCTGCCACCATGTTGCTTTTGCTCCTTTTTTGCCTCTTCTAACTGAACTAAATTGATAAGCTTTTCTCGCACCATTAGTTCGGATAAGGACTTTCGAGCGCCCATAAATTTTACCTCTGCTTTTAGTTTAGCCTGCATTGACGAATTTGGTAACTAGCCATAAGTCTGTTTTACCTATGGCATTTAAAATAAAATACTTCATTTTTATAAGACAGTTTTGTCAGCTAATTTGCTGAAAGAACTCTACAAGAAAGTCTCGGCATATTAGCTGCCTTTACTTAGACCTTTTGAGTCGGGGATCGCCATATAATACAGGCGACCATCATATTGGGGCATGAAACAGTGGCCTCAATTTAAAAAAGTTTTGCACGGTAGGCCTGTTTGAGTCTAGCGAGATCAATTTCACACTTTAAGGCCGAACGAGCCCAAATATAATCTAAATTTGATACTAAATCGACGCCAGACCAAACTGAAAAACCGAAACTTGTCGCCTCATTTGCAAGGACCGAAGTCGCACTCGGACAAATCTCGATCCAAAAACCACCCTTAATTAAAAAATTAAAATAAATCACCGCCATTTTGGTAGTCTCGTCTAGTTCGCCGAAGAGGGTATTAACTCCAATTGAAAATGTGTTAGTGAGTTGCGTGACATATCCGATTTCAGTCATATCAAAATGGACAGAAAAGTAACACCGCTGCAACTCTCTCAGCAAAATTTGACACTTTTCAGGATTTATATCGGTAATATTAAAATGGCTAAACCCTAACTTAATTAGCGCTGCAATAATTGATTTACTATCGGCGTTGGCGCCAACAATTAATACTGCCGCCGAGAAATCAATCCGTTTTACTTCGTGAGTCATTAAATAAACAAATGCATGATAAAGTTGGTTTCGTGGCCACCAATGGTCTTCCACCTTAACGATCGAGTCCAAAACTTTAATCTGTAACAATTCGGCCGGATATTCATGTGAAAACAAATCAATTCGATCTTTAAAAAAACCACCCACTAAAATCTGATCAAAATCCTTTTTCAACTGATTTGCATAGGCACGAAATCGGTCACAATTGTCTTCGCTTGCAAAAAAATTCAGATCAAAAAACTCATTTGGTAATTTAGTTGAGACGAAACTATTTTCAAAATTCGAAAGCTTCAATTCGTCGCTCAGAAGCTTATATCTTTTTACTTCTGCCAGATTCGAAATTTCCGTCCATTTCATAAAAATCCGTCTTCTGAATTTGACCCATTCAAAAAATCTAATTTCACTCTAATATTTTTCGAGCAGCAACAATATCCAAATGAATTTGCGTAACCAAGTCTTTAACTCCAGCAAATTTCTTTTCATCCCGCAGTTTAGAAATAAATTCGACGCGCAACTCTCTGCCATAAATATCACGATCAAAATCAAGCAAATGACACTCAATTGTTTGGTGCGATGACTCAGAGAATGTCGGATTCACCCCAATATTCATCACAGCTTTTAACTTTGCCTCACCCTTTATTTGAGCATAGCCACAATAGACTCCGGAGTTTGGAGTCGTTTCAGTGAGACATAAAATATTAGCGGTCGGAATACCAATTGTTCGTCCACGCTGAAATCCACGCTCAACAATTCCTTCTAGATAAAAACTTCGATTTAACATTTCGTTTGCAAGCTCCACGCCTCCCTCGGCAATTAATTGTCTGATCCGTGAACTTGAAACAATCTGATCATTGAGCTTCACCGGAGCAATCACATCCACGCTAAAGCCCAGCTCCAAGCCTTTTTGCTTTAGATACTCAATTGAGCCCTTTTTATGTGCGCCAAATGCAAAATCATAGCCGACCACAAGATGTTTGGGTCTAAGCGGTTTGAATAGTTTCGTTACCACGAACTGCTCTGGGGTTAATTCAGAAAAACTTCTTGAGAAGGCTTGTACCACCAAAAAATCAATGCCGAGCTCGGCCAACACCCGCGTCTGATCGTCTCTACTAAAAATCAACTTCACTTTGCGCTCAGGCATAAGAACCTGCATCGGATGCGGCGAGAATGTCATAACCACAGTTGGGAGGCCCGCCGCCGCCCCCAACTCCTTTAAGCGACGAATCAGGGCCCTATGGCCCAGATGAAGCCCATCGAAATTACCGATACTAACCACGGAATTTGTAATATTTTTAGGAAAATCATCAATGTCTGCAAGTACTTTCATAGACCACAAAAGTACCAGATATTGGCTGAAACACCAGAACCTCCTTGAGCTTTTTCCGGGAGTTTGATATTTTGCGTCAAAATGAAAGAACTTGGATTTTGGCTAGGTAAAATTTTAAAATCCGCTGGCTTAAGCGCTGAAGGCATTGCCCATAAACGAATTCGCTTTTACTCGCTTATCATTTGGCGGGGGCGAGCGTTTTGGTCCCGGGCTATTTTATGTTGGCTCGTCGGCAGCGCAGTAATCTTATTTCAAGATTCGCCTCATTACGATCTACGTTTTCAACTGCGTGGAATTCAAAAATACTCTGACGAAATTGTATTAGTGCAAATTACTGAAGAAGATTGGTCATCGCTAATTGAGCGCCATCAAAATGTATTACGCCCATTAAAAGAAATTTCAAATCTCTCTGATAGCTTCTTTTGGAATTCACGAGTTTGGTTTCAACTTCTTAGCGAGCTCTTGACGCTCGATCCGCGCGCCATTGGGGTTTCATTTTTCTTCGGCGACTATGTTCAGAGTGCCGGCCTGACGCCTTCGCAAAGTGATGTATTTTTCAATCCGAAAATAGTATGGGCAGCTGACCTTGATAGCAGTGGACGTTTGGTCATGCCCGCCTTTGCCTCAAATTATAATACTAATATTGGAATAAAAAATTTAAAACTCGATGATGATGGTGTCTTAAGAAGGTACGGCTCACCTTTTTTCGAGATTGATCATTTTGCAAGTCAGTTGGTTCGTATCGCAAACCCGAAGCGCCATTTTTCAATTCAAAAAAACAACCACTTGATAAACTATCAAGGACCAGAGAATACCTTTCAAAGTTTTAACCTTAAGGATATTCTCAGCCATAAAGTAGACCCTTCAGTACTTAAAAATAAAATAATAATTGTCGGTTCGAGCTCCGCAAGTTTTGATCTCATGCAGACGCCACTTGGCCCTATGAGCCGTTCTGAAATCTTAGCAAATATATGCGACAATATCTTGGGTGATAAAAAGATCAGCCATTACCACAAGACCTTCTACATTCTCATTTTATTTCTGGTTTTACTTTTAAACCTATGGATCATTCGAAGCTATCCGCAAACTGTGGCCCTGCTTGTTTTATTCTGGCTAGCAACGCTCTTGGCAACTTCTTCAGCTTGGTTTTTTGACTCAAATTATTTTTGGGTCCCGGTGATCGCCCCACTTGTTCAAATTGCCGTCACCTACATTGTCTTTCTAAACTACCAGCTGTCGCTGGGCGATCAACTCAATTGGCGCCTCAAAGAAGAACAAAAGTACCTAAGTGAAATCGAAATTTTGAAAAGCAATTTTGTAAGTATGATGAGTCATGATCTAAAGACACCGATTGCAAAAATACAGGCGATTACCGATCGACTCCTCGCCAAAAGTGAGGATCCGGAGCTCAATCAAGATTTGCGATCGATGCGTAGATTTAGTGATGAGCTTCATCGCTACATTCGCAGTATTTTACAAATTTCTAAAGTCGAAGCTAAAGATTTTCGCCTAAACAGGGAAGTCACAGATATTAACGAAAATATCTTGCGCGTGATTAGTCGAATTTCACCGCTTGCTGCAGAAAAAAATATCCGAATCGATACAAGGTTAGAGCCCATGTTTTCACTTGAGATGGATATTACACTGATCGAAGAGGTGATTGCGAATCTTCTTGAAAATGCTGTTCAGTACACGCCAAATGACGGCCAAATCAAAATTAGCTCTCAAGACACCGGCGAGGCAGTGATCATTATGGTAGAGGATAATGGCGTGGGAATCGATACCCTTGAGCAAGAACAAATTTGGCAGAAATTTACTCGTGGCAAACAGAGTGAAATGAATGTAAAAGGTTCAGGCTTAGGCCTTTATTTGGTTAAATATTTTATCGAGCTCCATAATGGCAAGGTCTTTCTAGAAAGCCAGCCTGGCAATGGGACAAAAATCGGCTTCTCGCTACCCGTAGATGAACAAGCTTAAGAAGGAATTTCACATGAAAAATAATCTAAAAATTTTAATAGTTGATGATGAAAGTGAGCTGAGAAAAGCAGTCATCAGTGTCTTACGGTCCAGTTTACCAGAATTTGAATTTGAAATTGATGAAGCGGTGAACGGTGCAGAAGCCGTTGAGAAATTTAAAATTCATGTTTGGGATATCGTTTTAATGGATGTTCGCATGCCGCAGATGTCTGGTCTAGAAGCACTTAGTCTAATTAAGCAACATGATCCTAGAACATTTGTCGTACTCATGACCGCACATAGCAATCTTGCCGACGCAGTCACCGCCATCAAAGATGGTGCCTATGATTATCTCGAGAAGCCTGTTCAGCCTGAAAAGCTCATTGAAATCGTGAGACGCGCCGTTGAAGCCAGTGAAATGGTTTCTCGTCTTGCAATTTCGAATCCGATTTTTGATGATGATGTTGAAAGTGAGTTTGTTGGCTCTAGCAAAAAAATGCGTGAAGTTTTTGATCTCATTTATAGGCTTTGCCGGGTCGAAACAAACGTACTCATTCGTGGAGAGAATGGTACCGGAAAAGAATTGGTTGCCAAAGCAATTCATTTTAACTCGCCTAGAAAAAAGGGCTCATTTGTCGCGATTAACTGTGGCGCAATCCCAGAGAATCTCATTGAAAGTGAACTATTTGGCCACGAAAGAGGCTCGTTCACTGGCGCGAATGAAAGAAAAATCGGTAAGTTTCAAGTCGCCAACAATGGAACATTCTTTTTAGATGAAATTGCCGAGCTGAATCCTAGTATGCAAGTTAGTCTCCTGCGAGTGCTTCAGGAGCGAAAATTCACTCCAGTAGGCTCAAATCGTGAAGTGAAGACAGATGCTCGTATCATTGCGGCAACCAATCGCAATCTCGAAAAAATGATCGAAGATGGTGGTTTTCGCGAAGACCTATTTTATCGCCTCAATGTTATGCCCATTTTTCTGCCGCCGCTTCGAGATCGCATTGATGATATACCCGACCTTGCGCAATATTTTATGAAAAAATTTGGTAAAATCCATGGGCGAGCGATCAATTCACTTAGTAGTGAAGCCCTTGAGGCGATGCGGGATCATCGCTGGCCCGGAAATATTCGAGAATTAGAAAATGTCGTAGAACGTGCGTTTATCATAGAAAATGGTGATCAAATTACTTTGAAATCTCTTCCTGAAGGCATATCAAAACCAACTCGTGATGGACTTTCATCCCACGTTCGACAAGCGAATCAGCAGATTTCGCCAATATTGAATTCAGATAGCCCCTTAGATTTTGAACTCTATAAAGAGCAAGCGGAGAAAGATTTTATAATTAGTGCCCTTAAGGCCAATCATGGTCGGATAAATAAGACCGTGGCACTCGCAAATATTCCAAAAAATACATTACTTAGAAAAATTCGAAAGTATGGAATTAATGTGAAAGACTATGTCTAAATTCAATAGCCGCTTAAGAACCGAGCAGATGCAAAACTTGGTCGGGCATTACCAATTTCATACAGGCATGGTTCTTTAATGGACACTCTTTTGCACCATGCTTACCGCATGGTCGGCAGTAAATGCTGCTCTCTATAGTTTTCGCCTGGTTATTCCAAGGTCGGTATCCTTGCTCAACCACAGTGGGGCCAAACACTGCAACTAAAGATGCTGAACTCAATGAGGCTAGGTGCATAGCACCACTATCATTTGTCAATACCTGATCAGAGCAAGCCAACAATTCAGCGGACTCCCAAAGGCTAGTCTCACCTGCCGCATTGTAAACATTTTCAAGACCAATGATTAATTCTAAGCAAAGAGTTCTTTCTAAACTCCCACCGATCAGTATAACAAAATGCTTTTTGGTAAGCCGCTCAATTAGCTCTCTAAAAGAATCGCGTCGCCAAATTTTTGTCTCCCAAACTGAACCCGGCGCTATGACAAATACTTCTCTTTCATTGGCATTTCGCAAAATGGCCCTTATCTTTTCACTAAGGCTACCAGCTTTCAAATGTTTTCTATGAGATCGCAGCTGCACAAAATGTTCGACCTCCATCGATATACTATCTGGAATTTTTCTAAACTTTCGAATGATATTTTTATGACTATCTCGCTTAAGTCCAAACTCAATTTTCATTTGCGCTGTTATTTTAAATTCGATTTCACTACAACTATCTTCTTCTTTGCTAAACTTTTCAAACCAAAGCTTGATCTCGGGTTGAGCATTCTGCAAAAGAGAAAGGCTACGTAGGGCCTCGGGCAAATCCATAGGTCGCTCAATGCGCTCGCCAAAGGTAATACCATTAAACAAATTTTTAAAAGAGGTTTTTCTAGAAGCCCGAAGGCCATGACATAAAAACTGCGAGCGTAGAGATTCGTGAGGGCAAATGATCCAGTCCCATTTTTGAGTTTTAAGTTGCCTTTGAACACTTGAAAAACTGCTCGCCTTCGATTTATCAACCTCCATCACCACTTTGACAAGATTGAGTCGTGAAAGAAAATCACCCATACCAGCCCGGCAAAGATAGGTTACTTCAGCATCGGGGTAAAATCGCATTAAATTTTTTAATAACGGAATGCTGAGCAGGGCATCACCAATGAAGGCGGTCTGAATGATTAATATTTTTTGCGCCATAATCCTTCAATATCCTTTGTTGCCCCAACAAAATACCTGAGTAGATTTTATTAAGATCTACTAAGTCATAGCACATTCTAGGTTTATCACAATCTCGTTTCCAACATGGACCACATGGAGCATCACTTAACACCTTAATCCCATTATCAAATAGTTCAATTTCTTGAGCGCAGGTTGGACCGAACCATGTCACCGACCACTTTTTGAGGGCAATGCCAATGTGCATCCCTAAGCTGTCGCCGCTCACAATGATGTCACAGGCTTCACAACTCACTATACCATCTCGGAGCCCCTGGTCGGTTGGACTTTGTATAACCCCTAGTCCGGCTCCAATTTCACGGTTGCGAATCTGATCTTCTTTGCCCCCAAGCAGAACAATTTGAAAGTCCGTATTTTTAGAAATCTTGTTAATCAACTGACGATGGGCCGCGATACTCAATTTTTTATATGCAATTACGGGGCTGCATCCGGTATTTATTCCAACTACTAACTTTGAATTTTGCGACCAGTCTTTTCTACGATTCTTTGACTCTTGCTTTTCGCCATCACTCAAATTTAAAATATAGCAATCTCGTTGATACGGACCCAGCTCTAGCGCCTCACAGATCAATCTAGCTTCAGACTTTTGATTCTCAAAAAATTTCTTTTGATTGCTTAGCCCTAGCTCCCAAAGCTCATTTGCACTTTTCGTCGCCGGAAGAATCGTTGCTGTTTGCGCGTCCAAATGAAACCCGTATAGAGATTTACTTTGAATGTTGGCGGCTAATCCAGTCGCCTGAAATGATTTATCAATACAAAATATCACATCGAATTGAAGTGCGGTCAGGCCTAAAATATTGATCGCTTCTAAACAAATCACACGATCAATTAAGCGGTTATTTATTAATAATTGCTCGGCAGGTTTCTGTGTGACCCAAGTAATATGGGAGAGCGGATATTTTCTTTTGATCGGAGCCAAGAGTGCCGTTGACCGCAAAACCGCTCCCAAGGCCTCAAGGTGAATTACCAATATTCTCGCCCCTGGGATACTCAACGATTCACACTTCTCATCACACTGATCACTCTTGCCGCAAGGTTTATAACCATTGAAATGTCGGCACTCATTGATCGCCATAGTTTTCAGTTTACTATAGCTCGTGGGGCCGAGCAAAAATAAATGTCATATTAGACCACTTGTTTAATTAGTTGCGGCTAAAGCCTTGTAATCCGCTCTGGACCTGCGTCTTCAGGCAAGCCCTTTGTCCAACCGTCTCACGCGGACATAAATTCGGCGACTCTAAAATTTCATTATTTACTCTCTGGCGAGTCGATATTCTTTGCTGGCTCTAAAGGTTTTTCAGAATTAGCATCTGGGCCTGTTGCTGACTCTAGACTGGCCGTCTCATTACCCCGCTCAAGAGACTTAATCTCCGCGACGATTTTTCCAATTTTAATTTTACTCTCTATCCTCAATATAAATTTTCGATCATCATCTGAAACCCATAAGAAGATATCACCTATGGGCTTAAATACTCCACCGATTTCGATGTGTGGCTGAAGAACAATTGAATTAAATTCACCGGCCGCAGTCGAAAGCTTTTCCCTCCTTAGCACCTCTGTAGTTACCAAAATATTTTCTTTCTCATGCGCCAGTCGGTAGACCAACTTTTTACCTAGCTCCAGCTTAAACACTCTAAGGTAAAAGGGCGCAGAAAAAACATTCTGTGAGTATTCCAAAATGTCCCATTCAAATTTCTTCTCTTCGACACCGTCCTCTTTGGTGATTCTTTTATCCCAAAAACTTCCCTTAAGAGTTTGCCAATTGAAAAAAGACCTGGTCTCTCGCAGCTGCTTACTTTCTTTTACATGAAGGGCATAGCTCATCGGAACCATTCGTTCAAAGTCCACAAAGGTTTCAAGCCAGTCATCTACAGCATAGAACATTTCAAACACACTGACCGTCTTACCGCTCGCTGCGAAATGATAGGATTTTTTTCCATTAGCATAGACATACGGCAATACCTTCATCGTCATCTCACCCGCAACCACGCCAAAGTAACTGACCTCAAATGTCATTTTTTCACCGACTCGAAATGGATCTATAATTGGCCGGCGCCCGACAAAACTATCTGGATCCTCAAAACTTGGCTGATGCACTAACTCAGGAGGCGGCCCCATTACAACTTTTATTTTTTGTGAATTCTTGGCCACGCGGTATTGAATAGCTTTGGACTTTGGCTTTTTAGAATAGAGTTCGAGATAGACTTCAGGAGTGAGTTTAAGATATTTACCAGAAGGTACTTTGACTTGTGAAATGCTCACAGCCTTATCGTATTCATCGCTCTTTAAAAGTTGCTCGGCATTTTCTTTCTTCAAAATCTTTGCCGTGCATGCAAATATAGAAAATAAGATCAATAGACTTATGAATCGCAAAATGTAAATTTCAAACCTTTGGACTTTCAACAAAATCCTTCCAACGCCTATGAATCCACATCCACTGTTCGGGATGACGTCGCACCAACTGCTCAATCTTATCAGTATACTTCTGCGTGAGCATCGAGATTATTTGACCTCGCTCGGTCACCAGAGGATCTAGCCCAAAGTCGGCAACCGAAACAGCTTTTTCAAATACCACCACCAGCTTGTTATCTGGTCTTCGGTACGTATAACTCACAATAAGAGGCGCATCGGTTCTAAGATGTACCAGTGCTAATCCCATAGCCGTCCCCGTTTCGCGTCCAAAAAATTTTGTCCGCACCCCTACTGGAGGACCCATAAATTGATCGAGTACAAAAACCACTATTTCATTTTGCCCAAGGGCGCGCAAAATAGTAAAAGAGCTTTTCTCTGGAGAGACAAATTTAGTTCCATGCCTGCCTCGCATACCAAACCACAAATCATCTAGCCACTTCGACTTAAATCTCTTAGAAATGAGATGGATTTTTAAGCCCTTAATTGAGCAGCCAGTAACCCCTAAATCACCGTTGCCGAGATGCATACTTAAAAATAGAACGCCCTTCTTGCTCTTAAGGGCCTCACGAGCATAGTCAAACCCCTCAAACTCAACAAACTCATCAATATTTAGCGCACTCAGAAATGGAAATTGTGTAAAATCAATCAGTGTTTGCCCTATATTTTTAAGTGAAGCCCTGGCAATCGCCACTACTTCAACCTGAGATTTTTCGGGAAATGCCAAACGTACATTCTCTAAGGCAACTTGCCTTCTGATTCTAAAAACGTCAAACCATAATAAGCCAAATAAATCGCCAAGAAATTTTCGTATAGCAGCTGGCGAAAAGGCAATAACTGCGGCAAGTATTTTAGTGAGAGATCCGAGACCAAACCGCATCTAAAAGCTCCGGTGCTGATAGTTTAAGATGACTCACCAAAATCGGCAAATTCATTTCGACGCCCCTAAGTTTAACAGCGTCCTTTTCTGTGACAACAATATACTTTGCTTTTGCATGAGCAGCGAGTCTTTGAATTTTTTGAATGATTTCTTTTGAAAATGGCGCGTGGTCAGGTAGCGCCAACTGTCCGGCAAGTCGAACCTCACAACAATCTATCATCAATCTTAAAAACTGCTCAGGCATGGCTATCGAGCAAACTAAAAAAACAGACTCATTCTTTAGTGCACTCGCCTTCCATATTTGCGATGTCCCAAAGACTACAAGCTCTTCAATTCGACTGGAGGCCTCAACTAGTGAACTCGCCTCAGACTTTAAAGCCAACAAGATATTCTTCAGCCTCAGAGCTTGCTTTTGCGAAACCAAATTGACTTTATTTAATACAATTATATCAGCACGCTTAATACCTAAAAAACAATCTTCGCGCCCGCGCCCAAGAGGTAGTGGCAAATAATCAATTAGACCTGCGCAAGCATCAATGACTAGTACATCTACCTTGCGCCCAAGTTGCCGATGTTGAAAAGCATCATCAGCTAGAATGACTTTAATTTTGTCCGCTGAGGCCTTGATGAGGGCCAAAGCTGTTTCATACTTATCTTGACCAACCCACACCGGAGCATTCAGCTTTTCACTATACCAAGTGGGCTCATCACCAAAAATATCTGCGGCATTCACTAGTTTTGCATTCACTTGAACTGAAGACTTGGCAAAGTGCTTTCGATAGCTCCCACGATAGCCCCGACTGACTATTCCAGCCTTTACACCTTGTCTCGCCAAAGCCTCGATTAAAAAAGCAGTGAGCGGAGTTTTACCAGTTCCGCCAGCGGTCAAATTTCCGATGCTAATGACTTGAACTCCGGATAAATTTCGGATTTTCAAAATTCTTAGATCGAAAATAATATTTCGCAAAAGGGTCGCAAAGGCATACAAAAACGCAGCAGTCGAAAAAAAAGGGAGTAAAATAATCTTAAAAAGAACTTCAAATTTCACAAATACTCTTCAAGAATTTTAGCAACTCTTTTAGTCGCGTCCTTCTCACCAAGTTTTGCCTGAAGGCCTGAAAGCTTGTGCGCAGTCTCAATGTATTTGGTCTTTGACTCAATATACGCAGCCAGATTTTTAGCTAAAAACTCAGGCTCTGCCTCTTCTTGAAAAAGCTCTGGCACCACACGCTCCGCTAAAATAAGATTTGCCATGCCAAAAAAAGGCGTCTTATTTACTAAGCGTTTAGCAATAAATGCCGTTAGCGCATTCATTTTATACATTATGACCATCGGTTTATGAAGTAGTCCTACCATAAGCGTCGCCGTACCAGAGGCACATAATATCATATCTGTGATTGCAATCATCTCCATCGGTTGATCTTTTATAATTTGAATAGGCAAATCAAAATTAGCTAGGTCATGCATGACCAATTTGCGATCAAGCGTTGGTGCAAGAAGTAATACAATCTTTAAAAACGGAAATTTATGAAAGAGAATTTTGCTGGCTTCGAGCTGGGCCCGCAAATGGTGTTTGATTTCAGAGGTGCGACTGCCAGGCATGAGTCCCAATACCAAATCATCTTTTTTCAGTCCGAATCTTTCTCGTTTGAAATTAATAAAGCTTCGATCAAAAAGCTTCGCATCAATTTCATCGAGTAGTGGATGTCCAACAAAATCAACAGGCACATTATATTTTTGGTAAAAATCCTTTTCAAACGGCAAGATGACGAGCATGCGGTCAACCACTTTTTGAATTTGATGAACGCGCCCGGTACGCCAAGCCCAAATTTGCGGAGAAATATAGTAGATAACTTTGATCCCAAGTGCTTTTAAATCTTTGGCCATTCGCAAATTAAATTCAGGATAATCAAGCAACAAGGCAAATAGTGGCTTGCGTTTTTTGGCCTCGCTCAACAATTTTTTATAGGTATTTTTAATGAGTGACCAATGTGCAAGCACCTCTTGCAGGCCGACCACGGCCATCTCTTCAGATCTACCGATAATTTCAAATCCTAGGGATTCCATTGCGAAATTACCCACACCAAAACAATGCGGCGAACCGCCAGCCGGTGAGTTTTGCCGCCAAAATTGAAGTAGGCGCTCGGCATAAAGCGCGCTTGAGGCTTCGGCCGCAATGATCAGAACTTCTTTTTTAGCCAGCTCGCTCACGGAACGAACTTTTTAAGTCTTTGATTGATATCATTGATGATACGATCTGCGAGGGTTAAAGCAATCAAGCCATCTTCGCCAGATACGATTGGTCTTGTATCGTTTTCGATACAAGCAATGAAGGATTTGGTTTCTTCAAGAAGTGCATCCACTTTATCCATATTCCAACTGTCGAATTCAAGAGGAATCTGATCTTCCTTCCACTCACCGCTCGTCTTCGTTGTCAGATTGACCTCGCTGGTGCCAAAATCAATCGATAAATATTGGCTACTTTGAAAAACCCGGAACTTTCGAGTGGAGGTCTGAGAAACTCGCGAACTCGTGACATTGGCAACGGTGCCACTTTCAAACTCAATACGAGCGTTGGCAATGTCGACATATTTTGTCAAAACAGGAGCACCAACCGCCGAAACGCTCTTTACTGGAGATTTAACCAAGGACAAGATCACATCTAAATCGTGTATCATTAAATCTAAGATAACGTCCACATCAACGCCCCTAGGTTTAAATGGCGCCAGGCGATGACATTCTATAAATAGCGGATTCATTAGTTTCACTTTTGCCGCTGTCAAAGCCGCATTGAATCGCTCGACATGACCGACTTGAAGCTTTAACTTTCTCTCTTGCGCCAACTTAACCAGAGCTTCACCCTCGGTAATGCTGGCCGTCATAGGCTTTTCGACATGTACATGGACGCCATTTTCTAAAAAGAATTTTGCGATTTCAAAATGAGAACGGGTCGATGAGGCAACTGTCACGGCATCCACCTGGCCAATCAGCTCCCGATAGTTCACATACGCCTTGGTGCCAACTTCTCTTGCGACTTCATTGGCGCGATCCATATTTGCATCACAAACACCAATGAATTCAATATTTCCGCCAGCATCTACTATAGATTTAAATTTTTGCGCATGAAATCTTCCGAGGTAGCCAACGCCAATCACTGCACACTTCAATTTTTTCATGAATTCCCAATCGCCACTTTAGAGTTCCAACGACAAATAATATCTATCACTCGCGAGCAATCCCTCGATCAGATGGCTCTTCAATTGCTTTGATAAAATAATTGAGCGATTCACATGGCGGACACTCGGCCCTGATTCGGCTAACACATTCTTCTATTGTGCCCGTCCCTTTTGTAAAAATACGTACTGCACGATTGATGGACTCTATGTCTTCTTTTGTGAAGCCGGCGCGTTCTAAACCAATACGATTGGTCGCTCTCATGATTGCATATTTACCCTGAGCTATGGTGAATGGCAGAATATCTTTATTGACTGCGCTATCACCCGCTATCATGGCGTATTTGCCAACACGAACAAACTGATTAAAGGCACATATCCCACCGACCTTTACATGATCTTCGAGGCTTACATGACCAGCGAGTTGTGAGGAGTTTGCAATTACGACATGATCTCCAACATGACAATCATGAGCAATATGTGAATAGGACATAATTAAACAATGGCTACCAATTTGAGTAATTCCACCGCCGCCGGGAGTTCCAATATTTAAAGTTGCAAGCTCGCGAATATGATTGTCATCGCCAATGATAAGTTTGGTGGCCTCGCCCTTATATTTCAAATCTTGCGGTGGGCCGCCTACTGCTGCGCCAGCGCAAATGGTGTTTTTTTTGCCAATTTCGACAATACCAAATTCACTACCAATACAGACATGAGAAATTAATTTCGTTCCGGAATCTATTTTAACTCGACCAATAATATTACAAAATGGGCCGACTTCTACGTCATTTGCAAGCTCAGCATATTTCGAAATAACACTGGATGGATGGATACGAGCTGACATATTCTCCTCTTAATTCGAAGCCAGATTTCGATGATCAACTAGTAAAAATACCTTCGCCAAAACTTCAGCTTCGGCAACCAGTTGTCCGCGAACTTTTGCTTCACAGTTGACAATGACCATCGATCCCCGGTCTTTTTTAATTTCTGCATAAATCTCAAGGACATCACCAGGTACCACAGCTCGGCGAAACTTCGCCTCTTTTATGGAGGCAATGAGAACATCTAACTTAGCCCCTCCGGGATCCACACAAATGAGCGCCGCAGCTTGCGCCATTGCTTCTACCTGTAAGACCCCTGGCATAATTGGCTTGTGAGGAAAATGCCCCGTAAAATAGGGCTCATTAAAGGTCACACATTTTGTAGCCCACAATTTACAACCAACGCGATTCTGATTCGGATAACTCGCAGGTCGTTCAATCCGCTCTACTCGATCAACCAAAAGAAACGGAAATCGATGCGGCAATAGCTGCATGATTTGTTCGACATCATAGAGTGGTTTGTCGGCAAAGTGCATATTCAACGTCCTAACTACTTTGCGTTGGCTTTTTCGTAATCCTTAACAATCGAATCTGTCATATCGATGTCCTTCTTCGCCCATAAGACACTTTGCTCTGATTTTTCAAGAACCACAGTATAGCCATCTGCCTTCGCACGCTTATCCAAAATCTCTTGAAGCTTCTCAAGAATTGGCTGAGTCATTTCGCGCTCCTTTTTCTGCAGAGCTGCTTGCGTAGCTTGAACTTGCTGCTGAAATTTTCCCATTTCTTGCTGCAATTCCATTTGCTTTTTTTGTTTTACTTCATCACTCAAAACTAACTTCTTTTTGTCTAGATCATCATTCATTGCCTTCAGATCTTTTTCTTTTTTCTCAAGCTCTTCTTTCTTGGCGTCATATTCTTTTTTCAAATCTTTTTGCGCTTTTTTACCCGCCGAAGTATCCTGCAATGCTTTTCTCAAGTCGACATAGCCTATTTTGATTTCGGCACGTGCCGAAGATGAGAAAAACAGAGCCGAGGTTAACAAAGCTGCAAATACCGCCGCTGAAAATCTATTAGTTTGATTCATTAAAAATTTCTCCTTTGAAAGAACAGACTATTTAGAACCACATACTTTCTCAACCCTTAATGCATCTTGATATTTAATTTGGTCAAAATAGAAGGTGCCTCTCAGATCGGCTCTTTTTGTTCTTTTGCCTGCCCCAAAAGCTGACCCAGAACCTAAGCCAGAGGCTTAAAATGGGCGGCTTTGCCCAGTTGATCGACAGATCGAGTTCGTAAAAATCTATTTTTTACCTGTATTTTCAAGGCCTTGCGTAGTCATCCAGCTAGAATGATTCTTGTATTAAGATTGGTAACCTTGAGGTGCAATTGTTTGATTATTTGAATCGATTGAAAAAGCAAAAACTCGTCTCGAGCAAACAGGTCGTTTTCGGCTATTTGACGGTATTGGCTTTTACAATCTGCATCCCACGCTCATCATATGCTCAAGACCCGGTTCAAAACCCAGCTCAAAAACTAGGTGCTGAGCCGAGCCAATCATCCTCCGCATATAAGAAATCAGTTGCTAGCGCCACATCTACAAAACTTTCTGGCCTAATTTCACCGCAAAAGTCCTCAACTCCTGATAAATTTCAGTTTGATTTTTTAGCAGGCATCGGCGGCAACTTCTACGGTGATGAAAAACAACAAGAGCAAAACGCAGCTGCCATGCTAACCAGCAAACTAAACTACAAGCCAATCAACTTCGCGGAATTTAGCTTATTTGCCGGCGTCAATCTAATCACCGGTCATTCACAATATCGTTACGGCGACTCAGCCTCTCACAGTGGATTTACATTTAAAGAGGCTGCCGTAAAGATCACGCCTCAAGAGAATCTCAAATTTGGGGCTGGGGCTCTTTTTGTTCAAGACTATTCTATTCCGAGCTTACTGGTTTCAGACGCATCCTTTCCGGGACTAAGCGAAGAGCTACATTTTGGAACTGACGATCAACATATACAAATCTTTGCGGAGCAAATGATTCCAACCTCGAGTTCACTTTCAACGCAAACCGCAGAACAAGAAAGTACTCCAGGATTTTACGTCGAAGGAGTGGAGCTGAAGTCGCCTCTTTTTGATCGAAATCTAATCGGCGGACTCTATGTCGGTCACTTCAAATTTTCAAATCTAACCGGAGCGGTTGCAAGCCAAAGCGGGCTTTACGGCAATACCGTTCATGAAACCGGCCCAAACTCATCACAGTTCCATTATGGCTTTGAAGGATTATTTGCAGGCAGCAGTCTCGAATGGCGACTCAATAAATATTTAAAGTTCAGCTTGGGTGAGCACATTCTCAGCAACAACGCCGCCCCTTCAGACTCAAAATTAGGCCAAATAACCGAAATGAAGGTCGAATATAAGGCCGCCGCTGATCTAGTATTGGCGCCGAGCTTTGAGGCTTTTTTCAATGAGTCGGATTCATCTCCAGCCTATTTTAATTCGGCAGAATATGGCCATAATAATATGGAAGGCTTTGCCGCTCATTTTCGCATCGACTTTCCAAAAGAACATTTCTATGCACGCGCTGACTACTATAGCGCCAATTTGATTAATCCAAATTCTAGCCAGTACAATCAACAATTTTTCTTTTTAAGGTTTGTGACCGAATATGGCAACACCAAGCTTTTTTAGTATAGAAAACTCAGCTCGAGTGAGATTTGCTGCCAGACGCACTGGTCGGATCCTTATGCTGTCGCAAAGCATATTGATGGCCCTTCTATTAAGCAGCTGTTTTCGTCCCGCACATAAATCGCCTGATGTGAACTCCCTGGACACTCAAGAAGAAACCCTGGCGACCTTTGCCTTAAAGGAGACGACTGCCACCTTTGATGAACAAGAGATGGACGCAAACTTTAATATTCCGCTTTCTCGAAAACTAACTTTCACTGCTTGCCTGCAAGATAAACGTACGCTGGAGTCGGTAATTGGTCACAGCTTTCGAATCGAAGGAGCCGCCTCCACCGAGAATTCAACGGAGCAAAATGAGCAAAAAGAGCAAAATGAGCAAAAAGAGCAAAGAGAACTTAAGACGAATATTTCGGGCTGTCTTGTCTGGTCCGAAGTCATTGCTTTTAATTTCTTTGCAAAAACGACCTTTGTTACCCAGCAGAGAAAGCTGATCGCAACCGGAATTCACTCTGGGCGTCGCACTATGCGATTTGCTATCAAGCCATGGGAACTAACTGATAATTATGTCGACCTCAATTTCAAGGCAAATAAAATTTCACAGCGGGATTTAGTAAAACTGGATCAATCCAAAGAGGCACTTCTTGGCATCCTCGCAGGAAAAGAAAAGACGAGAGTTCCCACTTGGCCAGAGGCATTTAGTCTGCAAGCAATTGAACTTCAGGTTTCAACTCAAGCGCGCAAAATTAAATTTCACGGAGAACTCAATCCATCAATATATATAAGTGCCACGAACGGTAGAGTGAGCTCATATCCCCTCACCAAGGGCCTGTTTGATTATCATATGTATTTTGTCATAGAGTCTAAAACAAACCAAATCGACAGCAACCAAAGTACAAATCAAAAATTGATTGTATTTGAAATGCATTCAAAAAAGCCAGTCCCTATGGATAACCTGAAACTTAAATTTGACGAAGTCGTTGAGTTCAATAAGTCGATCAATCAAGGTGAGCTAAAGCTTGCTCTGCAGCTCGTTCCAGTTCATGGGCCAGAATCTCTTGTGCCTTTTAACGGTGTCTATACACTAGGAGAATCCGCCACCCTCATTGGTGGCTTTACACCGAAACTAATCGACAAGATGAGTAATGTTACTCAAGAATTTCAAATTCTAAGCTATCTAGACGGTGCCTATCGGCAAGACGGCCTCAAAATTAAGTCCACGCCGACCACAATGACACTTGTACAATCGACTAAAGCAGAAATTCAAAACTTAAATTTGGTCACAAATCACTCATTTTTTATCCCGCAATCGCCGTGGAGCTTTGGTGCATCACCAGATGCTCAACATCAAAATGAAAATCAACAATTTGTTGATCGAGACATTAGCATTAAGGTCTGTATTGTCGGCGCTAACAAGGCGCCACTCATTGGCGAGACCTTTCATATCCAATCTTTTAGCGGCATACCAATCGAGCCCATGACCACAACCAATGAAAATGGCGGATGCCTAGTCTGGGTCGAGAGTTTTAAAAATATTTCGTACTACGCCCATGAGGTCCCCAAAGAAGGAATCATTGTCATTCGCAATGGGGCCAATGAAATTCGACTGCCGGTGGCAATCGACCCACTCAGTTCAAATCCTATGTTTGATTTACGAATTCCGGCCCGCACACAAGCCTTCGAAAATCTCAAAGCCAGTGCGAAAAATCGAAAAGTAATCTTAAATCTCAAAGCCTTTTCAATGAAACCTCGCGGTGATCAACTATTTGTAATTGATCAAGCGCTAAATCTCGATACCTCGCAGACTTTTAATTTTGATTTACCATCGGTTCAAATTTTAAGAAGTGATCGGCCCGACAGCCATAGCCAATATGAAACTATTCGCGATGGCTATTACCTTTTGCGAGTGGGTATTCAAAAGGATTTTATTGATTTGCAAAACGCCGACGCTTGTAAAAAGCCACACCTGCTTAGTGATGGATCTATTGACGGCTGTGAACGCCAACATGTGACGACGGCGCAAAAGGTTGTTCGCTTTAAAGGTGGCCATATTCAAGACACCATCCTGAGTTTCTTCTTTAGTGATTGGAGATTTTTACGTGTCGCCAGTAATATTTTAATTGAACTGTATCCCATAGATTTTTCGAAACTTTCGTCACAAAATCTAGATCAACAAATGCTGGATCTCAATGTTGAGTTTTCTGGGGTAACCAAAGCCCAGAGTGCCATTGCGAAATTTGATTCTTTAATCGACAAAAAATCTGAAATTTATTCGCCTGATAATTTCGTTGGGCAAATTGTACCACTCGAGAATATGCTCTATGACGACACCCTTTACTTAAACGACAAAGCGCGCATTCTGCAGCTTTGTGAAACCAAACATTGTGGCAGTGGCTTTCAGTCAGGCATCAAATATGATTCGACCGATTCTGACCCTGAAATCGCCAAATTTAGACTAGGGAATTATCATCTCCAAGGAGTGAGTGTAGCGGATCTTATGGCGGTTGAGCATCAAGAACTTGTAGAGCTCACTACTCATAAACCTGAACCCTTCGATGTCGGCAAGTTTGCGTTAAGTACATTTAGCGATTTGATTATGTTAAAAACAGATTCGCTAAGCGTCGACATTGAGAAGTCAATAAATGCAGTCGTACCACCGCCACAAAAGAACCATGCCAATGCAGAAGAGTTTTTGACGGCGCTCAATAAATTCACCCCCGACTACTCAAATTGGATTTATCGCTGCGATCGCAACCATGCTAAGAGCGATACTGTTTGTTATATAAATGGACACGATGGCGGTCCACGAAGGAGCCCCCGCGCTAAGATCCAAAGTGTCATGCTTCAAGATACCGCACCCAATTTGCCAAACTATATGCCAAAGCTGACAATCGAATCGCTCTCACAATTTGTCAGCTTTGTCCCTGAAAAAGCGATTTCAACTGACGAGGCCACTGACGTCGCTATCAGCGTAAATAAAAAGCAATATTTAGAGGAGAGGAACTTTGCCTATCGCCTATGCCGCTTCTGGTTTGAAGACTATATTCCGGGTCAAAATAAATCACCTGCGCAACTCTACCAAGAATCGAATTGGGCCATGCGAGGTAGTGAATGGGCTGAAAAACAAATTGACGAATATATGCCAAATTGGATGAAGTCAGATCAAAAGCATCTAACTAAAAATTTGGTTAATGACTGTGTGTTATCGACCTTCAAAAATGCCAATTCAGTATTCTTTTTCGAAAGAAAACTTCCAGTGTTCGATTTTAAGCAGACTGAAGACACACAACCTCTTGCAACTTTCGGAATTAGTATTAATTCAGGCGAGGCTGTTTCAATGGGCCTTTCATACGTATCGTCCGCCTCCCAATCTACGAGCTTCAATCCGATTGCATTTGTAGGCTTAATCAAACCTATTGGTGCGCTAATTGGCCTCTTCACTCCGGTAAGTTACTCTTGGAATTGGAGCGAAAGCACCTCAAAAAGCAAGAGCAAGAGCTTAGATTCTTCGACCAGCTCGGGAGTTACTCTTGATGTCAATCAAGAGAATCTGCGACTCAATCTCCTCGAATATGATTCATGTTTGAATATTCGTTTAAATCCAAGTTACATTGAAAATGCAAAATTGCTCAATCGCGTTGGCTCGAAAGATCCAGATATGACCACGAAAATGAAGAAAGACAAATTGAGACTTCTCACCCGCGGAATTTTAATTTGTAATGGCGAACGCCTGCAAAAACCAATTGCTTATACTGAAAGATATTACTTTCTAAGACAGGCACTCAATAATCCTACGGTCACTAGGCCCTATGATTTTAGAAATAATCCCTATTCATTTAAACTTCGCGGTGATAATGAGCTTCATAGCTTCTATGCCCTAACTTCAGCAAAATATGATCCCCTTGAGACCGGCAGAATGAATCTCGGTCATAATCTCAAATTGAATATTGAGCAACGAATGAAAAATATGACAGATAAGAATCCGTCAATTCCATATCGCCAACCTTCCTATCCAGGCGTAATAACCATTGATTGAGCTCTACAACTCAATTTTGAAAATGCTGCACCTTCTAAAAATTCTAAACTAGAATTGAAGCCTTGATTTAGCGACTTCAATTTTCTATTCTGGTTCGGTTCGGCGCGTGGCGCAGCCTGGTAGCGCACATGCTTGGGGTGCATGAGGTCGCAGGCTCAAATCCTGTCCCTCTCCAGATTCGAAGTTTAGCATAAAAATAAGTAATTTTGCAGTCTTGCGGAATAATTTAAATTACCTCAAAATGAGGAATGCTTGAGATTTTGCGACTTTTTTTAGATGCAATTGTTTTGATCGAAAGGCTTACAAGGCCTAACGGCAAAAGTATGTTGGTGGCTGAACATCTTCTTCAAATGCCCCCCCTAGGATTTGTACGTGCTAAGACGTTTTTTCAATGTTGTGTTATCCATTGGCTACCCTCCATGTGTTTGTTGAAATTCAATTTAACAGATTTTCTTAATTTAAAAAGACGGGTCAGGTAGACGACTTACGATGTACCATACACGTGAACCGGCATGTCGTACTCGCTCACGGGCTGCTCGATTGGATGGTATAGATCGCAAATACGCTTCGCACTTTCGCCGACAAAAACGTAAGGATGCTCAAGAACGTAACTAAAGTAGCCACGCAAAATCCCCATGTACCGGCGAACAGTGTGCGCTGAGACCTCACTCTCAATCAACGCCTTACTATAGTTTACCATCCGCTTTCGCCCATGAATCGATACCATCGCCTCCCAAGTAAATAAGGGCCGAGACTCTATCCCGTGTAAACTAAACCAAGCTTTTAATAATCTTTTAGTCTCATCAATCGTGTTTTCAGAATAATTTCGGATCGTATGCGACTGAAGATAACCATCAATTAACTGTTGGTGAAAGACTTGATCCTCAGGATTGCAGGTAAGCAGCGGGGCTTTTTTTTGAGATTCGTTTTTGTAACTAATCAGCTTCAACATAGTCATATTCTTCAACTGATAAATGCTCGACATCAATTTCTCGTAAATACAAAATGCCTCGAAAAAGAGCCAAGAGATTCTCGTCATCTAAATCGTTCAGCGCAGACGATAGCGACATCTTTCCTTCGCCATTCCAAAAATCAAGCGCTGCCTGGATTAACAGATACTCGCCACGACTCAGTGACCTTGCTTCTTTAAGCATTTCTTCAGCGCCAAGACGAAGCTCGGCCTTCATGTGATGAAAGAAAAAATAATTGTGCCTCTCATCATAACTAAAAATACGGTGGATGCTCGAGATGAGTTTCGCTTCTTTTAAATCCATCTTTTTGGCCCTCTCTTTTATAAGAAAGCGCAAAATTATCTCTTAAGAAGAGATTTTTCGATCAACTTGTTTGCGGCTTTTTGAATATTCAAGCGCTACTTAAAGATCCAGAACTAAGTAGCTTTTCAAGCTCGCAGAACTTGTTTATTTGACGCACTCCAAGTTCTAAAAGGCGTCGCTCCAAAATTTGAGAGAATTTCTCGATATCGAATTTCAAACCCGAAAGACTTTGACCGACTCGCAAACACTCAATCAAGATCGAAACAATCTTTAAAATCTTTTGCTCTCGTTGCTTGCGACGAATGCCGTGGTAGCCATCATCAAAATGAGTGTGCTTCTCATGCCACTCCCTCTCGTTGGCTCTTTGGCGCAGCTTTTGGCAATTACTACAGGCTCTCGGAATTTTGACTTGTGGTCGGCTTAAGAAATGAGTAAAACAGAACTCGCAGCAATGCATCTGGAGCCTCTCCTTTGGGTTTTAAGCTTGGTGGCTTGGGAACCTCTTGGAGATGCTCTTTTTATTTTCTTTATTCAACTCACAGTTTATAAATTCAACCGCCAGTTCATTTACTCAGGCAAATACCTACTTCTATTGAAGTTCTTTCATTACGAAATCGATTTACATTTTTGGGTTATCCAGTGAATTCCGCACTTTAAAAACTTCTCAAACTCATCCCTGATAAAAATCGGAAGCGTTTTTCCAACCCGTGCCTGCTCGCGTAAGAAGATCGGCCAATAGGTTTCAACTAGCCGGTAAAAAAGCCCTTCCTGAGGCAGGCGGCGCTTGTAGACTCCGGGTCCTTTTTGCACATGTGCTGCATTATTGTTTAACGCTGCTTCCTCCATAATCAAAAATCGTGCGGCCCATGACCACGATATTCAAGTGCAAATCACGCAACTCTTAAAGATGATGCCTTCTTCATTATAAAAAAGTGCGTACTAAAAATTGCATCGATAGGCAAATCGACCATGGGTTGGTTTTTCGGGTTCAAACTTCACATCACCACAGATACCCAAGGTGAGCTTCTGTCTTTTCAAATAACCAAAGGCAATCGTGACGACAGGAAAAGTGTGAACTTTCTTTGCAAAAATATGTTTGGTAAAGTATACGGCGACAAAGGATATATTTCGCAAGATCTCTTTGAAGAAATATTTGAGTTTGGAGTCAAAATAGTTACGCAAATGAAAAAAAATATGAAGCCAAGAATGATGTTATTGGAAGAGCATCTCAGGTTAAAGAAACGTTCACTCATTGAGTCGGTCTTTCATATTCTCAAAGACATGCTGCACATTGATCACACAAGACATCGAAGTCCAAAAAATTTTTTAGTTAATATTTTTGCTGCACTCACGGCGTATTGTTTTTACCCTAACAAACCAAGTATTAGATATGACGAAAAAATTGAAATGTCCGAAATCTCAGCATCAAGTTCTGCTGCTTTAATTTGCTAATTTGCTCCGAACTGGCGTTTATACGTATCAACGGCCCTGTCTTAGGGAACGCGGAGATTGAGACCAACACCTCACGTGGGTCTGCAAATACCAAAACGTTAGCGCTCTCAGATTCGGATTTGTCAGAATTCTTCAAGCTTTCCGTCCTCAGCATAGCCGACACCCTATCCAGGGCTTCGTCAGCACCGAACACTTGCTGTCCAAGCTGTTGCCTTTTTAGCAAGGTCTTCCTCGCGCTATTGACATATGGGTTACTTTGGGGTACTTTGTATTTATGCGCATCATTTGGGACGAAATCAAAGCAGCAAACAACCTTGAGAAGCATGGTGTGAGCTTTGAGGAGGCGGCATCAATCTTTTTCACGGGCCCCGTGCTGCGCAATCCAGACGATGATCAGGATCGCATGAAAACCGTTGGGTTCTCGTCTCAGGCGCGACTTCTTTTAGTTGTGACATTTGAACAGGATGGCGACGAGATCAGAATAATTAGCGCACGAAAGGCAGAAAAATATGAAAAGGAAGAGTTTGAAAAAAGAGTTCGATTTTGAAAAGGCGACGGTTCACAAAGGTGCATTTTTGGACCCCAAGACGACTAAAGTGCAGACGAGCATTCGTCTTGATGGTGATGTTATGATGTGGCTTCAGGCAACGGCGCACGAACAAAGTATCCCATATCAGACCTTTATTAACAAAGTCTTGCGTGAAGTGATGCAAAAGCCTTCACTTGAAAAGAGGGTTGAGGAATTAGAAAGAAAATTCGATAAACACGGCTAGGGCGATAGCGGCCGGACAGCGCGATCTTAGTCGATAAATTTTGAAGCGCTCTGAATAAAGAGCGCAGTTTGTTGATCGAATTTTTCAAAAATAAAATCTGAATATTGTCGGGTGAACTTGAAGACGCCAGATTTTCTAAGAACAAGGGTTAAGCGCAGGGTGACGTGGCAATTTTTGATGTTAATTTTTTTATCTTCGAAGACATTAGCCTCGGGCCTACCAGAGTATGAACTTCGCTCTGATGTTTTTTCGGCGATGGTTTCTATGTCACCCATTGTACCTGAAAATTCGGTTTTGCTAATGGGTGACTCGCGAAAAGGCAGTGTCGATTCTTCACGACTTGGCTTTATTTCGACAAGTGCCATCGTTAGTCGTGTTATTTCCTACTGACGCCGCACTTCGATTCGATCTGCAGCGGCCCCTACTTTACAATTTCTAGTTCGATGCTTAAGAAGTTATTTAAGCTTGGTTTAAGTAGAATCAGTTGACCCTTTTCGAGTTTAAAATCTATTCCTTCAAAAATCGAGTTGAAAGTGGAAGATCCGGCCAATTTAACTTTTGCAGTTTTTATGGTTTCACCAGTGATTAAACCAACTAGGTATTTAGAATTGATTAGGTTTAAAAAATCAGTTGCTAATTTAGACATTCTTTCGGGTAAATTATTTGTGGTGTTGCAAATGGTATCAATCGCGAAATTTTCGATTGGAAAAGAACTTTTAATGGAAGTAAAAAATGTATCTGAAGATTGACCTATTTGTAAGTTACAGCTTTGACCTGCGGTATTTGTAATGACTGAAATTAAGTATCGGCCTAATATCATGCCAAAAAGATTGGGTACAAAGTTCGATTAGCCCTTACCCCTAGCCCGTTCCGCGGCCGCCCATGCGGCCTATAAAGTAATTGCCTTCAGGGTCCCAACTTATAATTCAAATCCTATTTGGACCATAGAAAAGGGGATTGGCTACCTGCCGGAACGTACCCCAGATTTCCTGGATTAACACTCCAACCATTATTTGTGCACTCAGCAACATTGGTCGTTACAAGAGTACGAGTGGTATTTGCCGGATAATAACTAGCTGTTTTTTTACAAACATAAAGTGGCACCGTACCGGGAGTTGCCGTTTTAAAACTATATCCAATTGGCATTGAGTTTTCGCTAAATCCTGAAGGGCAACTATTTACAACAAGAAAAAATTCAGCCCCATTGTTGCAGCGAACGATCTTTTGTAAATAAGGCAAACTTTCAGCTGTTGCATTGGCAATGGGAAAAAACGCGGCCCCTTCTAATCTATAGCCAAAGTTGTCCACCCCTTCATTACTTATTGGAGAGTAAAGATAAGAATAGTTTGTTGGCTTCACTAAACGGTAGATTACGCGCACATCCAGTGAATATTTAGGCGTGGGCGTCGGCGTGGGCGTCGGTGTAGGTGTCGGTGTAGGTGTCGGTGTAGGCGCCTGGGTATTAAAATAGCATATGTCCAGATTTAGGGACGCGTTGAAAGTATTTTGCCAAGGCGATTGGGAGCAGGCAAAAAACACAGTCAATGACCGTGCGGGATCTACTAAAAAACCTTTCGTATCTGTTAAAAATCCCGGTTCAGTAGTCATCTTATAAGGTAAATTTTTGGTGTCAGAAAATTTCTTCCAACTGTAGCTGCGGTTAGTAAGGCCTGCCGCTTCAACGCGATAGATTGCAATATAGTTAGCATTTTTTTGGATTCCATCTAAATCTATCGCCCGTGCTAGATAAATAAAACCATCTTTACCTGGCGCAATAGCAAGAGCCGGATATCGTATCGAATGGTATAAACCACCCTCACTATCGAGGCCGTTTGTATTTAACTCCTGAGGATTAGTAAAATTTAGTCCATCCTTTGATTGGCGATAATAATATTTATAGGTAGCGGTAACATTTGAGTAGACCATGTGAACTGCAGAGTTCGAAGTCAGATCACGCCAAACAACTTGTTGTCCAGCACCGTAACTACCACTTTCCGGCATTGATCCACTGTAGTCCACAATCACTCCATTGCCTAGTGATCCACAGTTTATACATTTAAGCCAGCTTACTCCATCTTTGGAAAAAGCCACTTGAATAGCATTATTAAGTCCTGGTGATTTTTTTTCTGTCGTGAAGTACATGATATAACTGTAGACATCGTAAGTGTGGCGAACTCCGAATTCGTCAACAAAGTCTGGCTTCCATGAGCCTTTGATCACCGACGGATCGCAGATATATTGTCCAACCTGTTTTACAATAGGCGAGGTCGCTCGGTTACGAATAGCTAGCTTTGTGGTTTGCCATTGATCGGCATCGGTTCGAAGGGAAATTTGATCCCAGTCACCCTGTCCGTCTTGCGCGTTATAGTGATAGTCGCAATACCACATTTTAGTTTTTCCATCATCATCAAGCATTACGCTAGGGCTGTACTGGGCGCTATAATCATAAAAAAGGTAATTTGAATTAGCCGGTACTGGCGAAAGAATATTAGGTATGCCTGTGGTTGGGATACCTGCTTCGTTTATTAAGAAAGCGCCCGTAGTGTTTAACAGCGAAGATAAATTAGCCCCCGAGACAAGCCGACCATCAGGATAGGAATCTGTTACCACAAAGCTGTTAGCCGTAAATGGATTATTAGAACAATTTTGAAATGATACAAATAATATCGCCCCAAAAACGAACGAACCAATACTACTCAGAACAATCGATTTCCTCACGAGCCCCCCAATTATAAATCACTTCATTCCCTTAGGCTGCAATGGGAATGCCGACCGTAAACCTACTTGCAAGTTTAGGGTTAATAATAACATCAAAAAAATGACACCTGTTAAAACAATCTACGACAGTGATCGCAAGGGTACTGTGACCCAACAGCGCCTTACTGGACACCCGGTTGGATTCAAAATCACCGCTTTTAAATGCGTGGTTTGTGGTGCGCAAATCTCTGATTATTTCTGTCTAGCTTGCGGGTAATTTCGTCGAAGTCAAATTCGACGATGACAAGTGATTAATGAACAGCCTCGAAAATGAAAAATGAATTCTCCCAATGGCGCTCAGTTGATTTTGAGCCCTCGAAAAATTTCAAAAAATATTTTTTACGGTCAACTGCTGTGAGATATGAAGCCGAGAAAGTCATGAATGCATTGGGAAGCGATAGTAAAAATTTGCCTCTAAATTCGCAAAGGAATCATCGCTATAAAATCTAAAAATTTTGAAGCGAGTCCGGCGATCATAAAAGATAGTCGCCGTCAGATTAACTTCGGTATCCTTGACAAGTCTCGCAACTCCCAAAACTTGAATATCTCAACTAAGTCGAGCTCGACGTGGGACGAAGATATTTGATTTTCAACGATTGTCTTTTTTGGTCCAAACATTTTGCATAACCTTAAGACTACTCACGGCTAAAATTGCCAACAACCATCCCCCAAGAACGATCGGGAACAGCAGCTGAATCATGAGGAACTGCAACACTCCTACTGTCGAAGCAGAGTTAGATAGTCGCGCGCTTCCGCCTGGCAGAAGTAATTCGGCAGCCAGTAATGACACAACTGAAAGGATATGTCCAATCACAGCTAAAAAGAGCAAGAGCTTAAGCCAAGCCATTCCGTCAATTTTTAACCCTGCCCATACCAAATACACGAGGAGTCCAACAAAGAAGATGGTCGTGTAAGGTCCAGCAATGCCATCTAGCTTTGTAAAACTTTGTGGCACGGATAACAGTGGATTAAAAATCCACAACAGAGCTAGAATTAAAACGATCAAAACTGGATATGCTAACGACTTTATTGTGCCCGACATGTGGAATAAATTTGGCATTATAGACTCAAAAAAATATCATCTGTTAATTGTAAATAGAATGATCCCCACGACGGTACTTAAACTCATCAATGCATATCCAATAAAATAGTATTTTCGATTTTTTCTATCCATATCCGCCGGTCCAAAACTTATGAAAGATCCTTTTTTTATAGCTGACCATTTGGCAATCAAGAAAAAAACCATCCCAATAAGGTAAGTCAGCAAAATTGATACAACAGCATTTTCTTGCGAGCTAATTGCGGCTAATAAGCTGCCAACAAGAATTAATAAAAAAATCGGACCATTAATGATTAGATTTTCAACTATTGTCTTTTTTTGTCCAAACATAAAAATTCTCACTCCATAATTTTCATTAGATCCCGAAATAAAAATTTAATCAGGCCCCTGGCCTTTATGGCATTGGATTTGGAGAACATTTGTTGATTCCACTTTGCAAGAAATTAAGCGGGTCACTTGCAAAACTAAGCTGCTGCTGAATAACATCAAGTCTATCTAATATCTGCTGTTTTTGGGCCGTATTATTTCCATTGGGGCAAGAAAGAGCAGATGATTGAAGTGATTCGAGTTGATTCAGTAATCTATTTTGCTCAATTAACCGTTGGCCAACTTCAATGACTTGATTATTGAATGCAATGGGTAAGCAGAACTTTCCAGTTGGATCAATTGCATTGACAGGGTCATTGGCAACATAACCAAACAAATTCGTATCCCCACCACCAAATAGCAGTGGATCTTTTGAAACGAAGCGACCCGTGTGAGAATCATACTCTCTGGCACCAAAGTGAACGAGGTGCGTGTCTGAATCGTAGAGGCCACCAGCAAATCCGAATACAAAAGCACTGCTATCACGATGCTGCTCTTCAACACCAAATTCATCAAAATCAAAGCGTTCTGCTATTTTTCCTGTTGTAACCTCGACTAAGATTTGAGGAGTTCCCACGGAATCTGAAATAAGTCGGTATTCTTTAGAATTCATCACGACATAATCCGGAGAGTTGAACTTACTTCCATAGATAAATTGTTTGACCACATTCCCATTGCCGTCAAGCTCCGCTGCAATTTGAGTTTGTGATTGGTAAATGAAGCCTTGGACCAGTTTGCCATTTTGTTTTTTACCAATGCGTCTGCCAACTCCATCTAAAATATAATCAATGCGTTTTCCGTGAGGCAAAATCACAGTTTTGAGATGCCC
>JAYVXS010000168.1:0-14954 GCA_043784965.1 Bdellovibrionales bacterium
TCGGATAAAGAAAGAACTGAGTCTTGTCGAGCTAAGTGAGCTCTCAAAACTTTCTGTCAGTTATCTTTCAGAGCTAGAAACGGGAAAAAAATCCGTTACGTTAGAGTTAAGAAACCAAATTATGCTCGCCTATGGGTACAGCATAACTACTTTTAAAAACTACATCACAGACCCTGCACGAGCGAAGGCCATTCCCACTAGCTTCAAATTTGAAATTCTCTTGAACACTATGAAGGACGATCAAATTGAAAAAATATTTCAATTTGCGCAGGTCATTTTAGAAACGCAAATTTCAGAAAATAAAAACCTAGAAAACAAAGGAGAATCACATGGGTCTCGATAGACTTATTCAGGCGGTTGCAGCTTTGGCAGTTCTTGCATCTTTGACCGGACATCTTCCTCAAATGATAGCCTATGCCCGCAAAGCGCAGTTTCAGATTATACAAGATTCAAAGGCATCGAAGTGGCCGAAGGCTTTTTTGTTGCCAGTGAAATGAATATGGCGTTTGCACTCCGAAATATTAAGCAGAAGTTTTCGAGCTATCGGATTTCGAATCAATTCGTTTTTGATTCTTGGGTGTCGGTCACTCCAGGCTAAGCACTGATCCGACTCTCCGCAGGCTTCGTGCCATTCGCTTTGCTCAGGTCACTCTTCCTGCCGCCTAGCGGTCGAGTCGGGTGCTTATCCATTCGCGCCCTTTCTTTTTCCCTGGGCTCCTCAGCAAGTGAAGGAGCCCAAACGGGCAAAAGTACAACCAAGAAACAAAGGGAGATATATGAATAACGAAATTCAAGAACAACTCGAAAAGATTGCTTACAAGCGTTCGATTCCGTACTGCTACAATGATCAAATTGAGTGTCCGACTGGAGTCTGCAAAGCCTGCCATTCGGACGATCTTATGCGCTTAGTTTCAGGCGTAGGTTGTGAATACGGTGTTGATTGGATAGTAGAACGAATCCTTGAGACCGAGCTTGATTCGGCAAATCTTGAAGAGAGCTTCGAGCAATCCATTCGTGAATGCTATTCCGAAACTACTAAAGTCGGTTGGATGGAATTTGACACTGTAAACTTAATTAAAGAGCAAGACCCCATTTCATGGCGTTGTGCCCTTTCTGAATATGAATCTCAAGAAGAATCTGAAGGCAACATCATTACTTTAGATGGAGGATGCACATACTATTGGTCGCACGATATTGAAACCTTAATTTCAAAGGATGTGGAGTGAATGCGCTCTTTACTATTCTTCTATAAGTTCGTTTAACTTCAGAGATATCAAATCACGAGCTTGTCTAAAATCCTCTATAGAATGAGGATCTTTAATAGGCCAATGCAGTTTTTTTGCTTTTTGAGAATGTAGCACAGGACATACCTCATCTGCACACAGAGTAATAACATATTCTAAACCGGCCAAAAACTTTGGTGATAAATCATCGTAAAATTTAGAGTAGTTTTTTGAAATATCAATTCCAATTTCTTTAAGTGCCTCAATGGCATTTGGATTCACTTTGCCGCTCGGTTGAGACCCAGCACTTTGAATTTCTGCCTTTTCTCCTAAGATATGTTTTGCAAGACCTTCAGCCATTTGACTTCGCGCAGAGTTTGCCACGCATAAAAAAAGAATTTTCATATCAAGACACCTTTGGAAGTTTGCTGCTTATAAGAATTTTTGCGACTCCCAGAGCCGCAATGGCTCCAAGAATTTGAGCCAATGAAAATAGTACGACGTCATTTGGCCTAATTCCCGCGAACGTATTGGTGAGGCTTCTCGCAAAAGTTACTGCGGGATTAGAGAAAGAAGTCGAAGAAGTAAACCAATAGGCTCCAGTAATATAGCAAGCGACCAGAACTGGAACTTGCTTGGGTATTGATTTTGATCCCAAGAGAATTGTCAGTAATAAACCGAATGTAGCCAAAAACTCACTCAGCCATTGAGCTGGACCATTTCTGATGTGCTCAGAGGCAGTAAAAATAGGGAGCTCAAACATAAGATGAGCAAGGACCACTCCTAGTACCGCTGAGAAATATTGAACAAAAATATAGAGCAAAGCTGTTTGCATCGAAATTCGTCTTTCGATCCATTCAATGATTGTGACGGTTGGATTAAAATGTGCTCCAGAAATTGGACTGAATAGTGAAATTAAAACATAGAGAACAACCCCAGTCGCAACGGCATTTGCCAAAAGCGCTACGGCGAGATTTCCACTAGCCAAGCGCTCAGCCATGATTCCTGACCCAACCACTGTTGCTAGCAAAAAGGTCGTCCCTAAACCTTCTGCTACAAGCTTATTTCTAATCATTTGGTTTCCCTATTATCCGCAGCAAGCAGACCCACTTTGAAAACGATTTTTAACTTTTGAAAGTAAACAATTCCAAGTTGAACAGTTTTTCTCAGCTTTATTTATCAATGAGACTCCGGTAGGAGCGGCATTCAGGTCATCTCCATAGTAGTGCTCTACCGTATCAAGACTTCGAAATGTTTCCCAAGCAACACCTTGAGGATCTTTCACCCAATGCTTTTCAGACTTGGCGTAGCAACACTCCACATCACCTTCAGATACTACCTTTTGGTCTGCGCTGGTGAGGCGAGTGTGAATGTTATCTAGTTCTTCCGCAGTTTCTGCTTGTACACCGAGATGATTAATCCCCGGTTTACCAACCAATGTTCGTTTCGATATAGCAAAATTGACTCTCGGGTTTTCGAGCATCCACTTCGCGTAGTCCTCTTTTTCTACCGTGGGTTTTTGGCCGAACAGTGTTGAATAGAATTGAATATTTTGATCGAGATTCTTGACTGAAATATGAACATGAAAGCGTTTCATTTGGTTCTCCTTTTGGAATTTGCCCGAATCTTAGCTGTTGGTTCACATTCTGAACCTTGGCAGCAATTTTCAGTTAAAAAACTAAGTAAATTACCCATCTGTTTATAATTGGTCGAATAATGAATAAACCGACTCTCTTGTCGGCCCACAATTAGCCCTGCGTTAACCAGTTCTTTAAGGTGAAAAGATAATGTGGCATTGGCCATCTCCAAACTTTCAGCAATTTTGCCAACGACAAGCCCTGCGGGACCTGCTTGTACAAGCAGCCTAAATATTGAAAGACGATTTTCATGAGCTAGAGCTGAGAGTGCTCTAATAGCATCTTTTGTTTCCATATTTCTATATTAATCGAAATATAGAAACAATGCAAGGCATATTTTAGCCAGCTGATAATGCATTGAATTTATTTATGATAAGCCTCCGTGGTCTGGGCGATACTTAATATTTCGAATTGTAGAGTCGCATGACAAAATTGACTTGGATGCACCAATTTTTTACAGTAAAATTTTTATGGTATGGATAAAAACTACTGGGATAAAATTTACGGCAAAAAATCAGAAACTGAAGTGAGCTGGTATCAAGAAGTGCCAGTACGATCATTGGAGCTTATTGGCGATCTAAAGTTGGATAGCTTAGATAGTATTATCGACATCGGTGGCGGTGACTCTCGTCTAGTTGATAATTTATTAGCTAAAGGATTTAGAAATATTTCGGTTTTGGACATTTCTTCCACGGCCCTCGATAGAGCTAAAATAAGACTTAAAGATGATTCAAAATTCGTAAAGTTTATTGTTTCCGACATTACCAAGTTTGATCCGCTAGAAAAATATAAACTTTGGCATGATCGAGCTACTTTCCATTTTCTCAAAGACATTGATGATGTCGCAAAATATTTAGAGGTGGCTAATCAGGCAATCGCTCCAGGAGGTTACCTCATTGTTAGTACCTTTTCTAAAACTGGTCCAGATAAGTGCAGTGGGCTACCCATTTCACAATATTCAGACACAGATTTAAAAACTTTGTTTGAAAAATATTTCGTCAATATCAAATGTTTTGAAGATACTCATCCGACTCCGACGGGAGCAACTCAGAATTTTGTCTATTGCGGTTTTAAAAAGCGATAGCCGCGTCAATTAGCAAAATATTCCAGATAGAATGATATTTTATTCTCGGCAAAGTTAGTGTTGATTCTTAGCTGAGAGTATCTCTTTAAGCATAACAGATGTTTTGGAACCAATTTCTTAGTGTGAATGTTGATGATGGATGTCTGGAAAATGAGGATGCCTGTGAGTCATCTCATCGTGACGATGAAGATGAACATGAGGCTCGCGTGGAGGATCATTGGGGGTATGAGAATGCTGGTGATGTTCGTCGTGAATATGTTCATGGCTATGCTCAAGTTTAGTATGCAAATGTTCGTGCTCGTGATTTTCATTCAAATGAAGACATACTCCGCAGACCATAAGACCTAGGGCAATAATGAATGAAACCGAAATCGACTCTCCCAAATAGAAAATAGATATAATCGATCCTATGAATGGAGCAGTTGAAAAAATGGCTCCCGTTCGTGAAGTTCCTATCTTTCGAAGAGACATAATGAACGCAACCAGGCTAACGCCAATGCCAAAAAAGCCCAAAAGGCCCGCCAAGAAAAGTTGAAAATCAAAATTCAATCTTTCTCCAATAAAAAATCCAAAAATTAAATTTGCTCCTCCGGCCACTAATCCTTTAACCGAGGCGGTAAAGATAGGGTTTAGATGTGAAATATTTCGTGTCACATTATTGTCAATGCCCCAAGAAAGACATGCGAGAGCAATCAAGATAAAACCCATAAGGCTATCTTGGCCAGAACTCCCGTGAGACGCCAGGGACAGAACAACACATCCTATAACAATAAACAGCATTCCAAATACAATCTTTTTCTCAAAGTGCTCTTTAAAGATCGACCATGCAATGACCGAAGTTAAAACCGCTTCGAGATTTAAAAGTAGTGAGGCCGTGGAACCGCTAATCTTTATCATTCCGTACATCAGAAAAGCAGGACCTAAAATTCCTCCAAAAAATGTCGCAGCTATTAGCCACTTTCCGTCCTTCTTCTGAAAATGTCCTATTGAAGCTCTGACTTCTTTCTTGAGGGCCAGAATCGCAAGCAGGCCAATGCCAGCAGATAAATATAGAACACCAGCCATACTTTGAGGCGGTAAATCTCGGATAAGATATTTTGCTCCAGGAGCAATTCCACCAAAAAATAATGCCGCCACAAGAGCGGCCTGGTAGTTTTTTAAAGCGAAAATGATTGAACTCAATCTTTTATTTTGCATACAAAGCTATTGTACTAAAAAAGTTCCAACTGAAGGATTGGGGACACCATGAAAACCGCAGGTAAATCCATATTCTCCTTTTTTGCCAACTAAAAATATTTGGTGAGCCATTTCATTAGAAGGCGCCATGAGATCTAGACCTAACTTTTTCGACTCTAGGCGGAACATTTTATTGGCCGATTTTAAGATTAGTTCCACCGTTTTTCCGGTCTCAAGTTTAATTGAAAGGGGACTACAGGTTCCATTAGAGTTGCCTGATATGGTAACTATGACATCAGGAATTCTTAAGAGATCAATAACATCTTCGCGCTGCCAATGTACGGCGAGATCATACGCCGTCAAACCATCAGCATTTTTAATTCTACGATCTGGATTTCCCAAGAGAAGATCAGAAACAATTGACGGATCTCCATTGAGAGCTGCGTACATCAAGGCTGTATTGCCCAGACTGTCTTTGGCATCCATATCCACTTCACTTGCCACAAAAGAGTCATAAACATTTTGGACATTGTTCTTTGCGGCCTTAATGAGTGGGGTTTCCCCGCTCTTATCTGCAACATTCACATATGCACCGCTGCTGATAAGTAAATCGACAAAATCCTTTGTTTTGCTAAAAACTCCACTCCCGGCTCCGTGAATGGGAGAGTTGCTGAGGCCGCAACTTGCATCGAGCGAAAACATAAGCGGAGTACACCCCTGTGCATTGGCGAAATTAACGTTTGCCCCGCATTCGATTGCACGCTCAACTGTTTCGACATTGCTTGCTTGGCGTACAGATTCAACTAAGTTTAAGTTTTTATCTTTGGGGCAAGGATCTTGCGCGGGCATTTCTCCAAACAGTTCGCATGCAAGAGGTATCATTTTGTAGTCGGCTCTTACATTGCTATAAGTTGCATCTACAACTTTGTTGTCCTTTACGTTGACTGTCAGGTTAACAGAAGGGTCAAAATTATCGACATACAAAACTCTACCAGATTTATATTTTCTCTTATTGATCCCTAAGGCTTGAGTATAAGTTGAGCCATCAGGCAAAAAATATTGGATGGTGCTTTTGACTCTGGGACGCCCCAAATCAATTTCGATTTGAAACTGAGTTGTATTGTCAGGGGGTAAAGATCCCTTGCATTCCAATGACTCTGCTTTCAGCAAATTTGGTAAAATCAAAAGTATTGTCGGGAAGATCAGTTTTAATTGTAAAATATTTTTCATGTATATCTCTTCTGGTTATTTAATGTTTAATTGACTGCACAGCGCGCCTTTCCCGATCGGATTTAGATCCAGGCCTTTCGGAGCAACCACATTTTCACAGCTTGCGTAAGTACGACATAGCTAAGCAATGTGACGAAAAGAATGGGCCAATAAAGTAGCGGCAGTTGCACGAAGCCTAGAGCTGCGGCCATTGGTGAAAACGGAAGCCACATTGCGACCCCCATAACGATGACCGTCATAGTCGTGAGCTGCCAGCTTGCCCGGCTTTGAATGAACGGAATCTGGTTCGTTCTGATAACGTGAATAATAAGCGTCTGAGTGATGAGCGATTCGACAAACCACCCGGTCTGGAAAAGCGATGCGCGTGTGGGGTCCCAGCAACCGAAAACATAGAGCATCACGAAGAATGTGGTGTAATCGAAGATCGAACTAATTGGGCCAATGAAAAGTACGAATTTTCTAATGTCGCCCATGTGCCACTGACGTGGCTTAGCGGTCGCGTCCGGGCCAACGGCGTCAGTCGGAATCGGCATCTGGGAGAAGTCATAGAGCAGGTTGTTCGTCAGCACCTGAATAGGTAGCATCGGCACAAAGGGTAGAAATGCACTGGCACCCAACACGCTGAACATATTGCCAAAGTTTGAGCTAGCCCCCATGCGGACATATTTTAAAATATTTACGAACACTTTGCGTCCCTCGATGACACCCGCATCAAGCACCATGAGATCTTTCTCAAGCAGGATGACTGAGGCTGCGGCCTTCGCGATATCCACTGCGGAATCCACAGAGATGCCTACATCGGCCACATGGAGTGCCGGCGAATCATTGATTCCGTCGCCGATAAATCCCACCACGTGCTTGTTATGTTGAAGCGCACGGATGATCCGTTGCTTTTGCGCGGGCGACAGCCGAGCGAAAATGTGGGTAGTCTCCACCGCTTCAGCAAGTTCATCGTCGTTCATTCCTTCGACTTTGTTACCTAGGAGAATGTCGTCGGCGTTCAACCCGACTTCACGGCACACTTTTCGGGTCACGAGGTCGTTATCACCAGTGAGTACTTTCACCGTGATGCCGTGGCTCTGAAGCGCTTGGATCGCTTTGCGTGCCGAGTCCTTCGGTGGATCGAGGAAAGCCACATACCCTTTAAGAATCAGTTCAGACTCATCGTTCTTTGTAATGAGCGGGCCTGAGTCGAGATGTTTGTAGGCAACTGCTAATACGCGAAAACCATCGGCACTGAGCAGTTCATATTGTTTTATTAATTCAGAGCAGTGATCTTGCTCGAAGGGAAGAATCTTGCCATCTAGTTCGTAGAATTTGCAACGCGGGAATACCGCTTCGGGTGCACCTTTGGTAAGAAGCTGATGATTCTTGTCTGGTTTTTCTACGACAACTGACATCATCCTACGCACGAAATCGAAGGGTATCTCATCAACTTTGCGATAGCCAATGATGAGTTCCTCATGTGCATCGCGGTGACTTAGAACCGCGCGATCGAGGACGTTTTTTAAGCCTGTTTGAAAATGAGCGATCAGAAAGGCATCGAGCAGCACTTCAGCACTTTCTTTCTGCATTACATCGCAGTGTCGTTCGAGGATGACCTGATCCATGGTGAGGGTGCCCGTCTTGTCGGTACAGAGTACATCCATCGCGCCGAAGTTTTGAATCGCATTAAGTTGCTTGACGATGACTTTATGTTTCGCCATTGCGAGCGCACCCTTCGAAAGGCACACAGATACGATCATCGGCAGCATCTCGGGCGTCAACCCAACTGCAACAGCTACTGCGAAGAAGAAGGCCTCATGCCAGTTGTGTTTGGTAAGCCCGTTTATAAGAAATACCAAGGGCACCATGACTATCATAAACTTGATCATGAGCCAGGTGAAACGAGTCATACCTTTGTCAAAGCTCGTCTCGACTGGCTCTCCGACAATGCTACTCGCCATGCGGCCGAAGTAAGTCTGTGCACCTGTTGCAACAATGATAGCGGTTGCCGCGCCACTTTCGACGCTCGTGCCGAGAAAGCAGATGTTTGCGAATTCAAGCGGTGAGATATCAGAGCGCTTTTCCTGCGTATCGAATTTCTCTACCGGAAGTGATTCACCAGTCAGTGTTGCTTGGGTGATGAATAAGTCTTTTGAGGCAACGATCCGCACATCGGCGGGGATCATGTCACCGGCTGAGAGAGTCACTAGATCACCTAGCACCAACTGCTTAAGCGCGATCTCTTCCGATTTGCCATCGCGAACCACTGCGGTAGTCACGGTAATCATCGCCTTCAGTTTCGCCGCCGCGGCATCTGCACGCGCCTCCTGAACAAACCGGAGTAAAACGCCTAACACCACCATTAGTGCCATCACCGTGCCCGCTCGCGCATCGCCGGTGGCAAACGAAATAGTGGCGAGCACGATGAGCAAAATGACAAGCGGGTTGCGTGTAGCCGTAAGCAGATGCCAGGGCCAGCCACGATGTTTATCCTCTGCGATTACGTTTGGTCCAGCGTCTTTCAAGCGTTTCAAGGCGTCTATCTCGCTCAAACCTTCTGTCGAGGTCTTCATTCGTGTGAAGACTTCATGTTTCTCCAATCGCGCCACTTCAGCTAATATTGGAGAAAAATGGATAGCCTTCCCAGTGCGACTGGGGCTGACGACGATGTTCTTATGCGGAGTGAGCATGATTTCTCTCTATCAACCAGCGCGGCCTATAAAGGTTCGATCGGATTGTTAAAAAGATCATACTGCTTAAAGAATTTGCGAGCCACCGCCAGAATTTGATTGTCGGTCAGATGATCACACTTTTCCATTCCAATGATTTTTTTAGCCAAGCCACCGGTATGATGGGTTTCAAGATGAGTTTTAAAGTGGTCCTTCACTATGCACGGTCCCAGAATCAACAATTGCTTGGCGTCTTTCAGTTTGATAGCCAAGTCACGAAAGAAATGCTCAGGCGCGGCATCGCCATGATGATCCTTTTTATCGTGTGTATGGTGATCTATGCCGCTTTTTTCAAGATGCGACTTTTCAATTCCCGAAGGTTTCAAAGCAAAGATTTTCGCCTTCTCCGAATCTAACCAAATCACGTAGTCTGTCATAAGTCCGCCTTTCAAAGCGTTAATCCCACTATCTTAGTGTGGGTGTAGATGTCCGACCGTCTCATTTATCCATTTCATAAAATCATCAAATGACAATGCACCCGAAATCCGGTTCACCTCATTTCCCTTTGAAAAAACCATAAGTGTAGGAATACCTTTTACCGCAAACATTTGTCCCGCCTCGGGGTATGTCTGGGTGTCGATTTTAGCAAACACCACTCGATTATTCAGCGAACGAGCCGCTTGATTAAAGGTCGGAGCAAAGGCGCGACACGGAGCACACCATGGCGCCCAGAAATCCACCACTAAAGGCAGTGGACTTTTCGCAGCGAGAATCCCCAAACTCGAAGTGGTCAACTCACTCACTCCATCATGAACGGAAAGGGTCGTTTTGCATTTTCCACAGATTGGAGCCTTGCCTAGCGGAGGGTCGATCGGAACACGATTCACTCCGTTGCATTTTGCACAGATCGTGTATGTCAAAGAGTTGCTCATTTTGCTTTTCCTTCCAGGCGGCGAAGCTGTTCCTGAAAATGACAAAGTTGATCGACAAGATGGAGAATCAGCGGGATCGCATCTTCATTGGCGCCAAAATCGTGCTGAAGTTCATGGATTAAACGAAGTCTTGCTATGTCTTCTTGATCGAGTTCGCCGGGAGCCGGGGGAGACACCCACTCTTTAGTGATCCAAGTGTCGATCACGGCCTGATCCAAGCCGGTGAGGTTTGATACTTCCAATAAAGTAAACGTAAGTTTTTTCATACGCTTTCCTTCGCTTGTCGATTGCGCCAGTCTTCGACCGCTTTTCTGAATTCCGCATCGATGTTTTCAGGCATTTTGATCTTGAGAATGGCAATTTGATCGCCACGCGAATTGGTAGCAGGATCCAGAACGCCCTTGCTCTTGACGCGAAGTTTTTGCCCCGAACTCACATTGGGTGGAATATTCATTAGAATCGAACCATCAATCGTCGGAACTTTAACTTCACCACCCAAAATGGCGTCACTAAAAGGCACAGAAATCTCAACCTCAAGATCTTTACCAATGCGCTTAAAGGTCAAGGATGGTTTCACCTTGAGTTGCACATAGACGTCGCCTAGTGGAGCGCCCGGCGCACTCGGTTCACCCTTGCCAGCAAAGCGGAGCTTAGTACCCGATTCCACACCAGGCGGAATCTTGACACGAAATTTCTTGCCGCTGGGAAGCGCAATTTCTCTCTCTCCACCCAGAATGGAATCCTTAAAATCAATCTCCATTTGATAAAGCTTATCCTCTGTGGGTCCTTGGAAGCCACCTGTTCTTTGACGTCCCATTTGTGAAAAGATCGAACTTAAAACGTCTTCGTCGATACCCTCGAATTGACTCGTGTAGCGCCCGCCGCCTTGTTGAGTCTGGCTATAAAAAGGTCCACGCGAATTTCCAGTATATTGTTTCGCTTCCTCGGCTTCATCTTGGCCCCGATCATATTTTGCCCGCTCTTCGATGGTTCCGATCTGTTCATAGGCCGAGTTAATTTCCTTGAATTGACTCTCGGCCTTTTTATTGCCTGGATTGAGATCTGGATGAAATTTCTTTGCCAGGTTACGATACGCAGTTTTGATTTCGTCCTGACTCGCTTTTGTGTCTACACCGAGTGCTATATAGGGGTTAGTGGCCATAAACTTCCCTCAAACGCGTCGTACGAACCTGACCTTTGTTGTTCGGCGAATTCTTTTTAATTTTGTATTCAGTTAAATCCATATTTACTTTCCTATCGTGGGAGCACTTCATGGGTGAGCACCAATTCATTTTTAAACTCACTTATGTTCTACCTATGAAGACGTAAATCGAATATCAATCTCCGTTGCCAATAGCTTTTTGTAGAAACGAAGCTTTTCAAATAGTGGATACCAATCAAATAAAATCAGCTCAATGGGTTTCCATATTGAACCCCTGCTGTCACAAGAGCTGGATTCTGTGTGCGGTCATAAGCGATGATCTGGCAGCCAAAGCCATTCAATATCTTTGCCATGACTGATCCAATTCTACAACCTTCATGAGCGATTTCCCTTCTCCACATCTAAGACCATATGGATAGTTTTAAATACAGCATCGGGAGTTACAGAAATTGAACTAATGCCCTCTTCAACTAAAAGTTTTGATATTTCTGGGTAATCGCTTGGTGCCTGTCCGCAAATTCCGATCGGACGGCTAGATTTTTTGGCTCCATCAATAGCCATACGAAGCATTTTTAATACAGCCGGGTCGCGTTCGTCAAAGAGGTGGCTAATCACAGATGAGTCTCGATCAACACCAAGAACCATTTGTGTTAAATCATTGGAGCCAATTGAAAACCCGTCAAAAATTCGCGCAAAATCTTCAGCACGAAGTACATTTGCCGGAAGCTCTGACATCACATAAATTTCAAGCCCGTTTTCTCCGCGAACAAGGCCATTGCTTTTCATCTGTGTCAGAACTTTTTCCCCTTCTTCTGGTGATCGACAAAATGGAATCATGACTTTGATATTCGTCAAACCCACTTGCTCACGGAGGTATTTAATCGCACGGCACTCTAAAGCAAATCCATCTCGATATCGGACATCATAGTAACGAGAGGCTCCCCGAAACCCAATCATGGGATTCTCCTCTAACGGCTCGAATTGTTTGCCTCCTAAAAGACTTGCGTATTCATTAGTTTTGAAATCAGAAAAGCGAACAATCACTGGCCTTGGATAAAAGGCCCCAGCGATTAGGCCTACGCCCTCTGCAAGTTTATCGACAAAATACTGACCAGGGTTATTTTTTTGTGATCCGAGGAGATTTTCGATCTGTTCTTTGACCTCAGGTTCTTTAATTTCATCGAGATGTGCTAATGCCATTGGGTGAACTTTAACGTACTCACTAATGATAAATTCAATCCGTGCAAGTCCAACACCCTCTACGGGCAAGAGCGAGGTTTTTAGTGCCTGTGCTGGGTTTCCTAAGTTAACCATGATTTTCGTGCGTGGCTTATCAAGGGATGTCCAGTTCACTTTATCTTCAGTGAAGGAAAGTTTGCCATCAAAAACGAAGCCTTCATCACCCTCCGCGCAGGACACCGTCACTGCTTGACCATCCTTGAGTACTTGCGTCCCTGTACCTGTACCGACAATACAGGGAACACCATGTTCACGGCTTACGATAGCGGCATGGCAGGTTCGCCCACCTCGATTGGTTACAATCGCAGAAGCCTTTTTCATGATCGGTTCCCAGTCAGGATCAGTCATATCTGCCACTAAGACTTCGCCTTTCTGAAAATGTCCCAGTTCTGAAACGTCGTTAACAATTCGAACGGCACCTGCGCCAATTTTTGAGCCAACAGCTCGACCAGTGGCCAAGACTTTAGATCGCTCTTTCAAGGCAAAGGAACTCTGCTGAAGTGCTGAGACTTGAGAGTGGACGGTTTCGGGCCTTGCTTGCAAAATAAAGAGATCGCCAGATCTTCCGTCTTTTCCCCACTCGATATCCATTGGGGTATCGCGACCATTCAATTTGGAATAGTATTGCTCGATGGCAAGGGCCCATTCCGCAAGCTTGATGACATCACTATCTGAAATCGAAAGTTTTTCTTGCTCGGTGCGAGAGACCTCAATGTTTCGAGTTGTACGGCTGCCATGACCCGAGTACACCATCTTGACCTGCTTCAGACCGGCTTTTCTTCGAAGAATCGGCACCGTTCTTTTACCATCTGCCTTGCTATCTACCAGGCCAAGAAGAGGCTTGAGCACAAAGAACTCATCTGGGTCTACGCGACCACCAACAACGTTTTCACCCAAACCATAAGCGCTATTAACTAGAATGACATTTCGAGCGCCTGACTCCGTATCTAATGTAAAAATGACTCCTGATGCGGCGAGATCCGATCGCACCATCTGCTGAATGCAAATAGAGAGTCTAACTTTTGCATGTTCAAATCCTTTTGTTGACCTGTAACTAATTGCTCGGTCGGTAAAAAGAGATGCAAAACAGTTGAGGCACGCAACCAGTAAGTCATCACGGCCTCGAACATTTAGAAATGTTTCTTGCTGACCCGCGAAGGAAGCGTCAGGCAGATCCTCCGCCGTTGCAGAAGATCTCACTGCGACATCCAATTCTTTAATTCCAGATCGCAAACACAATTGAGCGTAGGCCTCGCGAATTTCATGAGCCACTTTTTCTGGAACTCCAATACTCCGAACTAGTGTTCTAATTTCGTGACCTATCTTTGCTAACTCATTTGTGTCCGTAGGATTAAGCTTAGATAGTAGTGAGTAGATTTTTTCCGAAACTCCATTTTGAGCAATTAACAGAGAAAACGCAGCGGCAGTCACTGCAAAACCTGGTGGAATATGAATTCCTTGCGGGGTCAGCCTCTGGAACATTTCTCCAAGTGACGCATTCTTGCCACCAACCAGAGGAATGTCTTTGATAGATATTTCTTCAAACCATTTGATAAATTGTGAATTATTTTTTTCCATTATTTTTCCTTCGTTTGCTCTCATGCATTTCTTTGATATCAATCATCGGATAGTATTTTAGAATCGAGCCCCTAAATCCGGTTACGGTCTGTGCCTCTGCTATAAATTCTAGCTCATCATCGACTGACCCCTTCATTTTGTCGCTTGGAAAACTTTGCTTTTGCGATTGCTGGGCAAACAACTTCCCGTTTTTTTGGCAAGCGATCTTTGAGAAGTTTAAAGGCTGTTTGAACGATGTGCCCGCCCAAATTTGCTGAACGACCTCCGGACGATTGCGTTTCGTTGTAATCATTCTCTCGATCCCAGCAAGCTGCCCCATAATCTTCCGAAGGCGGCTGAGTTCATCCGAATGATCAAGGTGCTGCTCATTCTCACGTTTCGAATTACTCATTTTTTCTTGGTCCTTTGTCATACTCAGGCCCAGTATGGTGTTCATCTATGAATTTCAAGTCTGCAAGTTCCAAGCCTTTTCGTGGCATACTCCCTGCTAGTAGGAGTACATATTTACGATTGCAGACGATACCGTCCTACGGATGGGTATTGATGGGACATTTTGTCGTGAAAGACTCCAATTTGTCCCAAGAATTTTTAAGGAGAAATCATGGACAGCACGTATCAAACAGAAGCTTTCAATAGCGGACTAGGATCATCGAATCAGCAAATCATTCAAACACGTTTTATGAACCGAACCTATGGTTGGATGTTCTTCGGCCTGTTGCTGACTGCGGGCGTAAGTCTTGCGATCGCGTCCTCGGAGAGTGCGGTTCGCTTCATCCTCGAAAATCAATGGGTGTTTTTTGGAGTCATGATCGCTGAGTTGATCGTCGTAGTTGGTCTTTCGGCCGCACATAAAAGTATGAATAGTGGTTTGATTTTATTTAATCTAATAGGGGAGCTAAAATGAAATTTTTATTCGTGGCATTTTTATTTTTTGGATTTAACTTGCTTGGATGTAGCCATGCGGCAATGCGTGGGTCCGTCGCAATGAAGATTAGTGACCAAGAGGCGCATGTCTGCTTGGGAGAGAAAGAGGTCGCAG
>JAYVXS010000169.1:0-4826 GCA_043784965.1 Bdellovibrionales bacterium
GCGAGAAGACCCTTGGCTCATGAAATCGCCCTGAAGCTTATATAAACCCCTTTGCATTGAATGCATGCTCGCCTACGCTTCTTTGGCAAAGTGATTAAATGCCGGAACCGAAGCCCGATATTCTTTTAAGCTTTTTCTGAGATCAATTACGCCGATAATCTCTGTACACTTCCCCGGATTAACGTTTACACTTAGCTGACTCAATGTTGAAAGCATGATTTGAAAACTGCGGGGCGGACCCTAAGTAAAGCGAGAGCGGCACAAGAGTACCTTCAATCATTTGAATATCAATCATTTGAATATCAATCATTTGAATAAATTTTGGCCGAAAATGCGCTCTTTTGGGCTAGACCTGCCTATTTTTGTCATCCCTGTCTCAAGCTTTTTTTGCGCTTGATTTTCAATACGATGGAATGCCTCTGCGCCGCTGGCGACAGCCTTCTTCCCCTGTTTTTGCTACATCCTTTCTTTTTTTCCTGGCCCTTTTTTTGCTCACATAGAAGCTTATGGATGAGATAAATATCGATAAGACGTCGAACCTAGTGATTGGCCTTGCATCTCCAGATACAAAGACTGGATTTGGTGCTTTTCGAAAAGGTCATTTTCTTCTGCTTTTTGTTTTGCTGATTGTTGGTTTTTCAAGCATTCAATTTTTTAAACCGAGCTCGGCACCGGCAACACTTGCGGTTTTATCAAAGATGATTTTTCAAAAGTCTGGCTTTTCAGATCAAGAAATACTCGATCGTTCGGCATCTGGCCTAACTTTGCAAGTCACAACAAGTGCGGGTGCCCACGCCTCAGGTATTGATGCAACATTAGATCAGGGCTCACCTCTCTTTGATGGACCGCGTATTTTAACTGATTATAAGGGGCGTATTTCTGAGGCCTTCCATGTGCCCCCAGGCCTAAGCGCTCGTGTACAATTTTGGTTTGATATTTATACAAAATACGGTCTCGATGAGCGAGTTATCCACTCACAAAAATTTCCGTGGTTAATTTTGAAGGTGGTGGATGTTGCTCCCATCCTATATGCCGAAACTCCAAGTCTAAGGTGGCTTAGAAACCAAAGAGCCGAGACTGTAGTTCAAGATGAACTTCGAAGTGTTAAAAGACGTATTTTAAAAATTGCTAAGACCAAAAATCTCGAAACTCTGACCGGTGATGATCTTTCAATTGTTGCTACTCTTCGTACATTGCCAGGTAAAATTCAAAAAAACGCTCTTTTGATTGCTAATAGTCTCCGCGTTCAGACCGGCCAAAAGGAGGTCTTTCAAGAAGGCCTTTCACTTAGCAGACAATTTCTACCCCAAATGGAAGCTATTTTTCAGGAACAAAAGCTCCCGACTGAACTGACGCGTATCCCCCTGGTTGAAAGCAGCTTTAATCACTTGGCGACAAGCAAGGCGGGCGCCAGTGGCGTTTGGCAATTCATCGGCAATACAGGTAAGAAATTTTTGCTGGTCAATAGTAGCATTGACGAAAGACGCTCTCCGATAAAATCGACCTATGCCGCCGCGCTACTTCTCAAAGAAGATTATATGCTCCTCAAACACCATTGGCCATTGGCCATAACCGCCTATAATCATGGCCCCGGTGGAGTTAGGCGCGCAGCCAAGACCGCAAAATCTTATGACCTTGCGGTTATTTTAACTCGTTATCAGTCTCGATCTTTTAGTTTTGCCTCTGGAAATTACTACACAGAGTTCTTAGCCGCACTTTATGCTGAAAAATATCAAGATGAAATTTTTGGCTCGGTTGAGTCTGACATAGCGAAACATACCCAGATCGTAAGGCTTTCTCGAAAGATGAGTGCTCATGATCTATTAAATAAAATAGATATGCCCTCTGAGGATTTCATAGATCTAAATCCAGAACTCAAAAAAGCTGTAGAAAGAAACTCAGCTTTGCCAAAAGGATTTAAAATTCATATTCCTCTTGATAAGAAAGCCTTTGATCCAAAGATTTTTGTAGAGAAGGTCTGATCTTAAAATCTACGCATGCTTTAGTGAAACCAATGGTTGAATACATTTACCACGCCACGATCGACGTAGGCCGCCTGAGTGAGAATTTTATCTGTATCCAGCAGCACTACTGAAATGGTTAAGAGGCCCTCTGGGGCATTGAAAACCACGAATCCCCCGCCGGACTCACCAACATCTCCGGCTAGCATCTCACCATGTGAGTTGAAATAAACAATTCTCGTGGTGTCTGAAAGTCTCTCTCCAAATGCTGCCTTGTAGGGACGGTCGGACTGAATGAATCCCATAATACTTCCTGTATAGGCTATCACATCTAGTCCAGCTTGCTTTCGTAGATTTTCAAACCACGCTTGTGTTACCATCGGAGCATAAATTGTGTTTTTATTTCGATCTAGAGTTAGGCGGGTCAACTCATACTCAGGTCCGGCATCGACATCGAGAATCATAAGGCCCGTGCCTTCGGCATAGCTAATTTTGCCCTGGCCTTTCGCATCTGTATCAACTCCAGAGTTTTGCCCAAGTCGCAAAATTGTCGCTGGTAAGCTTTTTTCTGTGTGTATGGCATTAAACACCATGATGTCGGCTGCCTTTGTTTTTTCTACATCTATATTTAGTTGTGAAATGCTGTTGGCATCAGCTGGGACGACCGAGGGTTCTGAAAGTTTGCCCCCATAGGTAACTTGCAGCGCCTGAACTCCGGGCGTCACACCTACAAATGCATAGTAACCGTTCGCTGATGTATTTTTCATGCTCAAATCAGGAATCATCATTTTGTTAAAATAGACGGGTCGAAAATTTTGATCAGCATTTATCATTTCAATTTGACCGCCCGCTACAGCTTCGCCATTTCTAGTAATCCGACCCCAAACAATAGATTGATTTTTCAAATCGATCGGACCGGCTCTTTCATCCTCTGGATTATTCACTTTGTCTGCGTTTTCCTGAAGGCTCAAAAGCTCTCTGACCATCTTATTTGAGTACATGGGTATCAGGTTTTCTCCACCAGCACTCGCAATGCTGATTCCAGATATATAGCCGACTTTTTTTGTTTTCAAAATCATCGTAGATTGATTTACCAGATTTGGATCAGAGAACCTTCCCCCCACCTCAGAAACAAATTCATGCGGAATCATATCGATCATTAGCTTGGCGCTCTTCAGGGGTTGCGCTTCAAACTCATCGCGCGAATTAGCTGCGACTACTCTGCCGACAAGACCTTGTGTCGTCGGAGATATTCGAATCAAAATTTTAGCTTGATCCATGGTAGCTCTGCCCGACCCAAGAACTTCTCCCGATCGACTGCGAAGTTCTGCTACCAAGAGCCCAGACGTCCCGCCGACACCAATTTCAAAACGACCTTCTTTAGTCCAAACATTTCCGCTCTCTAGAACTTGGCCCTTGTCTTCGCGATAGACAACTATTTTTTCTTTGCTTGAGGTAAATGCTAGGCCCTGGCTCATTTCAATTGCACCATTAATTATCAATTGCTTTGCTGGATCTGTGTTGGGGGCGAATGAAGTTTCCACAGTTCGCGCGGCCAAGGCCGGCATAAAAGTAGACTCAATTTTTTCGGTTTGGGGCGTGATCAGACGTTCATCGCTTCGAGGTTTATAGTGTGCTACCGGAACAAATATGGGCGGCGTATTTTGTCCGCCTCTATTTATAACCGCGGGATCATGTTTCATCATTGGTATAAAGAGCGCATCTAAAAGCTCTTCTCTTGTTACTCCAATGGCTCTTAAGTCGAAATTACGAACTTGATTTTTGCTCGTTTGAATTTGCGGATGAGACTGTGCTGAAAAAATTTCTATAATTTCGTCTTTATGGATAAATTGATTTTCACTTACAATTTTATCTGCCACCTCTTGCATTGAATATTGACCCGCGAGAAGAGCGGTCTTTTTAGCAGATACCGCCGATGGTATTTGCTCATCACCAAAGTCCGATTCCATTAGAACATCTTCGAGCGCTGCTACCGGCGGCGCATTATGATTAAGGTGGATAGTCACACCCTCAACAAAAACTCTAGAGTCGATCCCCTCAGTTTTTTGAGGTGACAGCGCCATCATTCCTGCATAGGCCAACGTCGCAAGCGATAGTATTGCGAGGTATGATGATTTATATATTTTTGGGCGAGTATAATGCTTATACATTTGTCTTCCATGACAAATTGTTAATGAAAACTCTACTTATATACATGGTACTTAGAAAGGTTTGAAATCGTCAATCATGTTGCGATCATCTCGACGTTTGGACAATCCAGTCCTGACTCTCGTTTCAATTTCTTTGGCGCGACCTGGGTCTCGTCCATAGTTTTCATAGCTACGCGGGGTTTTTTTTTCTATCGTTGCATCAATTGTAATCGAATAGGGGCGGCCCGCACCTAAAATTTTAATGTGTGCGGTTTCTCGAAAGTTACCAGCTGATCCGTCAACATCTAATGGACCTTTGGGAGCAAAGTAATTTGAGTCAAATTCACGGCCGTTATCGCTAGTCTTTCGTATGCCACCGGGAAGACTCTCTTTTACAGCCGCCCTCACTACCCCAAAAGGCCGATCAACATCTTCGATTATAACTTGAGACTCACAGCCAAAAAAAAGAGTCACCACCATGAGCTGGATAGTCATGGCTATCCAGGTCTCTGCTTGGGGCCGCCTCACGATTTTGGCTATCCAAACTATCACTTGGGTACTTTTTCCCAATCCTTTAAAAACTGCTGAATTCCGGACTCTGTAAGCGGATGATTGCATAACTGCTTCATTACTTTGAGTGGGCAGGTCACAATATCTGCTGCCATTAATGCGCTTTCCAAAACGTGTATTGGATGGCGAACACTTGCCACCAAGA
>JAYVXS010000170.1:0-14898 GCA_043784965.1 Bdellovibrionales bacterium
GCCACTGCAACTGAGACCACAGACTGATCCCCGCATCACCGCTCCAGGCAACCTGAAAATTTGATCAATAACTTAAGGGGTCAGCATCTTAGCTACTAAACAGCTTCAACATCAAGGAGGTCAGGAATGTGTTCTCGGAGTTTACTAGCAATCCCTGTTTTCAAAGTATAGGTTGAGCTGGGGCAGCCATTGCAGGCGCCGTGCATATGGAGATGGAGAACTTTGTTTTCATATTTGTGAAACATAACATCTCCACCGTCCATGGCAACGGCGGGCCTGATATCGCTATCCAATAATTTTTTGATCAATTGAACTTCACTTGAGTCGCTAGGGTCCAAGGCATGACTTTTTTCTGCGCCACTGCGCTCAGGTGCTTCGCCGGTGGCTTTCGAATCTAATGGGGTACTAGGTTTAGGGTGGACAATAACTCCTAGATCATCTTCAATATGTTCTGTAATGAGGCTGGCAAGAGCATCACTGAGAGTCTCCCAGTCGACCCAATCTTGTTTTGTGATGCTAACAAAATCGCTACCAATAAAAACCGCATCAACCCACGGAAAGCCAAAAAGTTTACGTGCCAAAGGAGATGTTGCATTTAGATCATTTCTTTTGAATTCATGGTTTTGATCTGAAATCTTTCGATTCACCATAAATTTTTGACTGTTTGGGTTTGGCGTTGCTTCATAACTTACCACAATTTGATCTAGCATCATGTTCTCCTTCATAAATTCAAGCCGAGAATGGGTCGGAGCGCTCAATTTGTCAACTAGAGCGGATTAACTCATTTTACCCAGCGACTTGTTACTCAAGAGGTCTACTGAGGGACAGGTAAAAGTAAGCTTTTTCAACAGAAACTTGATTTCAGTCTGTAAAATGAATACTGTACGCCATCAAAATGTATTTAATTCAGGAGGATAGATGACACCAAGAGTAAGAGAAATTCTCAGCTGGTACGGCGCGGACAATCCAGGAACACTAACCAATTTAGCACGAATTCTAAATCACGGTCGACTGGCTGGAACAGGCAAAATGGTTATATTACCAGTTGATCAGGGCTTTGAGCATGGTCCCGCCCGAAGCTTTGCTAAGAATCCAGATGGCTATGATCCAAGCTATCACTTCAATTTGGCAATTGAAGCCGGATGCAATGCCTATGCGGCTCCACTTGGATTTCTCGAGGCTTGCGCGCGCGACTACGCTGGCGAGATTCCGCTCATTTTGAAAATTAATAATTCAGACACGTTGATCTCAAATAAATCGCCAATTTCAGCTCTTACTTCAAATGTTGAAGATGCTTTGCGGCTGGGTTGTGCCGCGATCGGTTTTACTATTTATCCCGGAAGTGCTGAGCGCAAACAAATGTACGAAGAGATCTCTCAGGCCTCAAGCTATGCTAAAAAATATGGGTTGGCAGTAGTTTTGTGGTCTTATCCTCGTGGCCCAGATCTTTCAAAAGAAGGTGAAACTGCTATAGACGTGATTGCATATGGTGCCCAAATCGCTTGTCAACTGGGAGCTCATATTGTGAAAGTAAAGCCACCGACGGCCCATATTGAACAGGCTGCTGCTAAAAAAGTTTATGAAAGTGAAGGAATACCTGTAGGGAAACTCTCAGAAAGAGTGCGGCATGTGGTAGATAGTTGCTTTGCAGGTCGGCGGATTCTGATTTTTAGTGGTGGAGAAACAAAAACCACAAAAGAATTACATGATGAACTTGCCATGATAGCTCAAGGAGGAGGCTTTGGTAGTATTATGGGGCGTAACGCATTTCAAAGGCCTCATCAAGAGGCGATCGAATTGCTGCGCTCTGCAATGGATATCTTTTCAGGAAAAGTGATTCGCTCATGAAAACTACTCCGGCAGAAGTGAATCCTACTCAAGAAATTGCAGATAAAGATATTGCTGACAAAGAAAATCCGCTTAGACTTGAGAAGAAGAAGAAGCTTCATGATTTGCGAGCCTTGGGTGTAGATCCGTATCCTCATAACTTTCATCGGACAGCAAATTGCGCACAATTTGCTGAGGATTACCAAGGGCTTGAAGTAGGCGAGTCCAAGTCTGAAAAAATATTTCATGTTGCCGGTAGGATTTTAACAAAAAGACCAATGGGTAAGGCGGCATTTTTTAATATTCAAGATCAAAGTGGCAATTTACAGTGCTATTTAAAACTTGAAGAATTACCCTTGCCCGATGTTCAGGCATTTGAACATCTCGACATTGGTGACATCGTTGGGGTGAGCGGCTATGTGTTTCGCACTAAAAAAGGCGAGATTAGCCTGCATTGTAAAGGATTTCAGATGCTTTGTAAATCCCTTGAGCCCTTGCCCGAAAAGTACCACGGCATTGCCGATATTGAAATTAAATACCGCTATCGTCATTTGGATCTAATCACCGATCCTGAATCTAGAAAAGTTTTTGCAACGCGATCTAAGATCATTGCAGAAGTCAGATCCTTTTTAAATGATCGTGGATTTTTAGAGGTTGAAACTCCAGTTTTGCAACCGATTTATGGTGGGGCTGCGGCCTATCCATTTTCAACTCACCATCGCGCCCTGGACATGAAATTATTTTTGAAAATTTCTCCGGAGCTCTATTTGAAACGATTGATTGTTGGCGGCTTTGAAAAAGTTTATGAGATTAATAAAAACTTTCGTAACGAAGGCATCGATCGCTCTCACAATCCTGAGTTTACGATGCTTGAATGGTACGAAGCCTATACCGATTATATGTATCAGCTTCAACAATTTGAAGATATGATTGTTCATCTTTGTGTGAAGGTAAGGGGCGCTACAAAATTTGAGTATCAAGGTCGAGAAATTGACTTCACTTCTCCATGGAGGAGACTTACGGTTTATGATGGTATCAATGAATACAATAAAGTTAATATAGAGAAACTGTCGGACCAAGAAATTTATCAATTGTGCTTGAAAAATGGCTCAGATCTAAAGAAGCCAAAACTTCGTGGTGAAATGATCATGCATTTGTTTGAGCTAACAGTTGAAGAGCACTTATGGCAGCCAACATTTGTTATGGATCACCCGATTGAAATTTCTCCACTCACCAAAAGGCATCGTTCAAAAGCAGGGCTAGTAGAGCGTTTTGAACCATTTGCTGCGAATATGGAAGTTGGTAATGCTTATACGGAATTAAATGATCCAGAAGATCAGTTGGCCAGATTAAAGGAACAAGAGGCAAAGCGTGTCGTTGACGAAGAGGCACAGCCTATGGATGACGATTTCATTCACGCTATTGACACTGGTATGCCCCCAACCGGCGGAGTCGGTGTAGGTATTGAGCGCATTGTGATGATTCTCACTGATCGTCCCAGTATTCGAGATATTATTTTGTTTCCAACCATGAAGCATAAATGAAAAGACGGCTTTGGACGCTCATTTTTGCAATTCATGTTTCTCTGGGTTTTAGCTGCGCCATGAAGGCCACTCGTTCATCTGAAAAATCACCGCGCATTTTTAAATTTAGTGATCAAGAATTGCCGGGACCAATGAAGTCGATTCCACTTGATCAAGCCAGTGTCATTTTGGATGTGCGCTCTGCCTTCGATTATTCACTTGCGCACATTCCAAATTCTATCAATCTTCAGTGGGATGAGTTTTCTGAGCAAAGCACCGCCTATAAGGGGAAGTTGCAAAGCGATCTATTTTCAATATCAACTAGGCTTGCTAGAATTGGAGTCGATTTGGATTCAAAAGTTCTAGTCGTTGGAACTGGTATTAAGGGCGGTGGTGAAGAGGGCAGAATCGCTTGGATGCTGGCCTATCTTGGGGTTAAACAAGTGAGCTTCATAGATATTTCAAGTTTAAAAGCTCGAATGATTAATACCACTCAAGAGCAAAATAAAAGTACTCCAATCTGGAAGCCAAAGACTCTGGATTCCATTCTCTGTTCGACTAAAGAATTTCTATTTGCAGTGAATAAGCAAGGATTGACGAACGCTATTTCATATTTGGGGCTTTCACCTCGACTTTATAAAATCATTGATGTACGAAGTGAGCCTGAATATTTGGGCAGAGGTACGATAGATGAGGATGTCATTGCGACTCCTGATGTCGGGGCAATTAACATTGAATGGAAGCAATTTTTTAGTAAACAAGGGCTTCCGCGAAACAATATTAAAAAACAATTACTTGATATCGGTGTTAAACCTGAACACCGTATTTTAGTGATCGATTCTAAAGGCGTGCGTTCAGCAGCAGCCACCATGGCGCTACTAAATTTGGGATTCATGAATGCCGCTAATTGTGCGTCTGGCTGGCGAGAAGTCATTGAGCGAAACGAGTAAGTTAAATAAATCAGTTTAATGAAGTCAGGTTATTCGCACATCCGTATTCTTAAATTGTTTACTTGCGAAGAGGCTGGCACCAAGGGCCGCAATGAAAATCAACGAGGCGCCCAGCAACTGAGATTTAGATAGTCTTTCATTTAAGAGAAAGTAAGCAAATAACGCGGCAATAGGAGATTCAATTTGGTAGATGATTGATGCTGTTGTTGCCGAGATTCGTTTTTGTCCGCGAACTTGCAGGGCAAAGCCGATCAAGGTTGAACCTATACTCATTGTGATAAGTCCGAGCCAGGCTTTTGGTGTTATTTGAGTTGGCAGTTTTTCAAAGCCCAAGGCATAGACCATCGGGATCAACATCGATAGAAAAGATTGCCAAGTATTAAATACAAAGCCAGACTTAATTTTTTTAGCTACTAAGCCAAACCAAAAAATTTGGGCGCCGGCAAAAATCGACCCAATTAGGATTAAAAGATCTCCAAAATTCAATTTAAAATCTTGTAGATTGCAAATGAGAGCTGAACCTAAAAGACCTACTGATATAAACAACCAAAAGACCTTCGGAATTGCTCGTTTTGAAATGAATTTTTCAAAAAGAGGAACGTAGAGGACATATAAACAAGTAATGAAGCCACTATTCGTAGCGGTGGTATATTTCTGTCCCCAAGCGGTGAAGAGCATGAGTATTGATAGTAAAAGGCTCGGGATCACGGCGATCTCGATAATTTCTAAGTCAATTTTACGACGTGGAATAATATGAAAACAAAAAAGAGAAACAATAAAACTAATCAAGAAACGTAGGCCAACGATATAAGCAGGTGAAAACGATTCAAGGCACCAAGTGGTTGCTACAAAACTAAAGCCCCAAAGGACACTGCCAAAGCAAAGTTCAAATATCGCAAAAAAATTCATTATGTGTAGGGTCCTACTTTTTCCCTTTGAACTCTTCTATATGAGTCGAGCGAGATGTTCCAGGATTAATATAATCAGGTGTCGAATGAAAAGTATAAAAGGAATGGCTATTGGGTTTCCAATCTAGGTTGCGCCGCCAAAGTTCGGCTAGAGTGACTGCGGCTTCTGCCAATTGCCTTACAATTAGCTTATCAAATTGTTTCGCCTTTTCACCTGGATTTTTTCTCCCAATCTTTTTATCTTTTTCTAAGATAGACTTAAGTTGCAATCGTGAATTACGGGTGAGTTCCGCGACTAGGGAGAGAGTGGATAGATCATGGCTTTCCTTAGAAAAATTGGGCCAAAGGACTTTAGCTGCAATTAGCACTTCGTTTTCCAATTTGGGAAGCAAGAGATTCACTATTTTGTCCTCGAAGTAAGCGTGTATGCCTTTTTGTGAGCTCAATTGTCCATTATAATTTTCGGTGCAGTGAAGTGGTTGGGCCAGGTCGCCAATGTAATGACCTAAAACTCCAGCCAAAACCAACCATTGCGCCTGCAATTCATGACGTTCCTTTACACTCATTTTACTGTCAGCCAAAAACAGAGTCTGTTTGTGAAACAGATCATAGACCTCTCGAATACGCCACCAGCTGCGTCCTGCCGACAAAGGAATATTGGCGTATTTGGTATCAAATTCTTCGCGATCTAAAAGAAAGGCATCATTGATCTTAATTGGAATTTTCGAATTTAGATTTTCCCTAAATTTAAGCCCTCGTTCAAAAATCTCCATATCCATAAAATGTTGAGGACTTTCAAGATCGTAAGTTTTCTCTTTCTTCCAAATTATGTCGGGAACATTTGAAAAATAGGCTAGGTCAAACGAATGCTCGCGCAAGAAGTCGTAGTCTCTACTGTCTGCTAGCAGGAGTGCTGCAGTTTGATTGACAATTGCGTGGCCTTGTTTGCCCCAAGCCAAAAGCTGATTGCAGTATAAGGTAAAGACTAATAGGCTGGTAAGCGAAGCGTGCCTTAAGAATAAGAGGGCAATCATTTTAAACTCTTCATTTTTGTTTATGTTTTTTGAGAAAAATATCAACACTTTTTAAAACCACTGATTCTTCAGAGCTCAGCGTTTCACTTGCTGAAAAAACACAATCAATCAAATCCTCATATTGGCTGGTGATTTGATGCTGATCTCTCAAGATAATTTTGGTGAAGCGCGCGGCTCGGTCAATGAGCTTTTTATTGCTGGGTTTTACATACAGCATAATGTTTCCGAGGACGCGGTTATTACGGCATTGTGAGAGAGTCGAAACTAAGTTGAAAATAAGTTTTAAAAATAAATTTCTTTCTAAAATACTGCTGGGAATACTTAAGCTGCATTGGTTAAAGTTTTCGCCTGTTAAAATAAAATCAAGTCGTGCGTCGTGAATATCCAGGCGGATGTTATGATGAGCTTGATTTGCAATTAATGAGTTTCTATAGCGCGATTTTGATGCGCTAAAATCAAAACCTAAGAGTACAGGTAAATTATATTTATCGCCCAATTCAGGCCAAGATAAAGTGCGTGGTTGGCGCTTTAAAATGAGCTTCCAAGCGCCCGGTGAATTTGCAGCTAAATCAATGCAAAGATTAGTGGTGGCCGCCTGATTAGATAGTTCTATTTCATTTTCAACGGGCAGCAGGTTGAATGTCGGGGAGCGCTCGGTCAAATCAGTTAAAATCGGCATGGCGTCTTCATCTAAATGATAAGTCAAAAATTCTTTATTGAGGTAGGCCCGACTTTCAATCTCCACTAGCTTTTGTAGCACGGAGAGGTTGGTTGATTTTAAAAAATCGAGATAATATTGCAAGCGCTTGGAGGTCGACAAAGATTCTTCTCTTAACACATTGGATTGGGCACCGAAAAGGGCAATCCCGCAGGCTAAATACAAAACTGATGATGCCTGCAGTCGAGTAGAACCGCAGATTGCTTGAGGCTTCGCAGCAAGACTCCATGATTTAATCTTTGGGTTTTTAAAAACACTTTGCGATCTCAAGATATGTCGAAGAGATTCTTTAGAGTTGCAAAAGAGAAAGTAGCTGGGATGTCGAGAAACTTCGGCTGCCTTTAAAGTGGCGCCAATGACAAAAGGCGTTTCTCCGCCCTCAGTGCAGCTGATAAGGAGATCATTCTCGGTAAATCCGAGGTCAAGTAGTTGTCTCGCGCCATACTCGGGATGATCTTCAAAATTTTCGATGGATTTAACAAGTGCATAATCGCCGCCAGCAATGAAGCCAAAAACACTTTCGCTCAGCGCACGGTGGCTATCAGAGAGAGATTCACGCCAATTGGTTTCAAGACTTAAAGAAAGCCGGCCGGTGGCACCACATCCACAAAAAAATATGCGGCCGTGGTTTTGTAAACAGGCTTCGATGGAGGACTTCAATTCGTCGATTTGAGCTGTATGATTGAGTAGCCCTTCGAGTGCCTCAATCTCCACTTCTTGAAAAATTCGAATGGCACTAATGAGATCAGTTTGCGCTAATATTGAGAGTCGTGTGGTTTTAGGGTGAGAAGATTCAGTGGGGAGGTCGCCCAATTGAAATTGGGCGGCTTCTTTTAGAAATTCATTAACTTTATGCTTGTGTTTTGTCATGGCTTGCTTGAGAGCATAGCCTATGCTCAGGAGCCGTCAAATAATAAGAATTTGATTGCATTATTCGATTTGGAGTCAAAGAATAACTGATGCTTTCATTTTTTCTAGTTAGTTTTACGACTATATTTACAATCGTGAACCCAATGGGTGCGGTTGGTCCATTTTTAGCAATGACCATAGCGGAGTCAGAAAAAAAACGTCGAGAAATGGCGCTTAGAGCGTCTATTATCAGTGGCGGCGTTTTGGCTTTCTCTGCGGCCCTCGGTGCGTTCGTTTTTAAATTCTATGGAATAACTTTACCCGCGTTAAAAATAGCTGGAGGAGTTTTATTGTTTTTTGTTGCTTTTGATATGTTAAATGCCCGGCCTTCAAGATCAAAGCAAACAGCCGAAGAAGAAGAAGAGGGAACCTTGAAAGAGGACATTGCGGTATTTCCACTGGCTATTCCGCTTTTATCTGGTCCCGGAGCTATTGTTAGTGTTTTTATACTAACAGATAAAGCAGCTACTCTTGAACGTCATTTTGGGCTCTATGCAGCGATTCTTGTGTCCTCTGCTTTGGTGTATTTGGTCTTACGTGAATCACACCGGGTAGTTCGTATCCTAGGACAGATAGGGGTAAATGTAACATCCAGATTAATGGGGCTTGTTTTGGCGAGTATTGCTATGCAGTTCATCATTGATGGCTTCAGGGCTGCATTTCCGGGACTTCTTAAGTAGCTAAAGCTTCATCCTGTTGTTCGAAACGAAGCCAAGTAAGGTTCCCAACTATCGGGAATATGGCTTAGCGTGAACTCTTGTCGAATTGGCGGCAACCAGTTTGGCATACGAGGTTCATTGAGCAGAGGCATGCCTGCCGCAAGAGGAGTTCGATTTGCCTTTCTATGATTGCATTCGCGGCAAGCAGTCACTACATTGGTCCAATCTTTTCTTCCCATTTTACTGGCCGGTACAACGTGATCAAGAGTAAGTTCTTTTAGGTGAAATTTGAGCGCGCAATACTGGCAGGTATAGTTGTCTCGCATATAAACATTCTCTCGTGAAAATTTGATTCGCGTAGATTTTCGCGGAGAGACATATTTTTTAAGACGTAATACACTGGGTAATTGAAAGTTTTGACGGGCGGAGCGAACAAACGTAGAGTTGTGATATTCGAGAACTTCGACTTTGTCTTGGAACCAAAGCATCATGGCCTTCTGCCAAGAAACAAGTTTGACTGGCTGGTAGCTTGAATTGAGAACAAGAGACCTTGAATTGAACAGTGGAGAATTGGAGAGATGATTGAAGGCACACCTCCTAAAGTGTATGATTTTGAAACATCATTCATCTTGTGAGATTTGCCAAACCTCTAAGATCACTACTCCCTTTATCATCTCGCAATTCATGAAAAGCGCAAGGGCCAGCTCATATTATTCGCAAATTATACTCGGCTAGGCCGAGTATGAGACAATTTTAAAGAATGTTATTTCAGTTATTAATTTTTCTTGGGATCCCAGTTTATCCCTCTAAATCAGGATATTTGATGGGGGTCTTACTTTGGATTTTTGCACGCCCTCCAAGTCGTCTCTCTTTCCATTTCGAAAAATGTTTGCGTGAACGCCTAAGAAGTTTATGGGTAAGATCTGTCAGGTGAGAGCTTTCAGCTTTTGTAAAAAAGTTCCCTGCGTTTGAGTGAATTTCTACTATGCCTTTGTAGATGATGTGACTGAATAATCCTTCTTTAACGATTTGCGCCGTTATCTTCGAAAAACTTGGTCCTTCAATTAAAAGTTCGCCTAACAATTGATCTACAACCAATTGAGTATTTTGTGACGGATGAAAGCCTTTGTAGTTAATATTCACTTTATTTGTAAACATACTTACTCCTTAAAATTTATTTAAAGTTAGGGTCGCGTCGGCGTGTTTCGATTCTGTTGTTTGGCTTGTTCTGTCAGTCATTAGCTATGACTTTTTATGATTTGACCTCCTCTTTGAGTAGGTAGGGATGGGGACTTCGCCCACAGCTTAAGATGATTCTGTCTTGTGACATGTCAAGACGACAAAAAGGCTATTTAAATTGTTTTTTTTGTAAAATTCAGTAGACGACTCCATTGGGTTAGTTGGGCCCAAATCTAACCTAAGTCCGGGGGCTAGACGGAGCACCTTTTATTTGCCGATCCTATGGCTCAATCCTGAAATCGCAGTTTATAATGAGAGACTTAAAATCTCATTTGACGGCGTACTGGACTAACGCCATGATGTAAAAGCCTAAATAATTAAGTGAAGGTAGTCCGCCCGCTTTTGACCGATGGACTTAGTTAAAAAATAAAGTGAGCTTAAGGTGGCAGTTTCTCAGACGGTACTCAAGAGATGGGTTTTCATTGGCGCCGGACAAACTCATCTTTTAACCTTGCGAAATTTAAATAGAAAGGTCCCGGCGGATATTGAGATCACTTTTATTTGTGATCAATGTCTTACTCCAGTGGTCGAAATGTTCCCAGCTTTTGTGGCGGGACTCTATCGACAAGATGAATTTTATGTTTCTTTAGAAGATCTTCTTTCAGGAGTGCGTGGAAAACTAATTAAATCTTCAGTTAAAAGTATGGATCAGAAAAACAAAAAAATTAAATTATTGGATGGCTCTGAACTTGAATTTGACTTACTTTCTGTTGATGGCGATCCATTCATTTCAACTGATTTGTTTTCTGGTGCACCAGTGCATGCACATCTACTTTTGCCAATCGATGAATTTCAAAGTTCAATCCTGAGCTTTTGTCAAAGTTTAAGGGGCAAGAGAAAAGTTGATTTGGTTTTTATAGGCTGCGGACTTTTTACTATTGAATGCGCTCTCGCATTGAGACAAAGGCTGAAGATTTATGGCGCGGATGTATTTGTTCATTTGATTGAAGTCGAAGCAGAAGAAGATGCAAAATCAGTTGTCGGAAACAAAGTGGAAGCTGAAATAAGAAAGTTTTGTGAGTCCCTCGGATTTAAGTTTCACACCAATACTAAAGTTAAAGAAATTCTGGCTACCGAAGTCATTCTCACCGATGGAGTTAGGATTAAATCTGATTTTACGACTTTGGCTCATACCATTCGGGCACCGCTTTTTCTTTCGGAAAGCAATCTAGAATTGCACAAGGGATTTGTATCTATTAATCACTTTTTGCAGTCTTCCAATTCGCATATTTTTTGTGTGGGGAATACCTCAAAGGATGCATTGAGGAAGTGGCTTCCTTCAAAACATCAAATTAGAAAACAAGCCAAAATTCTTGCAACAAATCTTAGAGCCTTGAGCTTGCAGGCAAAGCTAAAAAAATATCGACCAAATAAGTCGGAAATGCGCATTTTAATTGATGGGCAGGGTGGCGCATTTGCATTTAAGGGATCGTTCTTTCTCAAACCATCGCAGTTCTTGTGGGAGTTGAAAGATCGGTTTGATAAAAAGTTCTTAGAAAGTTTCAAATATTCAGTTAAGAATTCAGACAAGAGTCCAGACGAAAATATTTCAAAAGCACAACATGCTTGATAATGAAACTAAAGCTGAAATTCTGCGTCGGCGGACCTTTGCAATTATTTCGCATCCTGATGCTGGGAAAACGACACTTACTGAAAAGCTTATTTTTCACGGAGGAGTCATTCGTGAAGCAGGTGAAGTCCGAGGTAAAGAAGGTGTTAAAGCAGCACGATCTGATTGGATGGCACTTGAGCAGCAACGGGGAATCTCAATCACTTCGAGCGTTTTACAATTTGATTATCGTGGCCTTCGTATTAATCTACTCGATACTCCAGGTCATAAAGATTTTTCTGAAGATACTTATCGTACTTTGATGGCCGCCGATTCGGCGGTGATGTTGATTGACGTTGCTAAAGGAGTTGAAGAGCGAACGAAAAAACTTTATGAAGTTTGCCGGTATCGAAAAATGCCAATTTTTACCTTTGTAAACAAATGTGATCGTGAAGGTAAAGCCCCGCTTGAGCTCATTGATGAAATTGAGACAACGCTGCAGATGAATTGTTATCCGATTACTTGGCCTTTGGGTTTGGGAGGCCTATTTCATGGAATCTATCACCGACTTAAAAAGCAAATCATTCTCATCCATTCTGAAAAACAAGATCTGAGTGAGTCTTGGCCACTGATTATTCCGGTGAGCGATTTGGATTCGCCAATTTGGGCTGAGCATTTACATCGCGAGATCATTCATCAGGCCAAGGAAGAAATAGCATTGGTAGATGGGACATTGGGTGAGCTCAGCCATGAAAAGTTTTTGAATGGAGAGCTGTCGCCTGTACATTTTGCCAGTGCCAAACAAAATTTTGCGATCGATACATTCTTAGATTTTTTTACAGAGTTTGCGCCCCCACCGTTATCTAGGCCTTGCCGAGATGGAATGGTTGATCCTCTGGATGATAATTTTGCTGGATTTGTTTTTAAGATTCAGGCTAATATGGATCCAAAACATAGAGACCGCGTGGCCTTCATTCGTATTTGTTCTGGTAAGTTTGAACGAGGAATGAAAGTTCAACACTCACGGCACGAAAAAGAAGTTAGACTTGCATTTTCAAATCAATTTATTGCTCAAGATCGTACCACGGTCGATGTCGCATTTGCTGGCGATATAGTCGGAGTCAATGATACTGGAAACTTTCAAATTGGCGATTCAATCTATACAAATCAGGTAAAAATTTTTGAGGACATTCCAAAATTTTCGCCGGAAATTTTTGCCAAGCTCACCGTTACGGACGCTATGAAGCGAAAGAAGTTACAAAAGGGAATCGATCAACTTTCAGAAGAAGGTATGATTCAGCTTTTCATAGATCCAATTGTTGGGCTTCAGGATCCAGTGATTGGCGTGGTTGGAGAACTACAATTTGAAGTATTGCAGTACCGCTTAAAAGATGAATATGGGCTTGATGTTCGTATTCAAAAGTTGCCTTATAGTGTGGCGAGGTGGCCCCGCGATCCAGATGGAAGGGCTGTCCAAAAGCCACTTAATGGCAATTTTCAAATTTTTCGTGACCTCAATGACCAGCCAGTGATTCTACTTGAAAAAGAGTGGGATCTTAATTGGGTTAAGAAAGAAAATCCAGACGTTGATTTTGCTACATCTATCTTAAAGGTTCAAAAGAAATGATCGGCGGCTTTTGACAGTTGCTAACTTGTCGAAGGGTAATATGAATGTAGCTCCTATTGAGATAAAAAATCTTGTTAAGAAATATGGTAAATTGACCGCCGTCAATGATGTTAGTTTTCAAATGCAACCGGGAGAAATACTCGGCTTGCTAGGGCCAAATGGCGCGGGCAAAACCTCAATCATTTCGACGATGGTGACTCTTGAAAAGCCAACTTCAGGTACGATTCGGATATTTGGATATAATGTTGAAACCGATTCTAGGACCACTAAAAGTTTAACTGGCTTTGTACCACAAGAGCTTATCCATCACGGCTATTTTGACGTGATTGAAATTTTGCAGTTTCATTCTGGGTATTTTGGTAGAATTAATAATAAAGAGCAAATCGAATACCTGTTAAAGCGCCTTGGCCTTTGGGAGCACCGCCACAAAAAGGTTAAACAATTATCAGGTGGAATGAAGCGTCGCTTGCTCATTGCTAAAGCACTCGTTCATGAGCCGTCGCTGTTACTGTTGGATGAGCCGACGGCCGGTGTTGATATTGAATTACGGGAATCTCTTTGGGAATTTGTTTTGGAGCTCAAAGCAAAAGGCCTTTCGATACTGCTTACGACGCATTATTTGGAAGAAGCTGAGGAGCTTTGTGACCGAGTCGGAATTCTACAAAATGGAGAGCTGAAGCTTTTAGGGCCAACTAAAACACTCATCAAGGATTTGACCCAAAGAGAAATCATAATGAGCTTCAATGGGGAGGCACCTCAGGTTCAATCACAATTTTTAAAGGAGCGAAAAGAAAATAGTCTTGTGTTTGTAGTTCCCGCCAAAATGAATTTGGGTGAGTTGATTTCAGCAGTTTCAATTAAAGTTGAGGATCTTAAAGATATTCAAATACACGAGGGTAGTTTAGAGGATGCAATTCGGAAGGTGCTGCATGATTAATCCGATGGCGAAAACTGGCGATTTAAAATTTAATCCATTTTGGGCGCTTTATGTTCGCGAAATGAAGAGATTCATGAAAGTCATTTTTCAAACGGTTTTTACACCTTTGATTAATGCTACATTGTATTTGTTGATCTTTGGATTGAGTCTGGGACAAAACATCCATCTTGAGGGTGGGCTTTCTTATCTCGCCTTTTTGATACCGGGTCTGGTCATGATGTCAGTATTAAATAATGCATTTCAGAATTCATCTAGTTCGATCGTCGCTGGTAAATTCGCGGGGGACCTAGAAGATCTTAAGGTCGTGCCACTTAGCTCAAATCAAATTATTTGGGCCCTTTCAATTGCTGGAGTGTGTAGAGGTTTCGTAGTTGGCCTGATTACTTTTTTCGTCGGAGAAATATTTTATTTCATTGTTGAGCATCATTTTTTGGGAATTGCCAACCCGGCGATTCTTTTCTTTTTTCTAATCGCCGGGGGTCTCATTTTTGCGCAGCTCGGGATCACGATAGCTTTTTGGGCTAAAACTTTTGACCAAGTTAGTGCAGTGGGCGCCTTTATATTGGTGCCGCTTATTTATTTAGGCGGGGTCTTCTTTTCGCTTTCTGGCCTGCATCCTTTTTGGCAAATCGTTTCAAAGTTCAATCCTGTTTTGTATTTAATAAATGGTGTTCGCTATGGTCTTCTCGGCCACAGTGATGTGGATATTCTGGTTGCCACCATAGTTTGTTTAGTCACTCTTGGTAGCTTTTATTTTCTTTCGATGAGAGTTTTAAAATACGGTAATTTTACACGCTGGTAAGTGAATTCAAATTAGAAATTTACTATTACTTTAAAAAGCTCAAGCAGTCCACGCCCTCTGGGGCTGCGGAACTCGTTTTTAAAGTAATAGTAAATTTCTAATTTGAATTCGTGATTGAGCTAGCCCGGATATTTCATCAGATTTCTGTTGCAATTGCCGCTTCGCTAGTCTGGGCGCTTCGCTCCTGGCGTTTTCGAGACCTTTTCGTTGCGACAA
>JAYVXS010000171.1:0-4810 GCA_043784965.1 Bdellovibrionales bacterium
TACGCAGCTAGCGGAGACTATAAAAAAAATTAAAAATATTTTGGAAACTCTGAGCATCATCCGGCTATATCGACGATATGTTCACGGTGCTCAAGTCCAATTGGATACTGTTGGACTAAGGTCTAAAAATTGGGCCCTCGTAGATCTGCTCCCGAAAGCCTTAAGAATAATTTTAAATTACTTGGTGAATTGATAAACGTGGGCAGCAAGTCTACCAATTTTTCGCGCCGCTGTTTTATAGTGAATTACGCCCTTTGAAACAGCGCTATCGGTTTTGCTGGCAAACTCTAGAAACAATTTGCCGACCAAAGTTTTTTCGCCAGCGGCCATTGATTCACGCAATTTTCGTTCAGCTGTGCGAACGGCACTAATAGATGAACTATTGCGAGCCGATCTTTTGACTGCTTGTCGGGCACGTTTTTCTGCCGATTTATGTGTTGCCAATTGAAATACCTCCAAAAAATATCGTCATATACGAATAATAGAATCTCTAACTTCAGCGACAATTGAATACTCTATCTAAATCTTGTTAGCAAGCCTGCAATTAGATTTGCCCCTGTTTTTCGAGGCTTTTTACCCTTTGCCAGAGCACTTCGAGCTCAGCGGCGCTGGGTTTAGCAGGGAGTTCTGGAGTTAATTTTGCGAGTTCAAACATTTTAAAAAAGCGTCTTTCAAATCGGCGATTGGCATTGCGAAGAGCCTGTTCCGCATCTAGCTTGAGATGGCGCGCAATCTGAGCGCAGCAAAAAAGTACATCGCCCAGTTCGCCCTCAACGGCCATTTGAAGCTCAGGGGCTTGGTTTTGGTCATTTTCTAAATCGTTAAGTGCAGCTTTGAGTTCAAGTATTTCTTCTTCGAGCTTTTCAATTACCTGCCGCGGATTTTGCCAATCAAAATTGAACTCCTTAGTCTTGCTGCCAATTTTTTGTGCGCGCATTAGGCCGGGGAGGTGGGGTGGAATATCAAAGGCAGCTGATTTTTTAACCCCCTTAGCTTGTTTCTCAAGATTTTTGATTTCAGCCCAATTTTTAAGTACTTGGTCTGCATCTTTGGCGGTCTCAAGGGCAAAAACATGAGGATGGCGACGTACCATTTTTTGGTTCACTGTGCGAATCACATCGTTGATCGTAAACCTCATCTTTTCATCTAAACTTGCCCGCCCCACCTCACTATGAAGGGCCACCTGCAAAAGTAAATCGCCAAGCTCTGAAATCATCTCATCGCGGTCAGCCAATTCTATCGCTTCAGCGAGCTCATATGCCTCTTCGATAGCAAATGTCGCGAGACTCCTATGGGTTTGCTCTTTATCCCATGGGCAGCCATCTTCGCTTCTGAGAGCCTTTACAATTTCTAATAAGGCTTCGAATTCATCTAGATTTACGGGGGGTTGAATCAATTTGGTAGCTCTCTTTCTCCATGCTGCTATCTAGAAGGAATTTAGCAAGGTCAATATGATCAGCCCAAGCATAGCTCTTTTGGGCCAATACAGACCCCAAAGGACTATTTTGCCAATTCTCATTGACCCAGTTTTTAATCTTGGCAGAAAGTAAAGTCCAGCTCAAATCTCGCCCCGACCGAGGTCAGTTTATAGGTCCAAACAGCGAAGACCCCAACCTTTACTCGACTAATCTTGATAGAGGTCTATTTTCCTTTAGCACGCGTAGCCGATAAGATGTAGGAGTATACTTTGCACTGCAATCGATAGTAAAAGAGCAAAACAATGAGCATTTTAAGGACTTCCCAAAACAAATCGAACGCCGCCAAGCATGCGGGGCGTGAGACTCTGCAAAATCGCTCAAAATATTTCAATCACTCATTGGAGTTTGTAAATTGGGTTAATAAACTTGGGTTCGAAAAAACTGGCTTTGGGCGTTTGCTCCAAAGGCTTGACGAAAAGCTCAATCTACAACGCACTTCTCTTTTATTCATTTTCTCACTACTTCTTTCTTTTCTTGTTTTTTATGATTTTGATTTTTCTTATTCGGTTCGTTTGGGAGATATCGCCAGTCACGACATCAAGGCGCCAATGAGCTTTGACTACGTCGATCAAATTACGACTGAGGAAAAGCGCCAGAGTGCTGAAAGTAGTGTGCCGTTTATTTTTGACTATGACAAATACGCCTTCGATGATTTGAATAATCGAACTTACCTAGGGTTTCGTCGTATGCGCGAAGAATTTAGGCGAATTAATTGGCCGAAAACTGAAGCGCAGTACGAGGCTCAGGTGCAGCAGTTTTTTCAGTTTAAAGCTGAATTTGAAAAGTTATTGGCGCGCAACATTTCAGATCGCAATTTCGAGTGGCTCATTCGCCAAAAATTCAGTTCACGGATTGAAAACATTTTGAGTGAAGCAATTGAACGTTGGTCGCACTTTAAAATTATTGACGGATTAGACAAGCAAGTTCCAGTGAATATGCACGAATATACACTTCGTGAAGTGGGGCGAAGCGGCCGTTCCGTTCGAGATTTGGTAGCTACGGCGGCAGAAGTACATAACTTAACAAAAGAAGAAGATTTTTTAACTGAAAAAATACTTAATTTGAAAAACTTTGCGCCAAAAGATCAACGAGTTTTGCTCGAGGTGGTGCACTCACTATTGATCCCGAATATTACTTTAAATAAGTCTGAAACAGCCACTAGACGGCAACATGCGCGTGACGAAGTTTTCGAAGAAAAGATCGGAATTAAAAAGGGTCAAATTTTGGTTTCCGAGGGCGCCACAGTTCAGGCCAAGCACGTCATGGTGCTTCGTGAAATCGAGCGTTTGCGATCTCACCGTAGCCGCAATTTCATTTCTCTTATAACTGCGGTCATGATTGTGGTCTTGTTGTCTGTATGTTCCTCTTACTTAAAGCGATTTACCCTGAATCGAGTTTATGCTGATGCTAAGGATATCAGTATAATGGGAGTGGTGACTTTCTCAGCGGTTATCATTACCAAAATATTTCTATTTCTTACCAATGCGGCCTTTATCTCGAGATTTGGCTCGACGACACCTGAGTCGACTTTGCTTTTCGCCGCTCCTGTCGCTACCGGATCGATGCTTGTCGGCCTATTAATTACATCAGGAGAAATCGTTTGGATTTTCTCAATGTTTTTGTCGGTGGTGCTAGGTTTAATGGTTGATATGAAGTTCAGTTTCATGCTGGTGACTATGATTGGCGGAATTGCCGCGGCACGTGGAGTTCACAGCTGCAAGCGTCGTAACGATTTGTATTTTGCGGGAGTACGAACCGGCCTTGTAAACGCAGCCATGATTGTGCTCGTCACCACGATTGAAAGATTTGGTGAGCCAACTTACTTTGCGCAGATACTCTGGGGCATTCCGGCGGGTCTATTTTCGGGCATATTATCTTCACTTATTGCTTTGATGTTGGTTCCATTATTAGAAAGCCTTTTCAATGTTAGTACGGATGTGAAGCTTCTTGAATTGAGTAATCTCAATCATCCACTATTAAAAGAAATGCTATTGAAAGCTCCGGGAACCTATCATCACTCTCTGGTAGTTGGCAGTATGGTTGAGGCTGCGGCTGAAGAGATTGGTGCTAATTCACTACTGGCAAAGGTGATGTCTTACTATCATGATATTGGTAAAATTGCGCATCATAACTATTTTATAGAAAATCAAAAACCAGGACAGAATCCGCATGATCATTTGTCTCCTCATATGAGTAAAACAATATTGATTTCTCATGCAAAGGACGGTTTAGAGCTGGCGCTGAAACATAAACTTGGCAAAGCCATTATTGACGGGATCGTACAGCATCATGGCACGACCCTCATATCTTTTTTTCATAACCGTGCAATTGAAACACAGGATGCTTCGATGGGTGAGGTGAATGAAGAGGACTTTCGTTATCCAGGACCGAAGCCTCAATTTCGTGAGGTGGCGTTAATCATGTTGGCTGACAGTATCGAGGCAGCAGCGCGCTCCCTTGATGAGCCGACGCCGGCACGTTTACAGAATATTGTAAAAAATATCATTCAAAGAAAATTCATGGATGGTCAACTTGACGATTGCAATTTGACGCTAAAGAATTTGACCATCATTGAGGAATCTTTTATTCGCATCTTACTTGGCATCTACCATCAACGTATTGATTATCCTAGAAAAGCAGGTGGTGGTGCAGCAGATCCAATTGAGCTTAAAAAGCCCCGTCTGGTTTAGGGCAAACAAATTGATGAACCCTCATGTCACCAAAAATTGAAGTTTTAAATTCATCTGGTCGAGTTATTCCTAAAAAATTCTTGCTTGGCCTACATAGGACGTTGCTGCCACATTTGTCGAAAAAGCTACCAACCAAACGTTTAAAAGCTCTTTTGAAAAAGGATTTGGTGATTCTATTTGTCAATCGAAGTCAGGCCCGCAAGCTGAATAAAGACTATCGCCGGCGAAACTATGCCACCGATGTATTGAGCTTCGCACCGATTGAAGAATCGAGCCTTGGCGAGTTGGTGTTTTGTTATGAGGTCGTCAAGGCTCAGGCCGCTGACCACGGTCTTAGTTTTCGCTTTGAACTTACATATTTGTTTATTCATGGAGTCCTTCACCTCTTGGGATTTGATCATGAGAAGTCTAAGGCAGAGGAGCGCAAAATGTATGCGATTCAAGATCAACTATTTGAAACTCTAATGCTGAAGTTGGTTTAGGGCCCGCGCAAAAGTTGCGATACTGATTTTCGCCCATACTCTTAACCCGGATATTTCATCAGATTTCTGTTGCAATCGCCACTTCGCTAGTCTGGGCGCTTCGCTCCTGGCGTTTTCGAGACCTTTTCATTGCGACAACCTGCTTTGAGGTTGCCTCACT
>JAYVXS010000172.1:0-4804 GCA_043784965.1 Bdellovibrionales bacterium
TGTGTAAACTTGACCTTGACGCAATCCCACTTAAATCTCATATCTCGCCCCCAGTCATTTTTAACTCATGCGACATCTTTCCTGAAACAGGGGGCTCCCGTACAAACAAGAATAATTCATCTCAGATGTCTTCAGGGAAAATTCTATCAGTGATCCTCTAGTTTTGCACGATCCAAGAAATAGTGTTGGTGTAATGGATGTTATGCGCAGCGCGCCTTTCCCCATCGGATTTAGATCCATGCCTTTCGGAGCAACCACATTTTCACGGCTTGCGTAAGCATAGTATAGGGGTTAGTGGCCATATGTTCCCTTTAAAACACTTTCCGGCGACCTTAGTTTAACAACGTCACCTGGCCCTGGGACTTCAACGGCTTGAAAATGAAGATCGTGAAGTTTGGTTTTCAAGGTCTCTTGAGACTTCGGCTCTCCATGCACAAGAATGACTTTCTCTAAATGCCCTTGACTTCGAACGGCATCGGCAAAGCGAAGTAAATCATTTTGATCCGCATGACCCGAGAAGCCGTTCAATACACATACCTCAGCATTGAGACGGTGCATGATACCATAAATTCGAACCTCCGATTGTTTTTCGACTAACCTTCTTCCCAACGTGTTTTCAGCCTGGAATCCGACGATAATGACCGTGTTTTTTGGATCTTCAATTGTTGATATGAGATGATGCAGAACTCTTCCGCCTTCGCACATTCCGCTTGCTGAAATTACAATGCAGGGCTCATTGCTTGAAGAGACTTTCTTCGAGTCTTCGACGCTTGAGATATATTTCAGCCCAGGAAATTCAAAGGGAGACTTTTCACTTTGAATTAACGCAAATGTGTCAGAGTCGTAACACTCCGGATGTAACTTGAAGACCTCCGTTATTTTTACCGTAAGAGGAGAGTCAACGTATACTGGAATCGGCGGTATTAGCTTTTGATCAAATAGTTTCTTAAGTGCATAAATCACCTCTTGGGCACGCTCTAAAGCAAAAGAGGGGATCACGATTTTCCCGCCGCGTTTGTAAGTGCGGTTGATGACCTCAGCTAGTGCATCATTCGTTAGTTCAATAGTATCATGAAGCCTATCCCCATAGGTACTCTCCATTAGTAGACATGAAATCTGATCTGGGATTTCTGGATTTCGTAAAATGGGAAGATGATTGCGACCTAAATCCCCCGTATATGCGATTCGCAATTTCTGACCTTCGTCTTCGACGTCGAGAACTGATATCGCACTTCCTAGCACATGACCAGCTTCGAAAAACGTCAAAGTAATACCCGGAGCAATCGTCTGTTTTCTATGGTAGGGAATTCCCATGAACAGCGACAGCGTGCCGGTAACATCTTTTTCCCCATATAGTGGCTCGACGGGGTCAAGATGCTTCACTCCACGTAAGATAAGTTTTTGTATGTGTTCAGCATCCCCCTTCATGATCCATGCTGTGTCCATGAGCATTGGTGAGCAGAGATCGCGAGTGGCAGGAGTGGCATAGATGAGGCCACGATAGCCGTTTTTGTAAATGCAAGGCAGAGCGCCCGAGTGGTCGATATGAGCATGAGATAAGACAATCGCATCAAGCATTTCATGATCAATTGAAAACTTTCGATTCTTCTCATCGGCTTCTTTTCGGCGGCCTTGAAACAAGCCACAGTCCAACAATACAGATGCGCGCGATGTGCGAAGCAAATGCTTAGATCCGGTTACGGTCTGTGCTGCGCCTACAAATTCTAGCTCTATCATCGACTGATCCCTTCAGCTTGTCGCTTCGAAAACCTTGCCTTTGCGATCGCTGGACAAACAGCTTCCTTTTCTTTCGGCAAGCGGTTTTTGAGAAATTTAAAGGCTGTTTGAACATCGTCTACACGATGAATGAGATTTACGTCTTTGGCGTCGATCATCCCGTGTTTCACAAGCGCTTCAAAATTGATGATTTCATTCCAATATTCCGAGCCATAGAGAAGAATGAGAACCTTTCGGTCAATCTTTTGCGTTTGTGCAAGTGTTAGAGTTTCCATCAGCTCGTCCAAAGTTCCAAATCCTCCAGGAAAAACAACGAGTGCCTGAGCGAGATGTGAAAACCATAATTTGCGCATAAAAAAATAATGAAACTCGAACAGGAGAGATGGCGTGACGTAAGGGTTCGGGCGCTGCTCGTGAGGCAATCCAATATTAAATCCAATGGTGCTGCCGCCCGCATCCGCAGCACCGCGATTAGCTGCCTCCATAATGCCGCCGCCCCCACCCGAACAGATCACAAATTTTTTAGATTCTTCGAGATCGTGTGACCATTCGGTCAGAAGCCGTGCCAGCAAACGGGCGTCGTTATAATATCGCCCGAGCGGCCCATCCTCTTTCATTCTGGCTGATCCAAAAAAAACAATCGTGTCCTGAACGCCTTGGTGCCGTAGCCGGTAAAGTGGCTCAAGGTACTCGGCGAGGATACGAAGAGGTCTTCCTTCGTCACTGTCCAGAAACATTTGGTTATGATAAGCGGGCTCGGCAGCGAATGATTTATCAGGCTGACTCATGACCCCGCCTATGGTTTATATGATATTCTAATTTTTTATTCAATGTTTCATCCTTTAATCAGCTCCATGAGTTCCTTGATCTTCTGATCAAATGCCCCATGCGTATCAGAGCGTGCAGACTTCTTGATGCAAGTACTCATATGGTTTTTAACGATGGAGAGTTCCAGTGCTTTCAATGCCGATGTGGCCGCCCTAATTTGTTGAACGACCTCCGGACGGTGACGTTGCGCTGCAATCATTCTCTCGATTCCAGCAAGCTGCCCCATAATCTTCCGAAGGCGGCTGAGTTCATCCGAATGATCAAGGTGCTGCTCAATCTCACGTTTTGAATTACGCATTTTCTCTTGGTCCTTTGCCATACTCAGCCCCAGTACGGTGCTCATTTAAGAGTCTCAAGCCTGCAAGTTCCAAGCCTTTTCGTGGCATACTCCCTGCTAGTAGGTGTACCTAGTTGCGATTGCAGACGATACCACCCAACGCATGGTCATTGAGGGGGACATTTTGTCGGGAACAACGTCAATTTGTCCCAAGAATTTTTAAGGAGAAAACATGGACAGCACCTATCAAACAGAGCCGTTCAATAGCCGACTAGGGTCATCGACTCAGCAAATCATTCAAACACGCTTCATGAATCGAACCTATGGTTGGATGTTCTTCGGCCTGTTACTCACTGCGGGTGTAAGTCTTGCTTTCGCATCGTCAGAGAGTGCGGTTCGCTTCATCTTTGAAAATCAATGGGTGTTCTTTGGAGTTATTATCACGGAGTTGGTCGTCGTGGTTGGTCTTTCCACCGCACACAAACGCCTAAGTGCGTCTGCGGCGACTTTGGGTTTTTTGTTCTATTCTACTCTCAACGGTGTCACATTCTCAGTAGTCTTCCTTGCTTATCAGCTTGGCTCAATTGGTCAGATCTTTCTTTTGACGGCAGGGATGTTCGGGGGGCTGGCGATCTATGGTTCAGTAACTAAGAGAAGTCTCTCGGGTGTCGGAACCTTCATGACTATGGGACTCTTCGGTATCATTATTTTGAGTCTGGTAAATATCTTCACAAAAAGCGAATCTCTGAATTTCGCAATTTCTTTTGCCGCTATTATCATCTTTTCAGGTCTCACAGCCTACGACACCCAAAGAATTCGCGCAATGGCTTTGGAATTTGGGGAGGTCGACTCGGAGCAAGGGCGAAAGGGTGCAATCTTCGGAGCGTTGGCTCTCTATCTTGATTTCATAAACCTCTTTTTGAGTTTGTTGAGAATTTTTGGCCGCCGACGGAATTGAGCAAAGGTGGCCACTTATTGGTTTGTAGGCATTGAATTTCGCTTGAGAGGTATGCGTGAAAGTCGCTTTTTTTAGTACACATAATTTTGAGCGAGAGTTTTTCAAGGCATGCAACGCCAGCTATCAATTTGAACTGACTTTTTTTGAGCCCGCATTGAATCAACAGACGGCTCCGCTTGCGCAAGGGTTCGAGTGTGTATGTTGTTTTGTCAGCGATCACCTAGATAGCATAACACTGCAAAATCTATGTGATGTGCGAAATACCCAGCAACGTTATCTTAGCTGAGGAATTCAGTGACATATTTGATGGATTTTCAATTGGCTCGAATGACCTCACACAATTGGTACTTGGCGTGGACCGCGACTCTGAAATTGTTGCGCATGTTTTTGATGAGCGTAACGAAGCCGTAAAGAAAATGATATCTCAAGTGATTCGCGCTGCACATGCCAAAGGACGCAAAATTGGAATTTGTGGTCAGGCTCCAAGCGATTATCCGGAGTTTGCTCGGTTTCTGGTCGAAAATGGAATCGATAGTATTTCGTTAAATCCCGACGCTGTTATTAAAACCACTTTGGACATTTTGAACATTGAGATGCGACGATGAAAAACGAGTATTTATCTGCCTGCTGGTTTTTGCAGGAGTTTTATTGACCATGGTGAACAATACTACCAACTCAAACTTTTCTTCAGGAAAGTTTTCGCTATAACTAATTTTGGCAAAGTATAAAATTCGAAAACTGAAGACTTCTGTGGCGGGAGAATCGAGAGCAGTTCGTGATTTATTCGAAGTGGTCGAATCGCAGCGTAGAGAAGATTGTATGCCGAAGAGGTTGCGAAGGTAAAATCCTCAAGTTTAATGCTGCCGACAAGCTCATCGACACACATCTTGATTATTCGAACAACCTGAAATCTCTCAGTAAAGTCTTGCCAGGATCTTCGTGATAAACGCTTGCCGGGAATCAAAACGTCAGGAAAATATGAAAAGTCTCGATGAAGCCGTTTG
>JAYVXS010000173.1:0-14868 GCA_043784965.1 Bdellovibrionales bacterium
TGAACAGATAAAGGCCAAAGCTTTTTTAAAAGATCAGCTCGAGAGAGCTTGTCTTAGCGTTGTGCTTAATTTAGTTGAAGGCTCAGCCAAAACGACAGCAAAGGAGCGCGCCAGATTCTATTCTATAAGCTACGCATCGCTACGCGAAACTCAGGCTCTACTAGAAATAATAAATCAGAGAGAGGTCGGTATTCTTGCTAATCAACTTGGGGGAATGATCTATCGACTTAAATCCAAATAATCTCTGCCAGCGTGCTGATTTTTGGGCCTGCCCCTGAAATCAGATTTACTGTCTCACAGTCCCTGAGCTCCGGTTCTTCAACTTCAGTTATGAGTAGCTTAGTTTGGTGACTCGGTTGGCCCGGATGAAAGAAAAAAAACAAGGAATCTGTGGCGCATCTAGAAATGCGAAACCCGTATTTGTTAAGGTGGGTGACCATGATAGAAACTTTAGGCTTCTCTGATCCCGAAGGCAGAGCTTGCACACCATTTCCAGGGACAGTCCCCTATCTCTATACTTGTAGGGTTTCTTTACTTCTGTGCATAATGCCACAGATACCTTACCTCAAATCATAACAAGCTCTTTTGATCACGTCAATTTTCTCAAGCAAAAAACTCGGCCTTGTAGTGAATCCTACGAAATAAACTTGCGTCGAGATGAGATTTTAGTCTTGAAAAAATAAAATTTGCTATTTTTCAGTTTACATTCTGCCTATAGGTCTATGTTTTGGGCGATCAAATGTGCCGAAAGGAGGCTATGGAATATTCAAATACTTTTATTCAGCAGCTAGATCAAATTTTCCCTCTTTTGATTTTTGTTTATGGCGCAGTACTTCTGCTTATTTTGAATTTGAAGGTGACTCAAGCGCTGGGTGCGAAAATCGTTCCACGCCAGGCTTGGCATCGCCTCAAGTCTCACAGTTCGCTTGCTTGGATCAGTTTCTTTGTCGGAGGCCTTTGGTCCCTACAAAATCTTTGGTTTTCTTAGTACCATATTAGGAAAATACTGCCGCCAGCCCTTCGAATCTAACTTGACTCAGATGCCCTCTAAAAAGTAGTTTGCCTCTAGTTCGGAGCAGATTTTAGGCGAAGGATAGCCATTGGCAAAAGATCAAGAACAGTTTAATTTTTCAGACCTAAATTGGGCGCCACTTGAGTTTGCCCAAAATCCAAAAAGCATCGCGCCGGTCTCGGTCGCCGCCTCTGCCTTAGCCAATACTGAGGTAAAGTCCTCGCCAGAGCCAAAGGCTTTTGAAGCCGATCCAGCAGAAGAGCTGATCGCAGAACAAGCAAAGAAGAAAGCTTTGGCGGCAGAGCAAACAGAAGGCAAACCAGCGCCACAAGTCCTTTCTATTTACGAGCTAAACAAGTGGATTAAGAATATTTTAGAGGGCGAGTTTCCACTGGTTTGGATCAAGGGTGAAATATCAAATTTTAAAGCACATACTTCGGGTCACTTTTATTTTTCATTAAAGGACTCAAAGGCGCAAATTACCGCCGTAATGTTTCGGGGTTTCAACCAACAGCTCAAATACAAGCCTCACGACGGAATGGAAGTTTTAGTTCGAGGTAAAGTTACGGTTTATGAGCCGCGAGGAAATTATCAAATTTTCATTGAGTTGATGGAGCCCGTAGGTGCCGGCGCGCTTCAAAAAGCCTTTGAGCAGTTGAAAAATAAACTTCAGGCAGAGGGCTTGTTTGCGGCAGAGAGAAAGCGTGCTTTGCCGGCACTGCCGCAACATATTGCGATTGTGACTTCGCCAACCGGCGCTGCCATTCGAGATATGCTGAGTGTCTTGGGTCGTAGATATCGAGGAGCCAGAGTCACATTGATCGCGGCAAAAGTTCAGGGTGATCAGGCGCCGGCTGAAGTCGTTGCGGGAATTCAAGCGGCCAATCGACTCACTGACGTGGATGTCCTGATTGTCGGACGTGGTGGTGGATCTATTGAGGATCTTTGGGCCTTCAATGATGAGCGGGTTGCAAGAGCGATTGCGGCATCCCGAGTTCCCGTCATCTCTGCGGTTGGTCACGAAATTGATTTTACGATTGCGGACTTTGTAGCTGACCTTCGGGCGCCGACACCGTCTGCCGCGGCAGAGTTAGTTGTGCAAAATGCCGAAGACCTACAAAATCAAATTAGGAGCGATCAACGTAATTTACACTCTGGATTGATGCGCAAATTGCAAATGTTGAAGCAAAAAATTTCTTTATTGGCGCGCGCCTTGGTTGATCCAGTAAGGATGCTTCAAGATATGTCGCAGCGAAATGACGATATGATGATTCGTCTTGAGTTGGCGGCGGGTCGTTATTTAAGCGACCATAAAATGAAAATTGAATTGCTAACTCATAGACTCGGAACGCCAGAGGGTCTTCTAAATGGCGCCCGCGTGCGAAATGAAAATTTGCGCGCAAGACTACAGGCACAAATGCAGAATCAATTACAGAGGAGAGCGCAAGGGTTAAAAGCTTTTTTTTCGCTGCTCGACTCTTTGAGTCCACTTAGGGTTGTTGCGCGTGGCTACTCAATAGTAACGTCAAGCGGGGCAATTGTAAAAGAGGTTAGCCGCCTTATGATCGATCAGGAAATTGAAATTCAATTTGCGAAGGGTGAGGCCCTAGCTAAAATTAGTAAAATTATTTCTAAAAATTAACAGGAGTCGTACTTATGGATTTTGAGAAAAAACTCTCTCGTCTTGAAAAAATTGTAGGGAGCATGGAGGCCGGAGAGCTCTCTCTCGAAGATTCACTCAAACTTTTTGAAGAGGGCGTAAAGCTGTCGCGAGAGTGTAATACCCAGCTAAACGATGCTGAGCAAAAAGTGAAGCTTTTGATGGGTTTTGATCAGAGTGGTGCTCCGATCACCCAAGATTTTATTGCGAGTGAAAAGTAAAGATGGTTAATGTAGATGCGAATACGACAAAGGCATTGAGTAGCAGTGGTTATTCAAAAAAGCTTGAAGCCTTCATAGAAGAACATTTTATGGGGCTGGCTGAAGTTCAGGCCATTTTATTGAGTGCGGTAAGATATTCGCTTTTACAAAAGGCGGCAAAAAGGTTTCGCGCGAGACTTGCGTGCATTACAATTGATGCCTTGGGCGCTTTGCCTGAACAGATTTTGCCATTTGCTGCGGCACTAGAGTGTGTTCATACCTACTCACTTATTCATGATGATCTGCCCTGCATGGATAATGATGATTTTCGCCGGGGTGAGCCCAGCAGTCATAAAGTATTTGGTGAGGCAACAGCATTGCTTGCCGGAGACGCTCTGCAGGCTGAGGCCTTTTCGTTAATTGCCAAATACTATTCATCCAGACCAGAAATCGGTTTGAAATTGGTGGCTTTGCTTTCTTGTGCCGCCGGAATGCGGGGGATGATCTCGGGACAGATGTATGATCTTGAAAGTGGAAAAGTAAAAATTGACAAAATTGAAGACCTACAGAGGATGCATGAGCAAAAGACCGGTGCGCTAATTCTGGTTTCAATCGAGGGTGCGGCCCTAGTGGGTGCGGCCAGCCCCAAACAGACCTTAGAACTTTGCAAGTTTGGAAGAAATTTAGGTTTGGCATTTCAAGTAAAGGATGATCTTCTTGATTTTCCGGACGACAAAGGTGCCAGTTATACAAGCTTTATGGGGTTTGATGGCGCCCAGAATTACCTAAGGCAGTTAACGGAGCACTGCCTTGCTGATTTGTCAGAATGGAATCATAAGGCCGAAGATTTACGGGAAATGGCGAGATACAACTGCTCTCGAAAAAATTAGTTTCATCAACCTGGGAGCGAGTATGCAAGGTCAAAAAATATTTCTAGTCCTGTGGGCATTTAGTTTTTTTGTTTTTTTGGGCTGTAACTCCTTGACCACAAGACATGATCCCAAGCCTACATCGGTGCTCAACACTCATGACCAAGACGTAAAAAAAACAAAGAATAAGTTAGTAACATCTGAGCCTACGCCTGCTCCAGTCATAGTTCCCGCGCCACCGGGTCAACAAATTGTAGCCGCGCCCAGCGCGCCGGTTGAAATTCCTCTACCTAAAGAAAGCCCTCGTGTGGGAATTATATTGGGTCCAGGAGGAATGAGAAGTTTTGCCCATGTCGGTGTATTGAAAGAGTTTGCGCGCGCCCGAATTCCTATCCATTACGTAATTGGCCTTGAGTGGGGGGCCCTCATGGGCGGACTTTTTGCTATGCAAGGCCAAGTAAATGAGCTTGAGTTTAAAGCCATGCGCCTTCGTGAAGGTGATATTCCGGGCAAAGGATTTCTCGGCTCTAAAATTAAGCCTGAACAGGTTTCTGTTTTTTCAGATTACTTAAACCAAGTTTTTGGCGCCAATCTATTTGAAAAAGCAAAAATTGAGTTTGCCTGTCCAACTTATAATTTGAGTCAAGATCGCCTTGCATTTATAGGAAAGGGTAGCTTTCGCGAAGGATTAACAAAATGTTTGCCCTACCCGCCGTATTTTGCAGATAACCGATCTCATATTGCAGCCCCATTTGAAATTGAAGAGGCGGCAAACTTTTTGAGAGCTAGAAATATCAATCTTGTTATTTTTGTAAACGTAATGTCTGGCACAGATATTTTTCCGAAAGCCATTCGCGGAGAATATCCAGTTGAGCAAGTATTAATGAGTCAGTTACAACGAAATCTGGGGCGACCGAGTATTCCCGGGGTAAATCAAATCATCCAGGTCAATACCGCAAAGACATCGATCATTGACTTTGAAGCAAGACGAAATTTAATTGAGCAAGGTGCAAACTCCGCAAAAGATGCGGTAAATAAATTAGTTAATCAATATGGATTTTAGGTGGTAAAAAATGAGAAAATCACTACATGATATTCAGATGTTTAAGAATCGGCGTATGCTTTTGAAAGAAAAAATTTCAGGCTCAGCGCTCATTCTACATTCTCATCCCGAATATATTCGCAACAACGATGTTCATCACCCTTTTCGTCAAGACAGCAATATGTTTTATTTGACGGGATTTGAAGAGCCAGAAAGCATTTTTATTTTTCGCCCGGGCCAAAATCCTGAGAGCATTTTATTTGTAAGACCCAAAGACCAGGAGCGGGAAACTTGGGACGGCTTTCGCTACGGCCCGGCCGGCGCCGCAAGTGAATTTCAAATTGATCAATGTTTTTTAATTTCAGAATTTGAAGAAAAGGCAACTGAGCTTTTGAAGCCAGTAGATAAGGTCTATCATCAGTGGGGTATTAGTACTCATTTCGACAAACAGGTTTTGGCTCTTCTGCAGGGCGTTCGGGCAAGTCATGGTCGCAGTGGACGAGGCGTTCTGCCGATATATGATGCTAGAGAATTATTAGGTGAGCAGCGATTAAAAAAAACCAATGACGAAATAGCGAGTGTCCGAAAGGCCTGTGATATTTCAGCGGAAGCACACTGCGAAGTGATGCGCTTTGCAAAGCCAGGGGTTACCGAAAACCAACTACAGGGTGTATTCTTGGGAACAAGTATGCTTCTCGGAGCTAAGCGTGAAGGATATGGGACGATAGTGGCAACAGGCGCAAACGCTACGACGCTGCATTATGTATTCAACGATCAGGTTTGTAAGGATGGCGAGCTCCTATTGATTGATGCTGGGGCTGAGTATAATTATTTTACTGGAGATATTACGCGAGACTTCCCGGTAAACGGTAAGTTTTCGGCAGCACAGAAAACGATTTACGGTGGGGTCTTGCAGGTTCAAAAGAAGTTGATAGAAATGGTAAAGCCAGGGCTCGCATTTCAAAAACTGCAAGAAACCACAATTGAAATGTTGACTGATATGATGCTCGATTTGAAACTTTTGTGTGGCAACAGAGCAGAGCTTATTAAAAATCTCGATTTCAAAAAATATTATATGCATGGTGTAAGCCATTATCTTGGGATGGACGTCCATGATGCTGGTCTTTACCTTGTCGGTGGAGAGCCCCGTAGAATTGAAGAAGGATTCCTGTTTACTGTCGAGCCTGGACTTTATATCCCGGCCAATGATGAAAGTGCTCCGAAAGAATTTCGCGGAATCGGCGTTCGAATTGAAGATAATATTTTGGTGACGAAGAGTGGATACGAAAATCTAACAGTCAAGGTTCCAAAAGAAATTTCTGAAGTTGAGGCCTTAATGACGGAAGAAACCAAATTTTTTCGTTGAATCAAAAGTGCGCGAATAAAAAGTATGGGATTTATAAAGTCCACAAGCCAGCTGCCCTTAAATAGTTCACTTATTATTTGACGGGCCCTAAGGGCCTTTATTTTCGAAAGGCGTGATGTAGCCAGCCCTGAGCAGAAGCCTCCTTTTGCAGGGTCAACTCATCATTGAGCAGATCATTTTCTTTTGTCGTTAGGCTTTGTGTGCGCACCGCTAGCTTGATGTTGCTTGAAGACTTAAGGAGAGCGATATCTCCCAAAGTATTTCCGGCACATAGAATCGGCGCCAAGCCCTGTGTTGCCGCCATCAAGGCATCGGCCTTGCCCTGCCGGTAAGTCGGAGGTGGAATCATTCGAGAGCTTACCACTCCCTGATCGAGCTCACTTTGAAATCCCAGAATGTGCTCAAAAGGAATCCCTAAAAGAGCGGCCGCTGGTTCCACAGCCCACTTTACTGATGCTGTAACTACAAAAATTTCAGCGCCATTTTTCTGAAGAAAATGAATCAGACGTTGCATTGATTTTAATATGGGAAGGGGACCATGGGTCTCTTCAAAATCTTGAATGGCCGCCTTTGCCCAGCTTCGAACTTGAGAAATCGCTTGGCCGTCATTTATCTGAGCCAGCCAAGAGTACGCCCGTATTCGATCTTTCGCCTTGAGATCGACATAATGCCTCCAAGGGTCGACTGGCATATTGGGAAGACGACAATGATTTATCTGATAGAGAAAGAAAATTTCGCCCATGTCGGTGTCCCAGAGAGTACCGTCAGCATCGAAGGCTGCGATCATTCGCCCGCCTGAAGTTTTCGCCTTCAATATGCGCGCCTCAAGATCGTTCGTAAAAGCTTCTGAAAATTCGCTGACAGGACTATTACTTTTTAAAATCATGAAGTATTATCACTTGTGAAATCGCATTTCGTCAAAATTAAAAGTAGCTCCGGATGGTTAATAGTTGCAATGGAGACTTAGAGAAGTTGATATGAAGACTGATTATTTTGTCGCCTCAATTCAAGATCTCGAGCGTATTTATACATTTGCCAACGATCAGTTGGCCAGTCAAGCGACGGATGCAACCGCATTTATATTTGAAAGTTGGACTGCGCCTTGGAGAAAAGAATCTCTAGACCACTATCTAAAGTGTGGCTGGAGTTTCATTGCGACCTCTTTGTCAGGAGAAGTCTCAGGGTTTTTTTTGGCCCAACCCTTGTTGTTCTTAAGCCGTCAAACGCAAAGTCTTTGGGTCGAAATGTTGATTGGCGAAAACGAAGAGGTAACTCAGTTTTTAACTGAGATTGTGATTAAAACAGCTCGAGAAAAACACTTCCAACGCGTATTGTTTGCAGACTTTAGTCAAAACAGGACACCGCTCGAAAAATTTCAAGTTATCCAACAAAAAGGTGACATTGGGGAATGGAATTACAAAAAATGAAGCAATTTTCTTTTATGGATCGCGGCTCCGGTTTTCAACATTTGGCAGACGTCGAATTCGATCTGTTAATTATCGGAGGAGGCATCACCGGCGCTGGAGCAGCACGAGATGCGGCCTCTCGCGGCATGAAGGTGGCTCTCGTAGAAGCTCAAGATTTTGCACAAGGTACAAGCTCTCGTTCGAGCAAATTGATTCATGGGGGAATACGCTACCTAGAAAATCTAGAGTTTGGATTGGTTTTCGAAGCACTTTCAGAGCGTCGCCTGCTCTTTGAAATTGCGCCACACTTGGTACATCCTCTGCGGTTTGTTTTGCCCCTTTATGAGAGTAGCCGAGTTGGAATGTTTAAAATGGGGCTTGGTATGTGGCTTTATGATGCGCTCTCAATGTTTGAGGCTCCGGAAATGCATGAGCGACTTAACCCAGACGATACAATCAATCGAATTCCTCTTTTGCAAAGCAAAAATTTAGTTGGGTCATTTGTTTATTCAGATGCTTATATGGATGATGATCGTTTGGTTATTGAAACTTTAAGGTCAGCCCATAAAATGGGGGCGATATTAATCAGTTATGCCAAGGCCATCGGATCTAAGTTTGAAAATGGCAAAGTAGTGGCCGTCGAAATTGAAGATCAAGTTTCAAAAAAGAAAATTTTAGTTCGCGCCAAACATACTATTAGCACGACGGGTCCTTGGACCGACATCGTTGCGCCACAATTGGTAAAAAATTGGAGAAAAATTTTAAGACCTTCAAAGGGTGTGCATTTGACCTTTCGAAGAGATCGAATTCCAATTTCACAAGCTGTCGTCATGGCGGCAGATAATGACAAACGAATTGTATTTGCCATACCTAGGCATGAGATGGTTATCATCGGGACGACTGATACCGATTTCCAAAGCGATCCACTCGATGTTGCAACGACTGCAAAGGATGTTGAATACCTATTGAATGTTGCTCGCGAATATTTTCCCGGCGCTTTACTTAAGCAAAATGATATTGTCGCCTCTTATGCTGGTGTTAGACCGTTGGTCGATGATGGCGCAGAATCTGAAAGCAAAACAAGTCGCGAGCACCTGATCATTGAGGATCCCCAAAATGTGACTTTCGTCGCCGGAGGAAAGTATACAACGTATCGGCGCATGGCCGAGCAAACGGTACAAGCAGCGCTCAAAACATTTTCGCTCGAGGATCAGGTACGGTTTCGCAACCCACAAACCAAAACGCCACTGAATCCACAGGCCACAGTTGAAAAATTAGAACAAATTGAATATCAAATAGCAGAGATTGCTCACGGCGAGGGGATTTCTAAAAATGTAGCGGAGATTTTGTTTTTTAGAAACGGAGAAGAAGCTTATGATATTTTAAAAAAATATAGAAACCCAGGCTTCTTTCAGAAGAGACTCGACTTAAACTCTGACGTGCAGCTTGATAAATTGTTGCTTTGGAGCCTGGAGGCGAAACACGCAATTCATCAATGTATGTGTTTTCATCTAACCGACTTTTACACTAGACGTACGCCTCTTTTTTTATCCCATGTCGATCATGGTCTCAGCCTGCTTCCTACTATCTCAAAAATATTCGCCGAGGAGCTTGGCTGGAATTCACAAAAAACAGCTGATGAGTGCCGTGAGCTTCAGGCATTCATCAGGCGAGAGCTGGCGTGGAAGTAGTTTACCAACTTAAAAGAGTCATTAAGGCCTTGAGTTTTTAATTTTATCAATAAAAGCAAAGACCTTCATCATGTTCATTGCGCCATGGGTTGTAATAAATGAACTTACTTTTTGTCCACTAGCCTTGAGGGCCCCAAGGTGATCGCCGCTAAAAATATCTTTAATATTCGATTTAACCTCGACGCGAATATTTCCGGTAATAATTTCGGTAAAAAGATTCAAGCTAATCTCAGTTATATCTTCGGATTTCGACTTTACAAGAGTCTCAATCGTTTCAGGCTTCATATGAAAAACAAAACTTGGATCTTTAGCCTCGCGCCATTCAACCGAAGGCGCACCATCTTTACAAAAAATTGCACAATCAATTTGGTTTCCAATGACTAGTCCTACCTCGACGCCAGGCTTTAGTAGGCCCAGGGCCCTCTTTATGGCAGTGCGGGTTTCAAAATAGTTTTTCAAATTATCAAAAACTTCTTCTTGTTTCACTTGAGAACTCCTTCAATTAGAACTAAATATGGACCGACAGATTCTTATCCGCTAAGGGGAGATTCGAGTATAGACCGAAGGCTAAAAATCTAGAAAGTAAAAACTGCGACGCGACAGAGCAAGATCCTGTGTTGACTCCCTTTTTTACTCTGCCTAGAGTTATATTCGACGTGGTCATATTTGGGTTTTTCTTGGTATTTTGAGTTATTTTTTTCATTGGTTGTTAACCGGTCGGTACCCTGATTTTTTGGGGAAATATACTGCGGACTACGTCAACGAATTGAGATGATTTTAATAATTTGAAGAATAAACTAAATTAGGACTACGGCGAGTATAAAAAATCACACAGATGGGTTTTGTTGAAGGCAGAAAGCCGAGTGCGGTCTGCACAAACGACAAGTCGAAGCGACGACCAGAGTAGACAAACTTAGTAAAAGAGAACACATGAGTATTTTAGATAAACTGTCAGATTATTTTTCAAATGATATAGCAATTGATTTAGGCACAGCCAACACCCTGGTGTATGCAAAAGGCCGCGGAATTATTTTAGATGAGCCATCTGTGGTAGCTGTTCAAAAAAATTATCGTGGAATGCAAAATAGAGTTCTCGCGGTCGGTAAAGAGGCTAAAGATATGTTGGGTCGCACGCCGGGAACAATAGTGGCAATTCGACCAATCAAGGATGGCGTAATCGCTGACTTTGAAGTCACTCAAAGTATGCTGAAATATTTTATTTCAAAATCGACACAGAATAAAAAGAGTTTTATTCGACCACGAATTATTATTTGTGTGCCCTATGGCATCACACAAGTTGAAAAGCGCGCCGTTAAAGAATCGGCCCACTCAGCTGGAGCGCGCGAAGTTTACTTGATCGAAGAGCCAATGGCGGCCGCGATCGGCGCCGGACTTCCGATTACTGAACCGACCGGCAATATGGTTGTTGATATGGGCGGTGGAACAACCGGCGTCGCGGTGATTTCTCTTGGCGGCATTGTATACTGTAAATCAATTAAAGTGGCCGGTGATAAATTTGACGAAGCGATCGTTAATTATGTGCGCCGACAATTTAATCTTTTGATCGGTGAGCAGTCGGCGGAGAAAATTAAAATTAAAATTGGAAATGCATATCCTTTTGAAGAAGAGCGACTGATGGAAATTAAAGGCCGGGATCTCGTTGCGGGAGCTCCAAAGACAATTGAGATTACCAGCTCACAAGTGAATGATGCTTTAATGGATCCGTTGAGTGAAGTGGTTGATGCAGTTAGAACAGCCTTAGAAAAAACACCTCCAGAGCTCGCATCAGATATTGTGGATAACGGGATTGTTTTGACCGGCGGCGGCGCATTGCTTGCAAATTTTGATGTTTTATTGAGGGAGCGAACAGGACTCCCGGTTTCAATTGCCGAAGACCCTTTAACTTGTGTTGTATTGGGTTCTGGAAAGGTTCTCGATAATATGGATCTTTTAAAGCAGATTACGACGGACTAATGAGTTTTAGCCCTGGCTTCGAACTAAATCGAGAAATCTATCTATTTTTCGTCATGGCCACACTTGATGAGAAGATCTCGATTCAAAGCACAGAAAAAGTTATAGCGTATATAAAGTCGCGATTTTCATCCGAAAAGAATCAAAATGAGGTTCAAATTCGCAGGATTGCACTTTTTAAAGCGATCGAGCTCTGGGGGAGCTTCTCAAAGCAAATGTTAGTGCAAAGGCAAAAGACGAATTTGAATAAAAACGATAAGGCCATCGCAGCAATGAACTGGACGAATCAGCTCGTGGGCTTTTCACCGCAAATGATGTCTGTTTGGAATAAATTTAGTCGGCAAGCTAGGCCCGAAGAGGCCATTGCGATTCTCACAACACGGATTTTGAAATTCAGTGAAGCTGATTTGTGTGAAGCCCAAAATGTAAGTTTAGGAACCATACGATTTCGCATCTCTCGAGCGGCGAAGTTACTTGGAGCTTTTGTAGAGGCGGAAGCATGACTCTTCGCCAAAGTTTTTTTCAAGTGCGAGAAATGTTGCTCGATTATCAGGAAAATAAACTGGATAGCGCTCGTCAAGACTTGGTTAAAAACACCTTGGCAAATGATGTTGAAACGCAGCACGTACTCAAACAGCTCAATAGCGGTCTAAATTTTGCGAAACAAATTTCCCATGTCGAGATCAAAGAGGGCTTGCGACAGCAACTTATACAATCAGAAAACCTTTCATCCTTATTCTTTCACTATTGTAGTTTTAAGAATTGGAATCAGGCCTTTCGAGCTTCGACCTATGCGCTAATGAGTTGTATTTTTGTCTTGGTATTAGTCATGAGTCTGCCGCGAAACATTCTGCTTCGATTGAAACCTAGGTCGAATCAAGAGGTTGTGCTTTCTCAGATTTTAAAGCCGCCGGAGGCTTCGATCGAATCTGATGACCCTGAGAAGCGCGATGCTCAAACGGCACTTGCTCAAAACTTGCCGACGGATACAGACGAGGATGAGTCGATGCCATCGGATGGGCAAGAAGCAAGCGGAGATGAGCATGCCGAGCCGTTTTTCATACCGCCGTCGACCACAGCTCTTACGCTAAATACAAGGCCGCCATCAACCAAAACTGTGGCCCAAGCCGAGCAAAAGAGCCCTGAACCGAAGGGCGATTCTAAAAACGAAGTTTCTGGCGACTCAAGTGAATCTAATAATACAGATATTTCTCGAAAGCCTAGTGGAATTGTGCTTCGTGGCGCTATGAAGATTGACGAATTAGATGAAAAAACACCACTGATTGCGCAACAAATTTTAGAATTGGGAGGTAGAAAGGCTGGAGAAGTCGAGCTAGGCTGGCGAAAAGATAATAAAGGTAGCTACTATCATTTTTCTTTGCCCGAAGAAAACTACGATAAGCTCCTAGAGTATCTACAGGGGCTTGGTCCAGTCCGGTTCTCTAAAGATTCACACCCAAGAGTGATGCCTCAAGGGCAATTACGCTTTATTCTATGGGTCGAGCGTAAGAATGAATGATCAGAAAAAAAATGAAGAACAAATTTTAACCAAGCCGCGACGGTCACTCCAAACAATTTTGATTATTTGGTTTCTCTTACTTTCTATCGTGCCGCTTGGTTTTGTCACCGGATATTCAATTAGTCGCTTTGACAAGGCAATCAATACCGAGCTTGGCCAAAGGCTCTCGGCGAATGTTCGTGAGGTAACGACACTCGTCGCAAGTTTTGAGTCTTACCTCAAACAACGATCAGTGGAGCATCACGCGGACTCTCTACTTGCCACGTATCTAGCAACAAACTCGGTAACACAGGCACGTGCGCATATGCTTCAGTCGATGCGCAATACGTATCTTCGCGAGCTCTCAATATTTGGCAGAGATGCTTGTTTGGTATCAAGCATGACTAAGGATGAGGCTTCTGGTGGAGAAGCCAAAGGCGCGAAAGTAAATGACGAAATATGTCTTGCAGAAAATTACCAAAGTTTAGTTGCGTCGAAGGGTGAAATTCTTTTAGCTCAGCCCGCAAAGGACAAAAGTTTTGATCTAGTGGTGATTACAAAAATTGAAAAGGCAGGAAAAGTTGTCGGTTATATTGAGGAAATAATAAATCTTGGCAGCACCTTTCTTGAGGGACTCAAAAAGCGTCTTAGTCTAGAACTAATAATGTTTGATGGTAAGGGCTCTATAGTAGCCGCAAGTCATCCAGACTTTCTGCTTTATCCCCAAGAGTCTTTGAAAAATTCAGTGGTCAACTCAGGCAATACAATTTTTGAAATTGTCGTGAGAGATGAGCCTTACGGCTTCATGATTGCGCCAATAAAATGGGGTGAAGGTCAAATCTTCATCGGGGTCGGAGCCTCGAAAGAAAAGGCAAAGGCCACTATGAAGAACGTGAATTATGCTTTTTTTACAATGCTAATTGCGATTGTGTTTCTAGTACTAATCATAAGCTTTTTTTCTGCTCGTATGGTTATGAGACCACTCAATGAGCTTGTTCAGGCAACCCAAACGATGAATCGCAAGGGAGAGGCCGTTGAGATCTCTGTAAACAGCGATAATGAGATTGGCCTACTTGCCGATAGTTTTAACGAGATGGTCAAAAGTGTAAAACTAGCGCGAATAGATTTAGAGAAAAAAATCAAAGAGATCGAGGCGGCATATTCAGAGCTGAAAGAAACACAGTCGCGTTTGGTTCACTCCGCAAAAATGGCAAGTCTTGGTCAATTGGTTGCGGGCGTGGCACATGAACTTAATAATCCGATTGGGTTCATTTTTAGTAACATGAATCACCTCAGAGATTATTCTCAAAAACTTTTACAGCTCATTGATGAGGTTGAAAAAAATCCAGAAAAGATGGCTGAAATTAAAGCTAAAATCGACTTTGAATTTCTCGTTCAAGATATGCCCAAGCTGATTAATTCTTGCGAAGATGGCGCTAGGCGGACACGTGATATTGTTTTAGGGCTCAGAAACTTTTCACGTCTTGAGGAAGCCAAGCTCAAAAGCGTCGATCTAAAAGAAAGCATTGAGGCAACTTTGAAACTTTTGTCAGGAGAAATAAAAGGTCGCATCGAAGTTCACTGCGAATTTGCAAGTTTGCCTGAGGTCATGTGCTTTGCCAGTCAAATTAATCAGGTCTTTATGAACATTCTTTCAAATGCAGCACAAGCAATTGAGACCAAAGGTGAGATATGGATCAAGACCAGTCTCAAGGCGCCAAGTAAGTCTTCGATTCAAAATCCGCGCATAAATAAAAGTAGTTTTGTTGAAATCAGCATTCGCGACTCTGGTAAGGGTATTCCGCCAGATGTTTTAGAGAAGATTTTCGATCCATTCTTCACCACGAAAACAATTGGTCAAGGCACAGGTCTTGGCCTCAGTATTTCTTATGGAATAGTGAAAAAGCATGATGGCGATATTTTGGTCACCTCACAATTGCATAAAGGTACAGAATTCAGAATCCAGCTGCCGCTGGCAGGCCCTGGACAAGCTTAGGAGTTGTGACGAAATAAACTAGACATTTAGCGCTCAGATCTTGGTCAGCTTTGATTGCCCCGGACTGAGGATCGACGAAGACATATCCTTTGCGATATGTTGAGGAGACCGCAAGGAGGAGCGCTTAAAGATGGCCGAGAGATGAGATGCTAAATGT
>JAYVXS010000174.1:0-4776 GCA_043784965.1 Bdellovibrionales bacterium
TCGCAATGAAAAGGTCTCGAAAACGCCAGGAGCGAAGCGCCCAGACTAGCGAAGCGGCGATTGCAACAGAAATCTGATGAAATATCCGGGCTAGGTATATGTTTGAACTTGGGCGAAAAGGCCTTCTAGCCGCCTTAGCCTCAATGTTCTTGATTTCAATTAATTCTGTCAACTCTTTTGATACCCGCAATACCTCTAGACGGAAATTTGGGCGATATAGAAATGAATCAATTTCAGGTGGCAACTTACTTGCAACTCCAATTACACATATACTATTTGGGAGATATCAAAGTGAGACAGATTCAATATTATGTTCGTCTTGCACTCAGCCTTTTTTTGTTCTCTTGTGCAGATAATTCGAATCTTTCAGCTTGGGATAAATCCATTTCGAACCCTTCGAGTTCCGCAATTCCAATCGCGACCCCTTCTCCAACCGCCTTTTTTTCGAAGGTCGCCATTTATCGATTTTTTAATCCACAAAACGGAGACTTTTTGTTTTCTCTGAGCCCTTCTGAAGGAACGTCTGTAGGATACATTTACGAAGGATCACCTTTTAGTCTTTTAGCAACTTATTCTATTAATACGATTGCAGTTTATCGTTGTTACAATGGCTCTCGACATTATGTATCAACAGATGCTTTGTGCGAGTCGCAGCATGTGAATGAAGGCACTTTGGGATATTTGTTCACTTCACCATTTTTGGGATCTGTTCCTCTTTTTCGCCTGTACCAACCCGGAACTGGTGCGCACCTTGAAAGCTTATATTCAACGGAAGGTGTCGCTAACTCTTTCTCTTTTGAGTTTACACAAGGATATTTGATTCCTTAACCAAAATTTACTTGAAGGGCTGACCGACCCCTTGGAGTTAGACTTTCTCCATTTGATCGGAATATTTTTTGTTTTGTTTCAAGTATCCATCAATTTTATTTCTGACATCGTTACAATCAATTTGTGTATCAACAGGCGCCGACTGCAGCGAAACTGATTAGCCGTGGCTTAACGAAGAGCCTTAACTTCTATACCTAAAACCTTACCCTGATTTGAAATATGTACTGCAATATTCATGACCTCAGTTCCCAGTGCCGAGTAGGGAATTGAAGCATCACCACAATAGATACGTACCCAAGCTGAAAAATCGATTCCTCTATCAGAGGCGAATTCAGAATGCACATAGTTCCAGTGACCATTTACAATAGAATACCCCATGAATGAATCTTTCGAAGATTTGCACTTCACTTGTTTTAATATATCTTTTGTCAGAATCTGGTTAGGCTGAGAATTCACTGATATGTAAATATCAGCTAGCGCGATTGGTATCGAATAATTAATTATGTCTAGCTCAATATGATTTTGATTTGCCGGAAATTCATAATGAAACTTCTCATAATTCTGCGACAATACACTGCGAATTTTTGATCCCAATATATCAAGCTTCGTGTGACTAACTTCGCCAGTTTGATGACCTATTTCATGAATTAAAATCGCAGATATCCCTGAGAAATCTAAAGTCAGACTACCATTAAGATTATAAAGTTCATCGACGTTAAAATAGATAGGATCTACTGGAGAGAGACCCGTCTTTGCGATGCGATTATTCTCAAGTGATGAAGTTGTAAAAAGTCCTGGATGCAATTTTTCTGACGAGAACACAATTCGATTGGGGCGAGAAGAGTTCTTGTTAATGACCTGTTCGATTTTTAAAAGAATATGCAATTCCTCATCTGTCAAAGCGCAAAGCTTTGAAGTCATTTTGCAGTTAGTAATGATCTTTCCTAAAGACAAATACGCAAATTGAACATTTTGTTCAGCTAAGCCAGCTCCGTTACCAACGATTCCACCTGCAAGCGCCAATGAACCTGTAACAATAAAAGCAAATTTAAGTAGTAAAAAGGATTTAAAGGTCTGCATTTTGCGTTACTCCCGGTACTTTTTCAGTTTTGGTATGTTCAAATAATTGAACATTCAGTTGGTAAACTTGCTCTGCCCCTTCAGTGAAATAGCGCGAATTGAAGTCTTTTACAAAATTTAAAATTCTTTCTTTGGCCTCTGGTAAATATTTCTGATCCAATTTTAGAGTAACGGAGTTAAAATGCCGATTTAAAACGTCCTGCTCATCTATAGCCTCGATTGCCCTTTGCATCATACCCTTGTGATGCTCCCTAATGGCTTCAGATGGTAATTCATGAGAAGTCTCAATGATATGCGACGAATGCTTTAAAAACCCATTGGCGTCCCGTTCAATCAAACCCAACTCCAATAAAGTTTCAATGGATTTAGTGATTTGACTATTAGTCACTTTTTTTCTCAGACGCTTAATAATCCAGTTATGATCTTCAATAAAATCAGCAGTTGAAACTAGAGTTTTAATTACTAAATGATACCATTCACTCATGACAGAAAATTGTTTGATACTTAGCTTATGTGTCGTTGTTAGCTTTTTAAAGCGATCAAGACGCGCTAAAACTTGAGTGGTGGCTTTGCCCTTACGCTTAAGTTTTTCAAGTTGAACGATGCTACGAAGATATTGGCTTTCTTCGCCGTTGAGATGCCAATGTTCAAAAATGGCATCAAGAAAATCATTGCTTGGAAGTCTCTCTCCGGTAAAAATCATAGAGAGGCTACTGGCGGAATTGTAACCCAGCTGTTTTGCTAGCTTTTCAAGGCTTGATTTCTTCTGACCGCTGCTAGAGTGCATCTCACTCTTCAATCGATACTTGAAATAGTCTTGAAAATTTTCAAAATTGAGCGCTGTGACTCTTTCCAAAACAAACATCCCCAGTGAAAAAACAGATTACATGATACTAAACTTTTAGCTGATAAAAAAATACCCTGACAATTGCCAGGGTATTCAAATCGAAAGATTATCTAGAAAAATTAATTACAAGTTGGGAAAGTGTAAGCTTTCTCGAAAGTTGGAATGAATTCGCTGGCCATTTCACGAACTTCAGCTTTAACTGTTCCACCGATAAATACTGGCTTCATGCCCCACTCGCGACACTCGTACATTGCGCCTTCGTAAACATCAACAAGAACGTCTTTAGTACAAACTTGAACTTGGTAGCTACGTGGGCGAACTACGTGCTGAATTGCATATTGTTTGCAATCGTAAGTAGGATAGTTGCTGCCTTCTGTTTGATTCTTGTGCTCAACTGCAACCAATTTAACACAAACGCTTACTGGCTTAATAGTTTGAACAGTTGTCTCAGTTAGGCAAGCATTGCCAAGTTCGATACCTGACATGTATGAAGAATGCTGAGTGTTTGCAACAGCTGAACGTGAATTGAAAATTTCTGACCAAGAACTACGTGGGTTCAAAGCCATTGCCTTTGCAGATGCGAAAACTACTGCGATTGCGATTAGATTTTTCATAAGATCTCCTTTAATTGAGTTAGTTCGACCCGGTCCTTCGAAATAAAAAACCTAAGTCGTTGTTTCAAAAAATAAATAACATGCAAAAAAACTAATGCCAACCATAATTTTCACAATTTAAAAAAATATTATTCACAAGAGGTGATTTGAACTTAGGCCGAGTGACTTTAAAAACATATTTGATTATGATTCATCAAAAATTGCATCTAAACCACAGAACTTATACATTAAAATTAATTTAATTTTGTTTTCAATATGGCTTTAAATTCACGTTGAAATACTTATTTAAATATTTTTTAATGCAATGCATTTAACATGGTCTATTTTACAATTTGAATATTTCTTCGTGATTTTTACTCTTTTATTTGATTATTTTTTAAGCATTTTTGAGCCAAGAGTGGCGGGCCCTTTTCAATGTTGATGGCCAATTTACTTAAATGAGCTTCGCTAAATATTTAAAGCTGCATATTTTTATTGAGGAGGAGCTAATTCAAGCAAAGCTTCATCCGAAACTCGTCTTTTAAATGAACATTAAATCATCAACATTTAAAGGGGCCAGTTATTAATCTTTTAAGTTGCAGCCGAGATCAAAATAGTCATGAAAGTGCTCAAGCTCCTCAAGCTCCTCAAGCTAAGATAAACGATACAAGCTTGTACATTTCTATTCAAGATGTGAGTGGCGCTCCGATAGCTGAGGCTCGAGTACTAATAGGTGAAGCTTTAAATGTTCCGTTTGAAAACAATATATTCAATTCTGATAAGAACGGCAAAGTCCCTGCCCTCCACTTGGACAACGGCCACGAGCCTAAATGTATCAGCCAAAGGATTTGTCACCGCTAGTTTTTTACATACAGTTCCTAGTGGCGGAACATTCAAGTTACGCAAATTGAATTTAAAAAAATGGGTAGAATATTCTGGCCAAACCACAGGCTACCAAGTTTTCGACGACTACAGTGTGGCCCATATCAGCTTGGTTTTTGAGGCCATCAAACGTATGGATTTGGCGGACTTTAATATTTCGAAAATTGTCAGCCCTGAAACCGATACTTTTTCGGTTTTTGGAAACAAAGTCACTGTTCCCAGCAATCTTTCAATTCCGGATCAAACACTTTCTTATATTATTCCATTTAATATCGCAAAGCCTGGATTTCGAGTTCAACTAGAAACCCAGTCTGATCATCTGATGGTTGGATTACATGCCGAGTTTCCAGTGACAGATTTGATCCGTGGAGCTCGTAGTAATACTAGAACCTTGATGAGAGCCTATCGCCTGGCCGAAATTAATCCTGACTCGTGGAAGACGCTTGTGGCCCCGCTCCTTCCGGATACCACGGTTGGACCGGAGGCTTTAATCAAAGAGCTTTCACGCCAAAGATTAAAGGTAAAAGACCAAGCTCGAATTTTTGA
>JAYVXS010000175.1:0-4758 GCA_043784965.1 Bdellovibrionales bacterium
TGCCGGTGTTCTCACCGATAAATTCAAAATTGCGCCTCTGTTTACCAGTGGCTTTTTCAAGTAAGGGATAAAAAGATATTGGAGTTCTGATCTCTTGCCGTGTGACCCTCCAAGATCCAAGTTAAGCGGGAATTGGGATCGAAAATTTGCCATTGCAGAATGGCTGCCACTGATAATTTGATAAATCGATTTGTTTTATGCCACCATTGCCAGCTTTACCTTTAGGACTTTGGCCCTTGAGTGAATAGTGAACCCTAGCAGCATTGTAGTATTCAATATAACTATCGAGTTTTCTTTGCAGATCTCTTTCATTCCAAAACAATTGATGATCAAGATATTCTCGCCTTAGAGTTCCAATTAGACGCTCAATAAATGGGTGCGGCCACGGGATTTCTGACACCGATTTAATTTCATCGATTTCCAGTATTCTCAAGTTTGCTTGCCACTGAAAATAATTGAATAGCGGATCATGGTCGGAGCTGAGATATTTGGGCGAGCCTTTACTTAAGCGAATCTGCAGAAACATTCTACAAATATCAGGCCCATTGAGAGGTCCCAGGTGCACGGCAACCCCGATGATTCGCCTAGTAAACTGATCCATCACAAGTATCACCCAATGGGTCTGAATAGAAATGCTTTCACAGCAAAACATGTCGAGGGACCATAAGGTATCTTTTGCATTTCCAATTAGACTTAACCAGGACGGACCTCCTCCGCCAATGGGGGTGAGATAATACTTTTGCAATATTCGCCGCACCGTTTGCTCACTTATATCTTTGCCAGTCACTTGAGATACAAGAAGTGCAATCTTTGGATAGCCATAGCGTGGATTTTTTTGTTTAATTTCAATAATTAGCTTAATCAATTCAGCAGTTGGACCTTTCGGTCCGGGCTTGCGATTTTTGTTAGAAAAGAGTTTTGAATATTTTCTCTCAACTAGCGCTTTATGAAGCCTCAGTAATGTCGAATGGGCGACGACAATAGAAAGCTTTGGGAGTCTGGAGGACCCAATAAAAAGTGAAGTTACAGCAAAAATCAGCCGATCAACAAAGGTCAATCGTGGTGCTCTGAAGCTTTTTCTTCGCATCAATAAAAGCTGTTGTCTGACCAAAAGATGTTCAGCAACCAGCAAGCTTTTGCCATCCGGCCTTAAGAGCCTTGCCATTAAAACAATGGCATCTAAAATTAAGCGTAATATCCCAAGCATTGCTAATTTTGAAGCAATTAAAATTATTCCGCAAGACTGCAAAATTACTTATTTTTATGGTAAACTTCGAATTCGGAGGGTCACAGGCAAACTAATATTGCAATGCCTAAATGCTGCCGTCTCAGAGCGCCACAAAAAAGGCGCTGGAACCCACAAATTCTTTTCAGTCTATTTAGATGACTTTAGTGAGTTCATTCCAAAAACCTTTACGAGCCTTTTGAATAAAGCCAGAAGTGCTAATGTCGGTGTTACCTTTGCACATCAAGCTCTAGGCGACTTAAAAGCACTTGGAGAGGATATTGAGAATACAATCCTCGTGAATTCTAATTTGAAAGTATTCATGAGGACCAATGAACCTAACTCCGCAGAATATTTTTCAAAATTTGTAGGCACCACTTTAAGTCAAAAAGTGACAGAGAGACAGACCAAAAACCTAATGGGTCCGCAAAAAACTGGTGAAGCCAGCGTGCGGGAGGTTGAACAATTTGTTTATCATCCCAATATGTTTAAGTCTCAGCTTGGTGTTGGCGAAGGCATTATGATCATTCCGCATGACAAAGGAGCACAAGCTGTGAAGCTCAAATTTTCGATGCTGCCAGATCTGCCAAGCTCTACTATTCCAGAATTCGATAAGTCCGAACCGGTAGGTTTTAAAATTGATTGTGATTCGAAACAAGAAGATAACGCTGTAAACGAGAAACTTCGTGACGATGTTCCGGTCCAAAGTAGTCCAGCCCTAGTTGGACCAGCCAACAGTAGTAGTGATGATGGCGCTGATAGTTCAAAAGCGGTCAGCCTTGTCTTAACTGTACTTTCAACTCTTGCAATCGTTTGCTTAAGCAGCTGTGCCTCAAAACCTAAAAAGACCATTTGCGATTATGAAAGTGGCCATCCAAATACCAGATTTTTATTAGTTGGATCATGCGTAAAGACGAGCAGAATGATCACTGGATTTGAATGGATCGAGACCACTGTAGCCGATGGCAAAATTACTCAAGGGCACTTAGTTTTACAAACCTCCGCAGAACAGAAAGCGGGTAATAAGTGAAATTTGAGCATCCGGACTTTGCAAAATCAATAGAGATAGCTGCTCGTTTTGGCTTCATTAGTCAGGACATATTTACAAATTATGTCACGACGAGAAAAAGAACCGTTACATACAGCGTTTGGAGCAGTCTTAAAAAATCAGATTACTTTGAGCAATATGATCATTCTACTATTTCTGAAAATTACCTAAAACTTTCTCGATTCGGCAAATGGCGAGTCGATGATCATTGCAGTTTCATTCCAGTTGCACCACCTTCGCCAAGGCAACTTACCCACGATGAAGCTCTCGTTAAATTCGCACTTTACAATGAGCGAAGAGGTTTCATTGAATCGGCTAGGCCAGAGGCTCATACAAAAACTCAAAACAGTCAGTTTGCTAAAATATTTGCAGCTCAAAACCTAAGTTCCCAGACCTACTATTTGACCTTGGCGCTCCAGAGAAGCGCTTCAGAGTAGCCCTTGAACTTGAAAGAACTAGGAAATCAAATTCAAAATATCAGGCAAATCTTTTGTGCTACTCGGTTCAAAAGCACGTAGACATTGTCATTTTTGTCACCAGTCACGGGACAATTGAGAAGGCCATTAAAGATGCAGCGCTGAGGATCAATTATCCCGCCCAAAGAAAACCAATCGCATTTGCAAAGACTAATGAGTTCCTCGCAAGTCCATCTGAGTTTGTCCTTCAAATCGATAATCGAATTTTTAAGTTCGACGATTTTGTGCAAAGACTCAGTCAGAAGCCGCAGGCGGCTGCATGACGATGATATCCAAAAAATTCGTACAAAGGCCCGGAAATACCCCGGACGCGAGTCCGGTGGTTTTAAGAATTGCTGTTCAAGCCAATAGCATCGAACTATTTGAAACCCCAAATAAAAATCGGGACCCGCCCGACCCCCACCTCCATCTTTTCTTCCTGATCACTCCCCCCCAACGATGGTGGGAAGTGATCAGGAAGAAAAGATGGAGGTGGGGGTCGGGGAAGACAAAGATTGGTAGGAGTAGAGAGATATAGGTATGTAAGTAATTAATTAATGAGGAGGGGAAATGGGAGCAGAGGAATTAAAGGCGGGATTGAAAATGGAATTGAAAGCAGAATCGAGAGAGGAGAATGTTGTAAAAATACCGGTAACTAAGGAGGCTGAGAAAATATTTAGTGAAATTGTGGATAAAGTTAATTTAGGATTTGAAGCTGGTCGAGTGGTTCGGCGTGATGTTGCAAGCTGGATTATCAAATATTTTTTCAATCGGCATTCAGACTCTGATATACGTGATCTCAGACAAGAACACTTGAGCGAAGATATTTTGCTAGAAAACTTTTATCGCAAGATGAAGGACTTAAGCAAGCTTCCGCCAGATGTGCGAAAGGTATTGTTATCCACATTTAATGTGGAAGATTCGAAGTTATCCACAGTGCCGGCCAGAAAGCGCAGCAAAAATCTAACAGCGGAGGCACCTGATGAAGCAGGAAGCTGAAACAAAAAATTATACAATTGAGTTGGTTCCGCATAAAAATAAAGATAAGGTAGAAGCCGGCAAGAGACGCGCTGATGTGCTAGACATCCTAAAGCGAATGCATTTACGAGCGAAGAAAAAGGGCCGTCCATCTAACAAAGAAGAGGAATTTGAAAATGCGGCATAAACTTGGAGCATACATTCGAGTGTCCACGGATTTTGCGGCTCAGGTCGTTGAGGGCTCACTCGATTCCCAAAAACATCGCTTGCTTGGCTTTCTTGAAGCCAAAAATCGGGACCACAAAAACTGGGGAGAGATCCAAGAATATTATATTGAAGAGGAAGGCCGAAGCGCAGGCAATACCAATCGCCCCGCCTATCAACGGATGATGAGAGATCTCCGCTCTGGTAAAATTAATTTCGTTTTAGTAGCCGACGTTTCAAGGCTTTCGAGAAGTGTATTAGATTTTTGCCTCCTTATAAAAGAGCTTGATGAGATCGGTGCAAAATATTTGTCGATCAAAGAAAACTACGACACCAGTACGCCTCAAGGTAAAATGATGATCATGACACTGATGACGTTGGCCCAATTCGAACGCGAGCAAACTGCTGAGCGTGTGTCACTCAACTTCCACTCGCGCGCGACTCGTGGCTTTCGAAATGGTGGCCCTGCGCCCCTTGGATACATTAGGGATGAGAAAAACCCAGCTACACTTTTGGTGCATGAAAAAGAAGCCAATGATGTTCGTGAGATCTTCAGAGTGTACCTCGAAGAACAATCAGTTGGTAAAACGATTAAGCAACTTGAGATCATGAAGATCAAACCAAAGGTCCATCCGGATAAGCCTTACCGTGCCAGCAATTCAGGAATCTGGAGACGACAGACACTTTTATATTTACTTAAAAATCATGCGCTCGTGGGCATCAGAGAGTTCAACAAGGAATACAAAAATAAGAATCAAGAGGAGCTTAAACCATTTCAGCGGTATGGTCTGGTACCGGCGGCTTGGCCAGCAATTCTTGATCGAGAGACCTTCGACGCCGCCCAAAAG
>JAYVXS010000176.1:0-4734 GCA_043784965.1 Bdellovibrionales bacterium
TCTGTTGGTTTTGTAAAGATCTTTTTAGTTGGCCCATTCTCAACCAGGTCACCGGCTAAGAAAAAGGCAGTTTGATTCGAAATGCGAGCCGCCTGTTGCATATTGTGAGTTACGATGACAATGGTCAAATTTTTACGTAAATTCATCACCAACTCTTCTATCTTGGCCGTTGAAATTGGATCCAGTGCACTAGTTGGTTCATCCATCAATAAAATCCGAGGATTAACTGCGAGTGCCCTGGCAATACAAAGCCGTTGCTGTTGCCCACCTGACAGACTTGTGCCAGCTTTCTTCAATTTGTCTTTGACCTCTTTCCATAGGGCCGCCTGTATGAGACTTCTTTCTACGACCTCGTCCAGCAAAGATTTACGCTTTACTCCAGCAAGCCTTAACCCGGCAACAACATTGCCATAGATCGACATCGAAGGAAATGGATTGGGCTTCTGAAATACCATCCCGATCTTTCGACGAACATCAACGGCGTCAGTCTCCTGTAAGTAGATATTTTCATCCCCAATAAAGACCGCCCCCTCTACCCATGCCCCGGCAATTTCTTCATGAAGCCTATTAAGCGTTCGAATAAAAGTCGATTTTCCACAACCAGAAGGACCAATCACGGCCTGAACTTCATTTTCATTTATTTCAATGCTGATATTTTTAACCGCCTGAAAATTTCCGAAATAGGCACTTAATTCCTGAGTCCGTAAAATCTTGGGCTGAGTATTTAGCATATCGATCATGTATCGCCACCTTGAGACTTCAAAACCAATCTAGTTATAAGATTAAATAGAAAAACAATTGAGACAAGAACCAATGCGGCCGTCCAAGCCTTCGCCCGCCATACATCATCATTCGAAGCCGCATAATTGTAAATTTGCACTGGGAGCGATGCCACCGGCTTAGTGAAACCGCGAAATCCATAATCGTTTGAAAACGCCGTAAACAAAAGAGGTGCCGTCTCCCCACTTATGCGAGCAATTGCCAACATAACACCTGTGGTAACGCCGCTCAAGCTCCCCGGAAGTACAATTCTCAAAATCACTTTCCATCTGGGGAGACCAAGTGCTAGCCCTGCTTCCCGTACATGTTGCGGCATCAATTTAAGAATCTCTTCAGTGGTGCGAGCAACAATTGGTATCATTATAATAAATAAAGCAAAGCTGCCGGCCAAGGCTGAGTAGGCTTTAAACGGGGCAACGACAACCGCATAAGCAAAAATTCCAATTACAATAGATGGAATACTAGTCAGCAAATCAGTGACAAATCGTAAGATCTTTGTCGTATAGCCGCTCTTATACTCACTCAAATAAATTCCGGCGGCAATTCCCCAAGGAATTCCAAACAACGAGGAGGTTAAGATAAGAATAAAACTCCCAGCAAGGGCATTCGCCATTCCGCCACCTTGTTCGCCGGCGCCCTTTGGCAGCTCAAAAAAGAATGCAAGGTTGAGGTGGTCTAATCCTCGGTAGACAACATAAGAAAAAACCAGAAAGAGCGGGGCAATCGCCATCAGGGCAATCAAATAAAGCGCACTCAAAGCAAAAATATTTGTGGCCTTTCGCCTTTTATCTCTAAGCCCAAGCACACGAACATGGTTCATACGCGCTCCCCATCCACTCGCCAAATAATAAACCGAGCAATCGAATTAACAAAAAGTGAAATAATCAATAGGCAAAGACCCACGGCTACTAAAGAGGATAAATGCAAACCACTTGCCTCGTTATATTCGTTGGCGATGAGACTCGCCATGCTCTGAGCCGGGGCTAAAATTGCAGTTCTTAATTCATTGCGATTTCCGATTACCATAGTCACCGCCATAGTTTCACCTAATGCGCGCCCAAGACCAAGCATCATCGCGCCTAAAACGCCTGACTTAGTCGAAGCCAGTACCGACATACGAATCATCTCCCAAGGTGTGGCACCAAGTGCAAGTGACGCCTCGCGAATCTGGCTAGGGACACTTGAAAAAACCTCCCGAGAAATTGAAGAGATGGTCGGAATGATCATAATTGCTAAGACAATACTACCAGTGAGCAAGCCGACACCATATCCGGGACCACTGAAAATTTGATTAGAAAACTGAATCATAGCTTGCGATGTCTCTTCAAGAGACCATGCATTTAGATGAAAAATCTGACTAATCAACACCGCCGGGTAAACCAATGCCGTCAATAACTTTGCCAAAACACTTGCAAAAGCGGTGTTTGGTCCAAGTCCATGAATGAGCAATGGCTGAACATAGCGTTGCATAAAGGGCACCAGAACAAAAACACCCCATAGGCCGAAAACTACAGATGGAATTGCCGCCAACATTTCAACAAAAAAGGAAACTAACTTTCGAACTGGTTTTGGCGCCAACTCGGTCAAAAAAAGTGCCACTCCAATACTAATTGGACCGGCAATCAAAATAGCGATAAATGAAGATACCAGAGTGCCGTAAATAAATGGCAGCGCACCAAAAACATTGACCGGTGGATTCCAGTCCGTACCATTAATAAAATGAATCCCGAGCTCTGCAAGACTCGGCCAAGCCAATTTGAGTAGGAGAAGAAAAATAGCAAGCATAATCGCGATCATACTCCAAGCAATCGCGCGAAGGATTTTGCGAAAAACTCGATCTTGAAAATGCGTATCTTTGATTCGCTGAGGCGTTTTGAACTCCTTCTCAATCCGCCTGGCACTCTCAACATTCAATTGAACTTCGTTTAACGCCAAAAATTTGCCTCATTGAGCAGCTTCTTTAAAGTCAGACTCCAAAACGCGAACTCGCACTTCAGCAATATAAACCAACTTGTGTTTAAATTGCGTCAGGAATCTGTCAGGATTTTTGGTTCTAGGCTGGTTTTATCAATAATACTTCTTAATGCCCTCATCAATGCAGCCATTGATCCGCGTAAAGAGATCTTCAATGTATTTTCTATCAGCTCCGTATTTTCCTCTCAATACCTGTTTAACTTTTTCATCATAATCACTGTAACTAATTTCAAGATCATCCTCGTAAACGTCATGGCCAGGAGGTGGAATTTTAAAAATTGCCGTGATTGTGGCGCGATCTTGTTTGTCAAAAACAATAAGTCGTTGTGAACTTGGGCTCAACGGATTCGATTGACCTGCCCAACAATGTGATGATTCTTTGCGCCCGACGCGAGTCAAAACGGCACCTGTCAAGTCATCGATTCCGACGGCCGTTTCTTTTTTTTCTTCAGGATTTTCAAGCTCTGAAAATTCTTTAGAAAAAGAAAACTCAATAGGTGCCACTTTTTTAAAAGCATTTTTCTTAGACGGATACATCAAGAGCTTTGGCCCAAAGAATTGTTCACCCGTCGGCAAAGTCAGCGACCAAGCATCAGTGCCAGGTATGGCTTTATATTCCATTCCGGTGTCACTGGCGACTACCGAAGCCGACTTCGGAAGTTGGCCCGCCAATAGTGGCCCCAAATAGTCCGCATTGTTGCAGGCATAAAGCGCAACTGTAGCATTCGGATCAAGCGCTTTCGCTATTATCGGCCCGACATAGTTCATATCATCGCCATAAATCGCACCCTGGCGTTCTGCTTGCCAGTTTAAATTCGTAATTTTCATATTGACGTTCCATTCGGAGGGAACAGACATATCCTTAAAGCCAAGTAAAAACCCTCGCGACCATCCATGACCAATATAAGCTAAATATTTAACTGAACCGGGGCTTAAAAGTTTCAAATAGAGCAGCAAATCAGATTTTTGAATTTGTTGTTTGACTGCGATTTGCCTGAAGCAATTTGCCTCTGACAGAGGACAAATCTTTTTAAGTAAATTACTAATGAGGGTGCCGGCTATTGTTTCAAAAACTCTTCCGTCAGTTTGCGCTTGTTGACCAACAAGATAAACATAGCGGGTTTTCGCCGGACCATCTGACAAATCAGAGCATTCACTTAATTTTTGAGTTGCGATATTATTCGCATATATCAGTCTTCTTCTTTCGGCATCTGGATTTTCATCTCTATTGGCTTCAATTCTCTCAAGCAATAAATGTTGTATTCGAACATATTCCTCAAGAAAGCCGATCTCTTCCTCAGAGGTCCGATATCGAGTATCCATTTTCAGATTTTCAAGACAGGCTTTGAGCGCATTCCATTTCGGAGCAATTACGTCTAACATCTCTCCAGCTTTTGCTTGGCTGGTTAAAGTAATAGTTGGCATCCGCGAAAGTCCGTTTGACGAGGTTTTTTTACCAGCAGAACTCATTTTCTGAATATTTGGTTTTAGCGCTTCAACTGCGGGCTTCTTCCCTATAGAATCTCCGCCAACCCGATTTGCCGACGATACACTTTGGAGCGGCTGAATTCGACGAGCTGCTGCTTGAGATTCTTTCTCTAAGGCTTGCGCAAGATCATCTAACTGAGTCGTGGCAAAAGCCAACTGACTCAATAACAATAATAGAGTCACACTTGCGACCCTATAAAAATAGACCTTTGCCTTTTGCCTTATCATGAAAAAGCTCCGCCAAGCGATTGCCCGTAAACGTAAATTCAAAACCTGAGCAATTAGCCTAAGCAAAGGGACGGCCATACCTTAGACAGCTCAAATGAATTTAAACTGTAGCTGACAGTTTAAATGGTGACAATTTTTATCACAGTGACGATACGGGCAGGCTTTCGATTGGATTGCCTATTGGTTTACAAATTGGTTTACAAATTGGTTTACAAATTGGTTTACAAATTGGTTTACAAATTGGTTTACAAATTGGTTTACAAA
>JAYVXS010000177.1:0-4680 GCA_043784965.1 Bdellovibrionales bacterium
TCTGGCAGTTAATTCAAAAGCCCAGTTTCTAGTAACAGGCGACAAGGCATTGTTAAAACTTTCACTTGTTGGTCAATGTGCTGTCATTTCGCCAGTTGAATTCGTAGGTAGATTGTAAGGTGCTGCTTTCAAGCTAGCCTAATAGTTTTCATTTATTGCTTTTGTCATACACTCCACCCAATGCTTTACCTTTGGCTCTCGTTCTTCGTCTTATTAAAAAAAACTTTGAATTTTCTGACCTGGGCATATGCTCTTCAATGTATTTTTCAAGTAAGACTTTAAGTTCGGTTCTAATACCTGACCTGGGATTGAGAGAAAACAATTTAATATTCCCGATTTTACGACTCGAAAGCACATCACTCTCCTCAAGCTTATTGAGCTGTGCGAATACTTGTGGCTTAGAAATTTCGAAACTCTCTGAAATTTCGCCTGCAGTGCTTTCTTCGTACTTGGCAATGAAGAGTAAGCATTTAGCCGCTGTAGTCCCGCCAAAGAGTTTATTTATATCCAAACTTCACCTCGAATGTATTCGATCTGACAATCATAATTGATTCACTTACTATCGTAACTTAATCGATTACTATCGTAACTGAATTAATTATGCCTAAAAATGAGACAAAGCGAAAATTAACAGGGCTAGAATAGGCGTCGAAAAAGTAAATCGTCCAAAAGAAAATGAACTCAAAATCTCATGGGTGGATTATGGGCGGGAATAAAAAGTTTTTAAAAGTTCTCCAAGGGAATAGTAAGAGTAGCTCGGTGGACTCTCGGGTTATTTGTTATTCATAAGCCATTGAATTAACTTATAAATTTATTGTATCTTTGTATTTATGACGCAGCTTAGCAAACTGTTGGTTTAAGCCACTCACCCACTCCTCCACATAGAATTTAAAAGAACCGAATCATTAGTACTTAAAGTAGCTTAACAGCTTTTTCAATCTCCATTTTTTCTTAAATGTCTAGCATTACAAAAAATCAGCGAACTGAATTATAAATTGCTGTGTTCTTTTTTAAGCACGCAAGCATTAAGTTTTGTAAATGAACCACATTTTTTGGGTTAGGACAATTAAAACTCATAAATTTATTTTCGCCAGATGTGCGATTAGTGAATTCTCTCCAACTTCACATTGAAAATATGCCCCGGTTCTAGATTTTGGCAAAATTTTTCGGGCCATGCTCGAACACTCTCCTCTTCCCTCCCTCAAAAACCAATATGTGATTAAAATCTCAAGAGGAGAAGAAGCTTGTTTTGAACTCGATTAAATGCCAAGTTAGGCGCTAAAAATACTCTAAGCTTAAGCTAAAAATGGACCAAAATGAGGACTCAAGATTGATGAAATTGAATCTGAATCGAGAGTTCTTGCTTAAGTTGCTTTTTTTCTCTTCTGGATTTAGCTGTCTAACTCTGCAAATTGCTTGGCAGCGCATCTTAGGGCAAGTGGTCGGCATCGACTATTTCTCGACCGTGATTATCGTTTCAATATTTATGTTGGGTTTGGGCCTTGGTGGCATATTGGGCGGTCAAATTTCTCAAAAAATGCGAAGACCTTTGGCGTTTTTCGTTTCAGCTGAAATTGCCATTGCCTGTTTTGCAGTAATTAGCGACTCACTTTTAAGAAAGGCGGCCCTCCTATCGGCAGGCCTTGGTAGCATCGATCTTAGCCACACCAGTCTCCTCATTGATTTTGGCGTTTATTTAGCCCTTTTGATCGTGCCTATTACTTTAATGGGCACATCCCTACCTATTGTCGTGCAAAGTGCAAAGCGCAGCATTTCTGCTGGCATCAGCGTCGGCCGCCTCTACGCCATCAATATTGCCGGAGCTTGTGTTGGAACCTTCATATCTGGATTTTTTCTGGTTGGTTATTTTGGCCTTCAAAAGACTATGTACATCGCGGCCGGCCTTAATTTAATCATTGCCGTTTTGACTTTGCTCTCAATGCGAACCGACGAAGCGGATTCGAAGAAAGCAATTGAGGGCTCTATTCAGATCCCCGAAGTGCAAACTCCAACAAAGTTTTGGACAAAAAAAGTAGCACAGTATTTGCTGCTCTCTTTCATTGTCGGATTTTTGGCAATTGGATACCAAATCTTGTATTTCAGAATTTATGTCTACTATTTCGGTTCAACTTCTTATGTCTTTCCGATGGTACTGATGATTTATCTGTACTTTCTCTGGCGTGGCACCTCGCAATCAGCTCGCCGACTAGCAACTGAAGCCCCCCTACAAATTCTAAGAGAGAGCTTTTCAAAAATTTTATTGTCGACATCGGCTTTATTCGTGCTCCCTTATATATTGAACCTTGTTGGGCACGCCGCGCCTGACAGCACCAATATTTCGCCCACCCGACCTATTGAATCTTTGCTAATTGGAGGGCTAGTTACCCTGCTGACTCTTTTACCGGTTCGCTATCTGTCTCTGATCTTTCCGGTCTTGGTTCACAGCCTGACTGACGACCAGAAAAATCTCGGCAAACGAACAGGTGAAGTTTATGTCATACAAACTTTCGGAAATACTCTCGGAGCTTTTTTAACTGGAGCCTTTTTAATTCCCTACCTCGGAACAGCTGTCACCGCACAAATATTTTTGATTGCGGTATTTATTTTATTTTTGATTTTTTTGGCGGCGACCACTCAAGTTGGGCTATTTAAGAATCGCTCAACCTATCTTCACCTTGCAGTAACCGGTGTGATTTTGGCATTTATGTCACCACAGTTTTTCAAACAATTCGTGCATGGTATTGGACCCAATGTCACCGCGACCGTAGCGAGTCGCATTTACGAAGAACATGAATCAACCACCTTTGTATACGAATCTGAAGCTAAAAACTCAGCACTTATCTTAGCTGGAGAAGCTGCTACTTCATTTCACTATTTCAATGGTCCGATCAAGCTTTGGCCAATGGATGTCGCCATGACCTTGCTCGCAAGACCGCCAAAGAAAATTTTGATCATTGGCTTTGGCACGGGCACTCAGGCGCTCGCCGTTCATATGCTCTACCCTAATGCCGAGGTGGTGGTGGTTGAACTGCTACACACCGTTATTGATGAAGTTCAGAAGTACGGCTCTCCAGATCTCAAAGAGCTTCTACAAAAGTCAAAAATCATTGTTTCTGACGGCACTCGATTTGTAAATAAGCGCGCCGGCCAAGGCGAAAATTTTGATCTTATCCAGATTGGCATTTTTCGAATTACCGCATCTGCCTCGGGAAATTTATTTACCACTGAATTTTTTACCAAACTTAAATCCATCATGTCACCTGACGGGATTGTTACCGGAAACGCCAATGTCAATTCAGTCAAATCGGCTATGCATGCCTACAAAAATGTCTTGGTAGCCGCCCGCAGCGAGGGTGAGATTTCAGATTTTATCGCGACTGATAACGATAAGGTGTCGCTAGCTAATTTTGGCAAATCCTATGCTGCCGAATTGGCTGAATTGAAAAAGCTGGTTCAACCCGAGGGCGCAGCCACGAGAATTGATTTTCTTCCGCCGCAAAATGCATTCTTTGTTTTGCATCCTGAAACTTTGAAACGCGCCCTCGTTGGTTTTCGCGAACAAACCAATGACCTAATCGCCAGTGAAAATTTTTTGGTTAATAAAACCTATTTCTATAAATTTAAAGATACCAGGCGCTGGCCTAAAGAATTTGCCGATCTGACGCTCTCAACTGAATTGCCGCAAGTCTTTCAATAGGTATCGCGGCAAAGCTTATCGCGGCAAAGCTTATCGCGGCAATAGTTATCGGGCATCTGCCCTCAGGTTAACTGCATTCAGGTCAATAATTTTCAGGAAAGAGCTCTCGCTCGACAGTTTCTATCACATTGTGAATGATTTTGATGTGGATCTCTTGAATGCGATCCGAGGTTTCTGCCGGTACCACAATGGCAAGATCTGCAAGTGCCTTGAGCTTTCCGCCATCGCGACCAAGTAAGCAAGCTGTACGCACACCGATTTCTTTTGCCGCGCGCACCGCGCGAATTACATTTTCAGAGTTTCCTGATGTTGAAATTCCAACCAACATATCCCCTTTTCGTGCAAGGCCCCGGAGCTGACGCTCAAATATATGCTCAAAACCATAATCATTAGCTACGCAAGTCGCGTGGCTGGCATCTCCGAGCGCCAGAGCCCCTAAAGGACGGCGATCTTTGCGATACTTGCCGGTGAACTCTTCAGCAAAATGCATTGCATCGCAATGGCTACCGCCATTGCCACAGGCAAAAACATTACCGCCAGCATTAAAGACTTCAATCAAAGTTTGACAAAAACGCGTGCAAAGCTGCATTTGCATGGCATCCTCTAAAAAACGGTCAAGGCTAGCTCGTGCATCGCTTAAATTGTCTTTCCAGGCCTGAGTGATCATTTCTGAGCTCTGTCTCATATATTCTCCGCTGGGCGACCTCGATCAAATCGCGAATTAAAGTAGGACATATAAACTTAATTCATTCATTCACAAAAATGAAGCCAAACTTCTTGATTTTGTCAGGACTTTCATCTTAAAACACTGCATCTAACTCTATGTGCGGTCGTAGCTCAGCTGGATAGAGTACCAGACTACGAATCTGGTGGTCGCAGGTTCGAATCCTGCCGTCCGCACCAATTTACCTTCTTGTACATTCAAAAAGCTCAAACAGTCCTCGTCGAGTTTTCAACTCGATTGTGGAACCTGTTTTTGAATG
>JAYVXS010000178.1:0-14535 GCA_043784965.1 Bdellovibrionales bacterium
TGAGTTCCGGTGCTGAGCAAGCATCTGTTTCTCAGCGCTTGCCAGATCTTGAGAGCGTACCTTTGGCGGTAGCGAAGCACATTGGCCTTCGTTCTGCCGCTATGACATTCAGAGCTCTATTTTATAATTTAATGGAAATTTTTTCACAGAGATTTTTATCAGAAGAAGAGTCCAAAATGACATTGCATACTCTTCGAATGAAGTACTTTATGATACCCGCAGTTCTGGGTCGCGACGGTAAAAATATTGTGCTTCGAATGGCCGTAAGATCAGCCAGTTTGAAGGCTAAAATACGATGGATAATTGAGCAAATTGATATAATTATTCCAAATGCAATGCCTTTGGAGGGCTCAAATTTAAAAAATAAATAAACCATAAGAACCGCATCAGGATTAATTATTTTGTGGCCAAAGTCTTAAGACTAGCCATGGGTAACTGTTTCATTAGTTATGAATTTCAAACGCAAAATCCAGGTTAAACTCATTGTTGAAATCAAACAAAAGAATCCAAAATATGGCTGCCCAAGAATTGCTCTACTTGTATCTCAATTGACAGGCAATAATATAAGCGAGCAAACAATAAGGCGAATATTGAGGAAGTATTACCTCGCCCCCGTTGGCGGAGGCGGTCCGTCCTGCTTAAATGTAATTGGAAATGTAATTGGAAATGTAATTGGAAATGTAAAGGACACTTTATGGTCACTCGACATGTTTTGTTGTGAAAGCATCTCTCTTCAAACTCCCATTGAACTCAGGGGTAATGCTTGTAATGGATCAGTTTTCTAGACGAATCATTGGATTTGCCGTGCACATGGGACCGCTCAATGGGGCTGATATTTGTAGAATGTTTCTTCAGATTCGCTCAAACAAAGGCTCGCGATCTTCAAAGTCAAAACGGCGAAATCAAACTTCTGAAAACTCAACTCAAAGAAAAAGATGAGGAGATTAAATCTTACCTAGAGCGCGCCGTCTCTGCTGAGAAAAAACTTGAATTTTTAAAGGAAGAAAAGCGCAAGTGATGAACTATCAAAGGCTAACTTCTATTTCGGTCAAAGCCCGCTTTTTTTCTCAGGCCAAAACTTCTCCGCGTGAACTTGCTGGGCTAGCCCGGATATTTCATCAGATTTCTGTTGCAATCGCCGCTTCGCTAGTCTGGCTTGCCAAGTGCCTGCACAAAAACGCATTATCATGCTGCCACGCTCCCTTGACGACCTATATGCCCTTGAATTAACTTCTTGGTCGCCGGAGGCTAATTCAATGAAATCAATTAGATTAAAAAAGTTTTTCCAGCTGTTCATTTTAACTTGGGCTCTACTGATTTATACTCCCCTGATTCACGCACAGATGTATGATGATTCGCCACGAGCTGACGAAATATTTTCTTCTTTTTTCGCGCGAATAACTCATGGTGGTTTTTTTAACGGCATTCGCCTACAAGCACCTGATAGACTACAAAAATCTTTTTTAAAGCGCATTAAAAAAAGCTCATGGGTTGGCGCACGAAGCCTAGTCCATAAGTCTCTTGAGGCTCAAGGCGTAAACCTTTGGGGTGACTGGTTTCGAAGCGCGCTGACCCGCGACATCATTTTTCCTACGCTTTCAGCGAAGCAAATAATGTCAGCTGCAATTCAAACTGTTCTTAATGAAGATCAATCCCAGTGTGCTCCAAATTGTCCACAAGCCGAAGCTATTCTTTCAAAAGCTTGGGACCAACAGGACGTATTTTCGCATCAGGTTTTTGTTAAGGCTTATGTTTTTAAAGCGGCTCTTTTTAATGGCAAAACCATTGCCGAACTCCTTGCGCAAAAATATCAGATTCAAGCTTCTCTGGCCCTTGCCACTACGCAAATTAGACTTTTAAGTACCAGCGATTTTAAAAATGCAGTTCATGAATTGGGCTATGGCGGAGAAGTTTATTTTCGCGGTCTGACGACTATTGATCCGAAGCTGGCCGATCATCACATCATCCTTCTAGATGATGAAGCTCTAGCCAAAGGGAGCCCATTCGATTATCCTCTTTTCAAAAATTTAGAGGTTCCCGCAATCTTAACACACGAGCTCAGTCATGTGATGCAGGATCTTCGCGGAAATTCTTTGGGACTTGATGTTCAAGTTACCTCTGCGGAGACAGCTTTGGTGATCGAAGGCATGGCTGAATATCTAGCCGAAACTGTATTACGTCAGGCGGGCGACAGCCTAAACTATCCTTCTGCTTTGAGCCTTTTTGTCACAGAGCAGGCGGTTGAAATGGTTTACCGGCCAGGCAATGAAAGTAGCGGTAATTTATTTCCGTATACCGTGGGCCTACCTTTTGTAGCTTCGCTGTATGATCTTTCTGAAGAAAATAAAAAACTAGAACTGACAGATCGATTATTGAGAATTTTGGGAGGCAAAGAAAGTCTTCAGGCATTTGTGAATACTTTCTAGTTTTCTATTTTTAAGCAAATTGCCGAATCGGTGACTTACAGACCCGACATAGGGGCTGAATAATTTATATTATCATAAAGGGTAAAAATGAAATATTTACTTTTAATTTTTCTGTTCTTTTACCTTCTATTTCCGAGTGGCGCAAAGTCCAGAGATCGTGCCGTTCCAACTAATATGTTATCGTCACTATCATTGTCTCCGGATGGGCATGCCTTCATTGTCACCGATACGGGCCTAGAGGCTGAAGCAAGTGCCGGCTCTATTACCAAGAGCTCATCACCCGCGGTGTATCGAATTCAGCTAAATAATAAAAAACAAATTGAAAAACTTAATTTCATTTCATTAAAAAAAGAACGCCTGCTTGAGCCAATTTTTATTTCTAAAAATGAAGTTATTGCTGTGCACTACCCCTCCCAAATCCTAATCTGGAACCTCTTAACCAAAGCCGCGCCTAGAATTTTGAGCGAAAATGGTGCTTACGCTCAGGTGCATCTGCTCAGCGACGGCAAACTTATACTGACAAACCAAAATGAGGTTGGCGTTGCTAGCTTAAATCAAACGCTCAACTATTCTCTGAAATTGCCGATCTCTTATCAGAGCTTTCCCGTTTATTCTGGAGATCTTTCTCCAGCGAAAAAGCTCATTTTATTAACCGCACATCAGCAAACCAATCCGGTTCAATTTTGGAACGTAAAATTGGCAAAATTAATTTGGAGCCCAGCTTTTAGCAAAGGGGCTGGCGGCCATATCGCAGCCGAGTTTTTATCTGACAGCCGAGCTTTAATTGCCAGCAGCAAAATTCAGATTTTGAATCTTGAAGAAAAAAAAGTAGTTCTTGAATTTCCGAAGGGAGAAAGCCTGCAATCGGTATATAGCCATAGCATTTCAAACGACAAAAAACTGTTGGGAGTGGGTAGCGGCAATGAGGTGAACGTATGGGATCTAGAACACGGAACTGAGCTTGCCAAACTACAAGGCTTTTCTGGCGAAGTGATCAGCGTTCACTTTCTTCAAGAGGCCAACCAACTCATTGCTATGGATAGATATAAAATTGAAATTTGGGATTTTCGTAAAAAACTAAAAATTTACACCTGGTCGCTGAAGGAGTTTAGCAAACCTTGAAATATTAAATCTTGAATGATCAAGGCTAGCCATCGCACGCCATTTAGCGATCAGGCATTTTCAGCCCTATTCAAAGCAATTCTGGAAGTTTAAATTCTAAGAATCTTTTTACGCGCAGCGGTTGTCGGCGACTTTATTAAATCGCCAAGAGTCTGACGATTGAGGCTCTCTATAAAACTTGTAAATGCCTGGTGAAGACTTGTCTCGAGTGCGCAGATTCCCGCAATGGGACAGGTATTTTTCTCAGGATTGAAACATTCTACAAGGTGAAAATTTGGTTCCGTCAGCATTGCAATATCGCCGATTTTCATTTTTAAAACCGCGGCTTCGAGATAGAGACCTCCAGCCTTACCTTTTAGCGAACGAATTAGTCTTTTTTTCGCAAGTTGGTGCACGACTTTTACTAGATGATTTCTTGAAACTTTGAAATTCTCAGAAATTTCTGCGACCGTTGCACGATCATTTTTAGTGGCCAAATAAAGCAGAACTCTGAGCGAATAATCGGTAAATTGGGTGAGTTTCATATGCCTATTTATCCTAATAAATTCATATATTTAGTTTAAATTAGCTGGTTGACCTTTAAATCCCTCACGAATGGTACTAACATAATATGTAAATGATATACATATTATCGATAGTGAATTCTGGTGGAGTCAAATGCGTTTGAAAAAATATTTGCTTTTAGGCTTAGTTATTTCAAATTTTACACTTGGCGAATGTGCTGATTCCGAACCGCCAAGCACCAATAAAAGCTCGGGCACGCGCAGTAGCTCAGGATTGCCCCAGACCTAAAGCCAGACCTAAAGCCAGACCTAAAGCCAGACTTAAAACAAGACATAAAGCCAGACTTAAAACAAGACATAAAGTAAATGCGGATAAGATGTATTTCATATAAGTGTCCTCCGGGCACATAAGCCTAAAGCGATTTTTTCAGTTTTACAAACTTTATGTCAATGTTTAAAAAGCTCAAGGATTAGGAGTCTAAACATTCATTTTTTTGATTTTGAATCCGGCCTCTACCCGAAGCTTAGCAAAATTTTACTAGACTACTTAGGTCATTTGTATGACTTTAACCAATTGCCCTCATATTTGAAGGAAGCTCGTGACACCAGAACTAAAAATCGCAGATTTGCTCAAAAACGACTTCGATTCCTCTATTCGGGTCCGCGGCAAAGACTATTTTCTAGAAGGTCGAGTTCGTCATGCAAAAGATGGTGAAAGTTCCGCACATTTCAAAGTAGATGGATCAAACCAATATGAGACAAAAATTCAATATGATAAGATTTTAGAAAATTTTAGGCTCGACTGCACGTGCCCATATTTTGAAGATAATTTTAATTGCAAACATCTTTGGGCATCCATTTTAGAAATAGATCGCCTGAACATTTTGCCGCGTCTTATGGGCGAATTTAAGGGAACGCGAAATGTCGCCGCTCAAAATGTATTAGATACTGAAGTACACTCACAACCCAGATGGCAAGAGATCCTTGAGCAGGTTCAGCGTAAGATCGATCGAGACCTAACTTATAAAACTGGCAAAGCCGTGAAGAATCCAGCGCAAGATCGTAACGCAAGCCCTCGAGTAGGAGTTTATGCGATTAATATCCCAAGCAGTATTGATCGCAATCAAATTCAACTCCACCTCTATGTTCAGATGCGACTCAAAAAAGGCGCACTTGGTGCATTGAAGGTGGCAGAGCTCAGCCAAAATAAAATTCAATTTTATGAAGCTCCAGAAGAAAGAGAATTTCTCTGGGATCTCATCGGCCGAACTGAATTCATCACAACTTTTTATAGTGGCGCATCTTCAACCTCAAAAGTGAACAGCCTGACTCTAACTCTCGGCCATGCCGACGCTATTTTGCGAAAAATTTCAGATGCCGGCAAGCTCTATCAGCTCAAGGGCGAGAATGCGCGCTACTATGGATTTTATGACAGTCCGAATCTCCATCCCATTCAATACGAAAGGGAACTTTGGAGTTTTCAAATTAATTTGAAAAAATCAGAGACTGGCTACCTCTTGTTTGGCGAATTAGTCAGCGATCAAGGCCAAACCAGAAGCGTCGACAAAGTCACCGGCCATCTGGAGCACTTTGCATTTTTTGAAGGCTCAATCGCAAGATCAGACCTCAGCGAACATAAAACTTGGTATGAACTTGTTAAATCAAGACCCTTGCCCCTTGTTGAAAATGAGCTCGAGTCATTTCTTGATTATTTTTGGAATCAATCCAATTCAAAAATTTCTATTGAACTACCGCCAGAAATTCAAATGATTGAAAAACTGGGCATTCAGCCCTTTCCGCAAATATCATTTGAACCCAGTAAAAACAGAGGATCTTTTGCGGCAAGACTTGCCTTCAATTATGAAGGCGAAATAGTCGAGCCAAATAGCGGTCGTCAAATCTATCAAATTTCAAAACGTGAAAAAATTATTCGTGATCTTGACTTCGAAAAGAAGTGCCTACAGCTGGTAAAAGAAATGAGTCTGATTGAATCTGAAGACCTTTCGATTCATGCATACTTTACCAGCGGCGAATTTTTAGGCGCCGTTGAAAAAACTCTAGCCCTGGGATGGAAGGTTTTTGCCAAAGACCAAAGGGTCCACCAAGGAAGCAATTATCAGATCAATATCACCTCTGGTACCGACTGGTTTGATGTCAATGCCGACATTAAATTTGACCAAAAATTACTGCGACTCCCACAGCTACTTCAGGCCCTAAAAACCGGCGAAAGAATGATTACGCTCGATGATGGCTCTTTAGGTATTTTGCCTGAGGAGTGGCTGAACAAATTGGCGCCCTTTGTTGGCCTTGCAAAAGCCACTGATGAGGGACTCAGACTCAGTAAGGTTCAGGCTTTATTTTTAACTGCAAGTCTAGATGAAAATATTAAGTTCACTTCAGATTTAAAATTTAAGAGCTTAAAAAATATCATCTCTGATTTGAAAGATTTAAATCCAGATGAAGCGAGCCCCAACCTACAGGGACATCTAAGAGATTATCAAAAAATTGGCCTGTCCTGGCTCTTGACGATAGCCAAACATGAAATCGGCGGCGTTTTGGCAGACGATATGGGGCTTGGCAAAACCATTCAAGTACTAGCACTCCTCGCCAACAAGAAATCAAAGCTGCCCAATTTAGTACTCGCCCCCAAGAGTTTGATTTTCAACTGGCAAAATGAAGCCGCGAAATTCACGCCGCATCTCAAAGTACTGGTTTATGCTGGCGGCAGCAGACAGACTCTACTTAAGCAAATTCCGAAGTATGACATTATTCTCTCAACTTATCAGACCTTGAGAAATGATATCGAAGATTTTCAAAATATTAAATTTCAATACCTCATTTTAGATGAAGCGCATAATCTTAAAAATTCACAATCGCAAATTACTATGGCAGCAAAGCTAATTTCTGCTGAGAAGAAATTTGCTCTAACTGGTACGCCGGTTGAGAACTCACTCATGGATCTGTTTTCTATTCTCTCAGTGGTAACGCCAGGGCTGGTCACTGAGGCTCAGGCCCAGCGCTGGGTCAAAGAAGCTGATCCTGATACCATTCAGCGACTGGCTCGAGCCCTTGCACCCTTTATTTTACGCCGCACCAAAGATCAGGTTCTTAAAGATTTACCTGAAAAATCAGAGCAAGTTTTATATTGCGAACTTTCGGTAAATGAAAGGCTTAAGTATGATGAGCTTAAATCCTTTTATTGGACTCAGCTCTCAGGCAAAATTGAAGAAAAGGGCTTGGCCAAATCTAAAATTGAGGTTCTTGAAGCACTTCTACGGCTGAGACAGGCCGCCTGCCACCAGGGCCTTCTCAACAAAAACTACAAAGAAGGCACTTCGACTAAATTTGATTTGGTGACCGAACAGCTTGATAATGTGATTAAAGACGGCCATAAGGCACTTATTTTCTCGCAGTTTACCACATTACTTGGGCTTTTTGCCAAGGAGCTTGAAAAACGCGGCATCGAATTTGAATATTTAGATGGCAAAACCTTTAATCGCGAAGAGCGTGTATCGAATTTTCAAACCAATAAAAAATGTCAGGTTTTTCTTTTAAGTTTGAAAGCAGGCGGAGTAGGACTCAACCTTACCGCGGCTGACTATGTCTTTATTTTAGACCCATGGTGGAATCCTGCGGCCGAATCGCAGGCAATTGATCGCACTCATCGTATTGGACAAACTAAAAAAGTATTTGCCTATAAAATTATTGCCAAAGACACTGTTGAAGAAAAAATATTAGCTCTGCAAGAAAAAAAGAAAAACTTAGCCAAGGCCATCATTTCGGGCGATGCCAGTTTGCTTAAGAATCTTAATGTCGAGGACCTCAAGGATTTATTTATATGAAAACTGGCCGCTTATATTGGTAATGTGAATCAAACTACTTAAGCACCGGTTTTAATGCCGATTTCGAACTGAAATGGTCCACCTGGTGAGTCGAAGAGAACGCTAAATCCAGGATCTGGCATCACATGAGGGACTGAAAGATTGCGACCGGCAACCAAAGAGGGTACCGCTCGATCTACCGCGTAGCCGCGCTCAATAAAATTGGGCCTGGCCGTTTCGAAGATCTGATACATGAATTCGCCGGCACCCATGGCAATATCAGAAGTAACCTTGTTAAATTCAAGACCTGTAGCTTGATTTAATAAATAGAGATATGTTTGCTCCGGAAAACACAAACCCACCGTCCCGCGTATGCTCTGACTTGAAAGTGCAATGAATGATGCCACATCAACTTGCAACGAACTCGGGGCATTGATTTGCCGCTTAGTTGAAGACTTAAGATTAACCGCTACCCCACAAAGATCGTTGAATACAAGAACTGTTGAAGTGATGACAATATTGAGAAATTCGGCATCGACTTTTACTCTTGTCGAATGAGCTGCCGGATTATTCGAACTCAAATTGGGCTTTGGCGCCTCAAGTTTTATTTTTACTTTGCCAAAAACTCTGGGTAATTCGACATCTAAAAGCTTAGCTTTGGCTTGCCCTTGGGCATCCATTTCTGTTTCTGCTTTTCGCAGATACGTCACATAATTTTCTTTCTGGGTTTTCTTAACCAAGAATTGAAAACTTCCGAGCTGCATGATCTTTTCTTTTTTTTCGGGTCCGAAAACTGACCCTTCGCGCAACCAATGCAAAACCTTTTGATTTTTTTCTAAATACATAAAGCAATCAAATGGGATTTCGGTGCCGATCTCGAGCCGATCCACCTCAATGGTAAAAAAATCTTCAAGCTCTTTATTTGCTTCGTCTTCACTCATAAGAACTCTATCTCTTCTGAATTTCTTGTCGGGTCACTTGTTGATAAATCAAATAGGCTCTGATGAGTCAGGTGATAAAAGCCCACGCTGCAAGCAAAGGTTTCAGTACTATCGATGACATGCACTGAAGGGTAAAATTTCATTGTTTGCACATAGGGCACGCGTGCTAAATCAAAAACTGTCGGAAGGCCCAACTTCATGTCGATCCCAAGTTTAACGATATTTTGAATGATCACACCGATGGCTTGGTTAAAAGATTCTTTTAAAATATCCCAGGCTTTTTCTTTTTTGTCTGGCGGAACAAGGGCCAATATGGCCTGCCATTTGATTCGCACCGAACACAAGCCAACGATATCCCCGGCAGACAATGAATAATTCAGTTGAAAATCAAAACCTTTTAGAGCTTGTTTACCAAGAGAGAAACTTCCAACCCCAGGAAAAAAACTCGGCAGAACTACATTTAGTGCATGCAATAACATACGATCAAGACCTTGCGGGGTCATCTTGTCAATAAAGTCATCAAAGGTATCCTCCCAGGCTTGATCGTCTACTGGAGATTTTTTAACATCGAAATAGAAGGTAGGTAACTCTTCACTTAAATCATTCTCTAAAATGCCGAGAGCCAAAATTGGTACAAGCTTGGACTCCGGAAAGTCGGTTTTTAGAAACTCTTGAATCTCACGCTTTTCGGCTTTAGTAAAATCATCATAGTTGACGATGATCCCAATGATGGATTCGGTAACTTTTCGAACCCCTTTAAATTCATCAAGCGTGCGACACAAAAAACTTCGACATTGATTTTGAACACTTGAAGCTTCAAGACGACGAACAAGCTCTGATGAAGTCCCAATAGCAAGCAGATAGCTACAGTTTGGAAAGATTGGTGCGGCCATATATGAGCTGGCTCCTGTTTACAAAAAAATTGGGTCTACTTATAACTACAATTTCCGGACGATACCGCCTCTTTGTAACTTTTCATTCTATCATCAAGAAGAAAAATTTTGGTATCTAAAAATACGCTTAATATCTTTCGACACTGAGCTGCGTGTGCCTTCCTGGCCTCAGAAAAGCTAGCTACTTCTTCTTGCGTCTTTGAGGCTTTTATTTTTTCTGTCAGATTATTTTGATGCCCAATCAAATCATTCATTTTGGTAACCATTGCGTCTCGAACTCGATCTGCATCAAATTTTTGTAAGCCAAAGCCTTCGGTCGCAATTTTTTGCGCTTGCACAAGACTTAACGGGCCTTCAGGTACATTGATAAATATATCTCTTTCAAAGTTGGACCAGACCTTTTTCTTCATTTCGGGTGATATGGGTTTAACTATAAACTCCTTATTGGGCCCTACCTCAAATTTTCCTAGTCTAAGTAAGGTGGTTTGCTCATCTGAAAAACCTAGCTTTCTCATATCCTCAGCGAACTGGTAGCCACTGGTACTTGAATAAGTTTTGACTTTGTAAAACAGAAACTCCGACTGGGCATTAGTTAGAGTTTCACCCCCAGACCATGCATGAAATTGCGCGGCGTGGTCGACTCGACGATTAAAAAGAATTTCGTCGGTATCCCAAGAGGTTCGCTTAATTACAACACGAGGATTTACCGTAACACTCACCGCCTGAGTTGCTTGCGCCCCGCCCGATTGAACTGTCGTGGCGCCAGAAGCCTCAGGCCTCATTGAGGCAGGCTCTTGAAGAACAGCCTTCGCCTCAAGAATCGCAGCGTCGGTATCACGTTTTCCAACTTTTACTGCATCATCTAGGGGCATCGAACGAAAAGGCGAGCCTGGGTCTAAAACGAGGTCCTTTGGATTCACTTTGGCATTTTCAAGTGCCTCATTAATGGTTTGTGCCGCCCATCGATCGGCTTCGCCATCAACACCTTTTGCAAGACTCGATTTTTTAACTGCAAAATAATTTTCTAACCATATTTTTGCTTTGGCCGGATCACCCTTTACTTCAATTTTCATTTTCTCTCTTAGAGCATTGAGATAAATCTCTTTTGATTTGGCCATCATCGTATTACTATTTCGAGATTGAATGCCAAGCAAAGCCGCATCTTGCTCAATGCGGTTGAGATAAGATATCTTGTCAGTACCCGAGGCTCTATAAAAATTATCAAAACTCGATCGCAAAGAACTCGCCGTTGTTCTTCTCGCCTCATCAAAATCAGGCTTCTCTTTCATGAGCTCAGCTCGCACTCGATCCGGAAGATTCGAGTGCTGAGCAGCCTCTTGAGGCGACATTTTTTTCATATGAGCTATAAACTCAGCTTTTTTAACAGGATCAAGATCTGAATATTTACCAGCCGCAGCCCCTACTGCTGTTGCGTCTGCGGCAGCTCCTGGCAGGCCGTCGCCGCCGAGCGCACCACTTACAATAAGTTTGCGGGTTTCAGCAGGGGTCATCGTCTTGGGGCGGCCTTTTAATTTGTCTTTTAAATCAGCATTAGATAGTTCTTCATGAGCCGGTCCGTCTCCGGTTTTGTATGCCTTATCGCTATGTTTATTATGACCTGCTAAAATCCAATCTTTTTCATCGCGACTCAATTTGCGACCCAAGGTTTTTTCTGCAAATTGAAGGCGTCCCGCGCCACCATCGGTTCGGTCATTGATTTTTTTAGCCGCATCAAGAATTTCTGTCTGTGGCCTTTTGGCAGCCACCAGAGCGGCAGCCTCTTCAGCACTATTCATATTTTGCCTGGCTCTTGCCCATTTCTGCAGAACTCCACCAGCAAAGGGAGTACCGTCCACCGCGGCCCAAACAACTGCTGAGACACAGCTATCGTATTTTTCAAGAGCTTGCGAACCCTGATAAACATTTTCGATGCTACATTGGCCAAGCTTTGCAGGCGAGAGCGAAATATCTTTTTCAGATGAAGAACATTCGAGCGCAGCCTTTGCGACGCCCTTCCCTAGAATTGTGGCATTGAAGCCTTGATCTGCAAGTCTGGCATACTTGGCGATCATCACTCCTCTTGCCGAAACTAATAATTTCGGCGCCATATAAACTGCACCCAAACCAAGAGTTGCAATAGCCAATCCGGCATCAAAAAATGCGTGATTGAATGTCGAGGTGGGCGCAAGGCGGTCGGTCGTGCCATCATGCACACATTGTTCAAATCTCATGTATTCGTAAGCACCCAGGGCTTTTTCTTTGCTATCACCTTTTTTGAAATCAAGTGAATCTGGCGGAATAGGCGTCTTATCAATATAATTTCGCACCCGTTCAGCCGTGCAACTCTTCGACATTGCCCCTGAAAGACACATATTGGCGACTTCGCCATTACCATATTTGAGTTCTAGTGCTTTTCTGTTATCAAGAAGTTGGGCTTTTATGGCATCGACTTCGTTTTGACCATTTTTGATTCTTTTTTGATATTCGCTCCCGCTGCTCCAAGACACTCTTGAACTGATAAGTGAGATCGCAAAATCAGCAGCTGAAATTTGTTCACGAAGTTTTGCGGCTTCAGCACCAACGCGACTTCGTCTATCCATTCTAAAAAGTTGATCTTGAAGTGCTGCCTGATGAGCTTCGATCTCGGCAATGTCATTTTTCGCTTCAATGGTCTTGTCGACCAGCGCCTGCAGGCCGCCAGAATTTTTGCTACAGCTTTTCTTTATTGTTTCACAGTTTTTTTGGATAGAGGCAAATGAAGCCTTATCACATTTAAATCCTGACAAAATATCTTGTCCAAGCATTTGATCAATGCTCGCCATTTCTTGCACCGCTGCGACCTGCGAGGTCTCGACTCTTGAAAAATTATAATAGTATTTAGCAAGAATTTCTTTGGAGTCTTTTTCGCTACCCTGAAGGCATCTGCGAATTTGACTTTGCACCACCGGACCCAAACTTGCACCCTGGTATTTTTCAAAATGCTGAGCCAGATCAATTGCAGAAGGAAAGGTCTGTGCTTTATCATCACGAGATAAATTTTTACGACAAATTGGATAAATACTTTTGAACATTCCAAAATTAGAATCACTGCGATCTTGCTCAATCATTTCACCAATAACATTTGGGCAGCCACTATTTTTTTTTAGCGCCACAGCAGGGCAAGCCGGCTGTTTATTTTGCAGCTGATTTAGCCCCGTCGTTGAGCTTCTCAACTGAGCATCAAGAGGGCTCGAATAGCCTGAACATGATAAGGATAAAATGAATAAAATGACGAGTGAAATCACTCTGATTTGTTCGGTCATTTGCTGCCTAAATCTGAGGGTTTTCTTTGGTTAAACTTATTTCATGAATAGTTAAAGAAGAAGTTAATAAGTTTGAATATTTTAAGTCAATTCTTTAACACTAAAGACCTGCCCTACGAAATGCGAGCACGGCATTGGTCCCACCAAAGGCAAAGGAGTTATTGAGTGCCACTGACAAATTGGGCGCATCAATACCCATGCCTAAGACTAGGGGCAATGGACATTCTAAATCTTGAGAATTACAAAATGAATGGCTTCTCGGAATTGGGATCAGCCCATTGCACTACATAATTGTCTTGGGAGCGAACTATAGCTAGATCATCCCAATATTTTTCTCGAGCAAGTGCCTTTACATTTTCGACGTGTTTTGGTGCAAACTGAGGAGCCAGTTCAATGATAATCCGCCCGCTGGCGAGCTCCATATAAAGCGTATTGGCTGGATCTAGCTCTCGCCAATCCGACGGTTTTGATGCTGCGATTATTTCAGTCATCGATGGAGCTTTTAGTTTCGCCGCGGCATTTAGCTTAAAAAAAGCAAGCAATACGAAGGCGAATGTAGTGAGCTGAGTCTTGATTTTCATTAGTTTACCTTCTGGTTCTGCCTAGTTTCATCTGAGAAAGCATAGTCTTTAGACTTTCTTTTTGCAAGATTTCGTGTTTTTGTTTTGCCCAAAGGTGAACATAAATGGCACATAGATCACTTAATTTTCTCCTACTCAATTTATCAGTAGCTCTGGTGTTTTTAGCATTGCAATTTGGATTTCATACGGTGACTGCAAACGAATGTGCAAAAGCCTTTATTTTTTTCGATCTTGGTGAAACTTTAATCGATACCAATAGTCATGATTTCAATCCAATGTTTATTAAGCCAGGGGCACTCGAGCATTTGCAATTACTAAATGAACATGGCTACCCTCTTGGTCTCATCACCGATGTGCCTGAGAATTGGGGGAGCGATCAGCCTGATGTTTTGAAGATCCGTGACTTTCACACTGCGAAATTCAAACGTCTGCTTAATTTCACTGAAGGTATTTATGCAAGTGATAAATCCAGCTGGATTGGACCCAAATTCAACTGGACTTTTTTTGGAACATTTGAAAACCGAACAAGCCCAAAAGACGATGCAAATTTAAAGTTTTGGGGCCGGGTGATCCTGCCCTATAAGACTTCGGAGCGCAAAAAAAATGGCGGAGTGGTCATGTTTCAACGGGCTCGACAATTAGCGACCCAAATGGGATGTCAGGCGGTTTATGAGACGAGCGAAGGCACTGAGATTGAACCAGCCTATAGCCAGGGCCTCATCCCCTATTGGGTTGGACATGAGTTTAAAAATAGCCATTTTTTGCCTATAGATAAGATCCAGGACATCGTAAAGAGCCGCCAACACTAGCCCGGATAGTTCATCAGTTTCGTCGTGAAATCGTCGATGCGCAGACTGGCCTGGCGCTTGAGAGACCTTAGAGTGAGGCTTAGAGTGAGGCAACCTCAAAGCAGGTTGTCGCAATGAAAAGGTCTCGAAAACGCCAG
>JAYVXS010000179.1:0-4671 GCA_043784965.1 Bdellovibrionales bacterium
AACAAATGCAAACAGTTGTTCATGAGGCAAAAAAACTCGAAACTATAGTGCAGGGAGCGAGTAATGGTAAAATACAAGGCGAACTGATTGTCGGAATTATTCCTACTGTTGCACCCTATTTGCTGCCAAGACTACTTCCAATATTAGAGGAGCTATATCCGGAGCTTCAACTCAGAATTTTTGAAATGCAGACTCACAAAATTGTCGAGGCTCTAAATGATGATGAGATTGAGATTGGGCTACTTGCTACGCCATTGAAAATACCTAAAATCCATGAGCGCCATCTCTATTGGGAGCCTTTTTCGGTGCTTTGTGAAAAGAACCATAGCTTAAGTAAATTCAAGCGAGTCAAATATTCAGAACTTAAGGCCGAGGACATTTGGTTATTAGAAGAAGGGCATTGCCTCCGCCATCAAATACTTGATGTTTGTTCGCTAAAACACAAAAAAAACTTGAAACGAAGGTATCAGTTCGAAAGCGGCAGTCTTGAGACCCTAAAAAACCTTGTAAATTCGTTTGGAGGTTATACATTATTGCCGTATTTAGCTACTGAGCCAATTGGTGTGAATGTAGAATTAGTTTCATTTGAAAGACCCATACCTGCTAGGCAAATTGGCTTAGTCTCACGTCGCCCAGACTATAAAAGTGATCTTATTGGCGCGCTTGAGAGCGCCATTCTGAAGTGCATTCCAGAGGTCTTAAGAAAAATTAAGCAAAAAGATCTTGATATATTGCAGGTTGATTGATGAAGACTCTTTTCTCCTAAGCTAAAATACGTAAAAAACACATTTCTTAACTATTTATTTGCCAGCCAAATATATCTCGATTATCTACTCATGCCAAATCTCGGCTCAATCTCGACTCAATCTCGACTCAATCTTGACCCAAGCTCTCTTAAGGAATTTGCTATGAAGACGGTGTCTTATATTTTCGCTGTTGCTCTTATACTAAAACTCTTCTCTCTTTTACTTATCGCATAGTTGAAATTTTAGATGAATTTTAACTTTAAATGCATTGGTACAGCCGAATCTTGTTTTAAAGAACGTTTTGGTACGCCAAGGCAGCCTGGTCTTGTCCCGCTAGCCCAGGCTCGCATCATTATAAAGCCTGAATTTCAAGGTGCTCTTGAGGGCCTTGAAGGTTTTTCTCATCTTTGGGTGGTTTTTGTATTTCATCAAAATACCAACAAAACTATTAAAAATAAGATTCATCCGCCAAGATTGAATGGTGAGAAAATCGGAGTATTTGCCTCAAGGTCACCCCATCGGCCCAATCCCATTGGCCTATCAGTCGTTAAGATCCTTGAAATTAAAGGCTGCGACCTGATTGTGGGCGGTGTTGACTTCATTGAAGGGACGCCGATTCTCGATATCAAGCCATATCTTCCTCGCTTTGACTCGATTGCAGATGCAAACGAGGCTTGGGTAGAAACTAAACCCCTTGAAAAAATCGCCGTTGAATTTGAAGATCTTGCACTATCAAAACTTGCAAATTATGCACAAAAATCAAAGTATCATTCGCCCGAAGCTTTGAAGTCGCTGATTCAGCAGACTCTCGAGCTCGATCCTCGTCCCAATTTCTACAAAGGAACATCAGAGAATCCAGACCCTTACATGAGTGAGTATGGTTTTTGTCTTGAGGATTTCAATGTCGTTTTTCAAATGCGAAATGGCGTGGCCTTCGTAACTGATCTAATTGCAGATTTCAAAAAATAAAATTGCTTGATAAATGGTCAGGAGCTCCAGTAAAAGTGTCGGGACTCGAGTCATTTAGATGAAATTGCGAGCTCGACGTTAAAAGGGGAATCTATGGAAATGACTTTAAATACAAGCGACAAGACAACTTTAGCACCGCGCAAGGTTCCCGAACTGAGCCTCAATACCTATCTTTCAGGTGGAGCAACCGAACGAGCACGCTTCGTCGAACAATTTTTTGTTGGGCTCAAGGATTATGGATTTATCGTATTAAAAGATCACAATGTTGACGTCAGCCTACTTAAGCGTGCTTATGAACTCATGCAGGAGATTTTTGCTCTGTCAGTTGAAAGTAAAAATAAATATGCTCTTTTCAATGATGGCTTTCAACGTGGTTATACTCCCTTCGGCACTGAGCACGCAAAAAATAATCCAATCGCAGATTTGAAAGAGTTTTGGCATATTGGCCGCGAAATCACCAAGGGCCATCGCTATGAAAGGTTTTATTTTGAAAATGTTTGGCCAACTGAAGTGGCAGAATTCAAAGCGGTTTTTTCAAAAATTTATCAAGCACTCGATGAGACTGGTTTGGCAATGCTTGAGGCTCTTGCAGCACCACTCGAGGTCCCAAACGGTTTTTTAAGCTCGATGGCTAATGACGGCAATTCTATTTTACGCTTACTACATTATCCACCAATCTCAGAGGGCGCTGATCCACGAAGTATTCGGGCAGCGGCTCACGAAGATATTAATTTCATCACAATCTTAGTTAGTGCAACCGCAAGTGGGCTGCAGCTTAAAGATCATGATGGCACATGGCTCGATATTGCATCAGATCCAAACTCTTTGATTGTCGATGCCGGAGATATGTTGGCTCGGTTGACTAACGATGTGATTCCGTCAACCACGCATCGGGTAGTTAATCCTGCTGATTCAAAAACCAGTCGCTATTCAATGCCTTTTTTCATTCACCCAAATCCAGATGCAATGCTTAGCTGCTTGCCATCTTGCGTAGGCTCTGGCGCTAAATATCCAGATATCTCGTCGCAAGATTTTTTAATGCAACGATTACGCGAAATTGGCTTATTGAAGTAGCTTCTGCTCCACGCAACACTTTATTGCAGACGACTCAATGAATCTTGAAGTTTTAAAACCTGGGCCTTGAACTGTTCGATCAAAACTTTATCTGCTGCAACAATGTCTTCAGGTGCATTTTTCACATAATTTTCATTATTGAGCTTTGCTGCTAACATTGCGATATCTTTTTGAATCTTTTCAACATTCTTATGAATTCGTTTTACTTCCTCTTCTATATCCACCACTCCTTCGAGAGGCACAATCACATCAACGCCAGCACTTTGCAGACGCACTGGGGTTAAGGCACATTTTTGCAAACTACCTTGCGCCGCGATTTCACAATCACTGACGCGTGCTAGTCGCATGATCACAACTTTGTTGTGTCCTAAAATTTTCTGCACAAGATCATCAAGCGGGGCCAGACGAACTTTGAGTTGAACACCTGGTTTGATTTGATTTTCGCCGCGAATATTTCGAATCGCGGTGATGACTTCTTTCACCAATTCCATTTCAAAGGCGGCTTCTTTATTGCCAATGGCGTACCAGATCTTTTCATTTCTCACGGTTGGGAATTGATCCACAATCAAAGCATCACCATGAATCGGAAGCTTATGGTAAATCTCCTCAGTTATGAATGGCGTAAACGGATGTAAAAGTCTCATCGTGCGATTGAGGGTTTGTGCAAGCACTAGCTGACTGGCGGTTCGTTCGCTTGACGGCTCCCCATAAATGATCGGCTTGACGAGCTCAAGATACCAATCGCAAAAATCATTCCATACAAAAGCATAGAGTGCGTTTGCGGCATCGGCGAAACGATATTCTTCAAGAGCCGTTTCAACTAATTTTGCAACTTGCGCCTGTCGAAATATAATCCACTTATCTGGAATCGAAAGATCCACCTCGTTTGGCAGAGCCTTTATTCCCTCAGCTGGCACTTCAAAATCAGCTAGTGCTGCAAGTGAAAACCTTGTGGCATTCCAGATTTTATTCATGAAATTACGATAGCCCTCTAAGCGCGACTCTGAAAACTTAAGATCTCGGCCACCTGAAACTTGGGCCATCAAGGTAAATCGCAAAGCATCTGCGCCGTACTCATTTATCAATTCAACTGGATCAAGTGAGTTGCCAGAAGACTTAGACATTTTCTTGCCCTCGGCATCTCGGATGAGACCGTGAACATAGACTTTTCTAAACGGCACATCCTTTTTAAATTCAAGCCCCATCATGATCATTCGAGCGACCCAAAAGAAGATAATATCATGACCGGTAACCAGAACATTTGTTGGATAGAATGTTTTTTGCGTTTCGGTATCCTGCGGCCAGCCCATCGTACTAAATGGCCAAAGTGCAGAACTAAACCAAGTGTCGAGCACATCTTCATCTTGCGAAAGCTTCACACTCGTACAATGCATACACTTTGATGGAGCATTTTCGCTCACCGTAAGATGTTGATTTTCACAAGTCCATGCCGGGATACGATGACCCCACCACAATTGACGAGAAATACACCAGTCCTCGATTATACTCATCCAGTGCAAATAGATCTTCATCCATGACTCAGGTTCGAACTGAATTGTACCTGTTTCAACAACAGTCCGGGCCGCAGTTGCAAGAGCCGCCACCCTCACAAACCACTGTTCACTCAATAATGGCTCAACGACTGCACCTGAACGCGAACAATATCCTACTGAATGCTTGTAGACCTCTTCTTTTTGAAGAAGACCGAGCTCTTTGAGATCCGCAATAACTTGTTTGCGGGCCTCTTGAACTTTGAGGCCTTTGTATTTTCCGGTATTTTCATTGAGTGTGCCATTTTTATTAAACAAATTAATGACCGGCAGCTTATGTCTTACGCCAACATTGTAATCATTAAAATCGTGGGCTGGAGTGATCTTCACAA
>JAYVXS010000180.1:0-4663 GCA_043784965.1 Bdellovibrionales bacterium
TCAGTCGAACCTCTGGTCGCTACTGACCACTCCCCCTCCACGATGTTATGGGGAAGTGGTCAGTAGCTGAGGTATAGACAAGGGCGGAGGAGGTACAAAATAAGGATTAAATTTGGATAAATTATTAAATATAAAAGGGGACGGGGAAAATAAAACAGAAGAAATACATCGAATCACAGTTTCAAAGGCGGCTGAAGAAGCGATTGCGACGATTACGGAACGAGTGAATGATGGCTTTGAGGGTGGAAAAGTGAATCGATCTCAAGTTGCGAGTTGGATTGTTCTGCGCTTTAATGAAGCCTATTCTGATTCTGAAATTAGAGAAATTCGATCTGAAAATTTCGACGAGGTGGCAATGCTCGAATCTATTCTGCGCAGAGCCAAGAAAAGTGGCAAAGTACCCTCTGATCTAAAGGATCTTTTACAGCGCCACCTGGGTCTCGAAGAAAGTCCAAAAAAGAAGAAAAAGGCCTTGCAAACGGATGTCATCAATGATGACATCGTGAAATGAATGGAGCCACGGTCAAACATATTCGAGAAAAGCTTGGACTCAGTCGAGAAGACTTAGCAGAGCTACTCTGTTTGTCGGGCTACCGAACAATGATGAACATAGAGACTGATTTTAGACGGCCAGGAAAGCTGGCTATTCGTTTGCTTCGATATTTGGATTCTATTCCAAAATCGAAGGCACTAAGACTAATTGAGGAGCTGAATCGTCATAAGCCAATTTAGAATTATATTTAATTGGAGGGCTTAATTGCCAAAAAAACATCAACAGGTTGGGCAAATAGTTAATAAAAATTGTTTACCCATTGTTTTAAAAGTTTTTGCAGTAGAAGTTGAAAATGTCGAACATCGAAAAAGAGAAATCCAGGCTATGCTTGCTGAAATCATTCATTTAGGTGAAAAGAGAATACAAAAAAGAAGTAAGCCAATGGAGGGAGGCAAGAATGTTGCTTAAAATTGGCGCATACATTCGTGTTAGCACTGAAGAGCAGGCGCAGGTAGTAGACGGGTCCCTGGATTCCCAAAAATACAGAATAAAAGGATATGTTGAAATTCGAAATAGTCAGGAGGCTGGCTGGGGCAGCCTCGTCGAAAGTTATATTGATGACGGTTATTCGGCTAAAGATACCAAAAGGCCGGCTTATCAAAGGATGATGAGAGATATTCGAATTGGCAAAATTAATTTGATATTGGTGACAGATTTATCTCGTCTATCAAGGAGCATTTCTGATTTTTGTGATTTGCTAAAGCAGCTGGATAATACCAAAGCAAAATTTTTATCGATTAAAGAGCAATTCGATTCGAGTACTCCGGCAGGCGAGATGATGCTTTTTAATATGATCAATCTTGCGCAGTTCGAAAGAAAGCAGACATCTGAAAGGGTATCGACTAATTTTCATTCTAGGGCTCTGCGTGGGCTCGTTAACGGTGGTCGGCCAACTTTAGGTTTTGACCGGGATCCCACCAACAAAGGCAAATTGATTGTCAACGAAACTGAGGCAGTTTGGGTTAGAAAGGCCTTTGAGGTTTACCTCGAAAAAGGAAGCTTGCGTGAAACCGCAGTTGCATTGAACGAGCTTGAAATCCCAAGAAAGAAAATGAACCACGATGAGGATGGGATAGAGGTAATCACTAAGTGGACCTTTGATTGCGTCCAGAATTTACTTAAAAATTTGGCATTTGTAGGCAAGAGAGAAGTAAATAAAAACAAAAAGCTGATTGATCAAGGTACGCTTAAACCATGGCATCGATACCAAGTTGTCGCAGGTGCCTGGTCACCTATTGTGGATCAGGTGACATTTGATTCTGTTCAAAAGTTGATAGGAGACGCGAGAAAATTACACCGAGAAAAGCTTGATAAGGCAGAATCGCGGATCTTTCTTCTTTCTGGAGTGCTGCGATGTTCTGAATGTGGCAAGGCTATGGTTGGTCAATCCGCTCATGGGGCCAATGGCGTTCACAGGTATTACTCGCATAAAGAGATTATACCAAATGGGGATAAAAAGTGCGCAGTATATCGGATCAACGCTGAAGTGGTAGAGGATGCCGTTATCAATCATCTGGACGAAGCTGTTTGGAGGTCTGGACATTTGAATTCAATTCAAATGACAATTCACTCTTCAACCAAGAGTACGGATGAGAATCTCAAACATGAAATTTTGCGAGTCCAAAAGCAGCTCGTCATGATCGATACTGACATTGAATCTGTGTTTAAGCTCCAGCTACAAAGTACCATTAGTCAAAACACGGCTCGAATTATGAGTGAGCGATTGGATAAATTGTCAGAGGACAAAAAGAAGTTGGTCGAATATTTCGAAGATTTGCAGACGCAAAAGGATCAACGCCAAAGTTCAAATGAAATCGTTCTTAGTATTGAGGACAGGCTTCTCAAATTTAAGCAGGGTCTTAGGCTTGCCAGCGAGGCCTTAAAGAAAAGACTTTTAAGAAACCTGTTTGGAGTCATCTTTCTGAACCAGGATCGCCTGGAAGCCTATTATCATTTGTCAGTAGATCAGCCAGATGCCAACCATGTGCCCAAAAATAAAAAGGCTTCGGGGGAACTCCCCGAGGCCAAGCCTCTGAATATTTTAAAAACTATTTTCACGCAAGCTTCTGCCAGCTGGCAGGATTCCGGTCATAAAGTTGCCTATTGTGGCGATTGGTGGAGATAACAGGGATCGAACCTGCGACCTGAAACATGCCATGCTTCCGCTCTCCCAGCTGAGCTATATCCCCATCGTCAGAAACTAGATCAATCTTTGCACGAATGATCGGCTCTAATGTATGTAACTTGCTGCAAAAATCAAGAAATATATTGCGCTAGGTTAGTTTTATGAGCTCAAATTGGATCCGTAAGAGTTTTTCAACTTCGAAGGAGTAATTAATTGCAAAAGCGCGCGTATTTAATTGGAATTCTAATGAAGGCTGCCTTTTGTTTGTTGATCTTATTCATGGCGCATCATGCCTCGGCTAAGGATATGACAAATCGTTTAGGAGCTGGATACAAAAACCAATTTGTAAATGATATTCCAAGTGTGGCAGTTCAGTATTATCCATCGGCTGACATTGGCTTTTCAGCCGCTCTTGGAGTGGATACGCAACAAAATCTTTCAAAATTTGGCTTCATGGGTAAGGTCATGCGCATTATTTTCACTGAAGAAAATATGAATTTCTATATGGGCGCAGGCGGAGGTCTGCTTAGCAGTCAAACCAGTGCTTCGTCGACAGATTCTGGTTTTGAACTCAATGGTTTTGTTGGTGGAGAGTTTTTCTTTCATGGTTTAGATAGTCTAGGCTTCACCTTTGAGGCTGGCGTTGGCATTTCTTCAATGTCTAGCGGAGTGCGCTTTCGCACCTTCGGTGATTCTCCCATTCGCGGCGGCATTATATTCTATTTTTAAAAATGCCAAAGGTAGGAGATAAATCGGGGACTCAGGATAGAGCTAAAATTTTACTGAGCTCTTGGTTCCAAAAAATTAAAGTACGTTCGGTAAAAATCTGCAATTTTCGTTCACTCATCACAGCATTGAGTTGTGAGGTGAAAATAACCTCACATGAATGGCCGGCAGTGACAAGTCTTGCCTTTACACCTCCTTCAGAAGCATTTTCAATTGAGAGTATAAGATTTTTAGGGCTAATGAAGTTGGCAGTAGCTGATGTTGGTGCTGGCTCACTATTCATCGACCATGATTTCAGATCTTGTATTTCTGGAAGCAGCCTTTTTGCTAAAAAGCCACCTGAGGCCGAGTCATAGATTTCAACTCGATTCATATTTGCGAGCTGAGATATCAAAGAGTCCAAAATATCCGCCCCGTTTTTTGAAATACTGCAGTCCCTTAACGCTTGATCAATTTGCTCTATATATCTTTGCGCAGTTTTTGTTTCAGATTCTTTATAAGAAAATTTCACCTCAACATAGGGTAAGTGAACGCGGTAGCCGATTTCAAACCCCGAAGTACCGGCAATCTTCTCAGTGCGCTCAGCAATTTGACTCTCGCCAAAACCCATCGTATCCCAAGAACAAGTATGGTGACGATCTAAGTTTCTTGTTAGGGCTACGATGTCTTCGGCAATGAAGTCTTGCCAAACTGATTCTATTTCTTTTGGTGGGCCCGGAAGAACATAAATACGTTTATCTAGATAATTCAGTTGAAAAGCATTGGCTGTCCCTTGAGAGTTTTTAAGAATCCGCGAGCCTTTTGGAAAGAAGCACTGCTGTTTTTGAATCTCATTTACTGGGTAACCCCTGGCTGAAAGTCGATCGACAATGTGTTGCCAAGATTTAGCGTCAAACTCAAGTGCTAGGCCACTCCATTGAGCAATGAGCTCTCTGGTAAAATCGTCAGAAGTAGGACCAAGGCCGCCAGTTACAAACAAGAGGTCGGCATATTCTGCGCAAAACTTTAACGACTCATGGATAAGCAAGCGATTGTCGGGAACCGTAAGATGAATGGTGGTGAGTAGCCCTGCGGCTTTCAATTTTTCTGAAATCCATGCAGCATTGCGATTTAATATTTGACCACTGGTAAGCTCGGTTCCAACGGCAAGAATAGCTGAATTCATTAAGTAAACAACGGGCGTTGCCGCCCGCTGCTCCTTTCAGAACCGTGCTGGCGGATTTCCCGCACACGGCTCTTCGGTTTGTGTTTCAACTTAG
>JAYVXS010000181.1:0-4652 GCA_043784965.1 Bdellovibrionales bacterium
TTGAGAGATTACTATTGTTTAACAAAAGCTAGCCGCAATCTTTTAGAAAATCTAAATCTCTGTGTTGTGAATCCAGTAAATTCTAATCAGCTCGAGCACGACGGATTGGTCGCCCGGTCAATGTGGAGACTATCAAAACTCGGATTGATCACCAGATGGAGAGTTGAGGCCGAACTCAAAAGGGAACAAGTTCGGGAATACCAGTTGAGCCGTGATGTCAGAAATAAGAAATATCCAGACGCAGTTTTTAAAATGAAGGTCTTTGGGGAAGAACGAACCATTGCGCTGGAGTATGAGCGCACTATGAAGTCGGCAGGCCGATATAGGGATGCGCTTTGGCTTTATTCAAAGATGAATTCATTCGCAATGATCTTGTTTGTATGTGAGAACTTGGCTATTGAAAATGCTCTGAAGAGACGATTGCAATATATGAAGTTGCCAGACCTTTGGGGTCGTGTGGCCTTTGCAAAAGTTTCTGACTGGCGAGAAAACCCAAGTGAGGCGCCAATTGGGCTCGGGGATAAGATCGTCAGACTAAAGGATTTGGGCAAAAATAAATGCGATAATTCGAAAGCCTCAGAGCAGGATCAAGTGATCGCATATGTGATCTGAGTGAGATCATATGAAGAAATGACAAAGTTTTTAAATTAGTGAGCTAACTAACTGAAGAATAAAACAAATTCCACCGCCTCCGCCCATCAGTCGAACCTCTGGTCGCTACTGACCACTCCCCCTCCACGATGTTATGGGGAAGTGGTCAGTAGCTGAGGTATAGACAAGGGCGGAGGAGGTAGGAATTAGGGAGTTGGTATTTTGGATAATGAATTATTAGATATTAGGAACGGGGACGGGAACAGGGAAGGGGATCGGGATCACGATCGGGAAAAGGCGCAAAGGAAAAATTTGAAAAATGATGAGTTTTTTAGAATTGCGATCGTTAAGAAAGTGGATGAAGAGATTGGCCAAATGATCATTAAGATCAATGAAGGATTTAATGCAGGCAAGGTAAATCGACCTCAACTTGTTAATTGGATTTTGTCTAAATTTTTTGCCTCATTTGGAGAGGCCGATATTAAAGCCATCCGATTGGATCACTTTGATGAGATTTCGTTACTTGATTCAATCTTGCGTCAGGCGAGAGAAACAGGTCGAGTGCCGACTGAATTTAGTGTCTTACTGCAAAAGCATATGGGCATTGAGGATTCATCTAAAAAGGGTAAAGCAAGAGTTGACAAGCAAATACATCAATGATGTAATTTTTGAGCGAGGTAATTTTGACTACTGATGAGTTTCGCCGAATACGAGAAAAACTTGAATTAGATCGAGAGCAATTTGCCGAGATTTTTGGTCTCGCTGGTTATATGAGCTTGGCCAATATTGAAAATGGCATTCGAAATCCGAGCAAGCTTACAATTATTCTCTTAAGAACGTTTGATGCAATTCCACTTAAAAGGGCTCAAGACTTAATTGAGCTGATGAGGCGACATGGCAAAGCCAAGTAAAAAAGTTCGAAAATCGCATTGGGAGTCGCTCCACGTTGAGAAGATTTATAACCATTTGGAAAATGAAGAAATGCAGCTAAAAATCGAAAGAGTAAAAACGATCATTACTCTTATGTTTAGAGACTTACACAAAATGGGTCGGCCACAAAAGACGAATGGTCACGAGGTATCAAATGCCGCATAAAGTTGGATTTTACATTCGTGTTAGCACCGAAGAGCAGGCGGTAAGAGTCGAGGGCTCACTGGATAGCCAAAGGCATCGTTTGCAAAGCTGGGTCGACCTTAAAAAATTGCAAGATGAATCTTGGGGCAATGTCATCAAGGTTTATGTTGATGAAGGTTTGTCAGCCAAAGATCTTCATCGGCCGCAGCTCCAGCGGTTATTAGGTGACATCAAAAAAGGTAAAATCAATTTAGTTTTGGTCACAGATCTCGCGCGGCTTTCACGAAGCATCCAGGATTTTTGTCATTTGGTGAATTTTTTCAAAGAGCATAAAGCTAAATTTCAATCGATCAAAGAGCAGTTTGACACGACCACAGCGGCCGGGGAACTCGTGCTCTATCAATTGATGACCCTGGCGCAATTTGAGAGAAAGCAAGTTTCAGAAAGAGTTACTGCAAATTTCTTTTCGAGAGCTCAAAGAGGGCTCCGTAATGGTGGCCATATACCAATGGGCTTTAAAGTTGAGGAAAGCAATAAGTCAACTTTTGTCATCAATGACGATGAAGCTGAACAAGTGAAGCAGATATTTGAGATATTTTTGGAGAATGGCTCTTTGTATCGGACAGCGGCCAAACTAAATGAGCTAGGTCTTGTCTCGAGAAAGAATACTGGAAAAGTTTGGAACTCGCAAAATGTCTCTAGTGTACTTCGAAACCGTGCCTATATTGGAGAGCGCGAAATCAATAAAGACAATAAGAGTGCTGATCAAAGTGAGTTGGAGTCACACGAAAAATACCAAAAAGTAAAGGCCTCTTGGCCTGCCTTTATTGATGGGACTGTCTTCGATATTGCCCAGACGACACTCGACTTAAATTCAAAGTTCGAAAGGACGAGATTAGAAGACAAAAAAGTGAGAGAATTTTTGCTTACTGGGATCCTGACTTGTGGTGAGTGCGGGCGTAGTTTGGCTGGAGCGACCGGAAAGGGACGGAGTGGAGAGTATCAGTATTACATCCATAGACCCTTGCAAGGAAAGCCTGTTGAGTGCAATCGCAAGAGCTTTCGGGCCGACGAGGTTGAAAACCTTATTGAAAAAGAACTGCTGCATGAGACTAAAAAGGACTGCTATTTTGATGATCTTGAAAAGAGGATTTTTCAAAATCAAAAGCAAAGAGTTGGAGCGGCTGAAAGCCAAAGAAAACAACTTGAAAGTACCGTTCAGAGAACTGAAAAAGGCATTCGTCGCTTAATTGAAATCCAAATTGAAAGTGAGGATGTGAAACTTTTGTCGGTCTACTCTGATCAAATCAAAAAATTAAAGACCGAAAAGGATTTGGCTGCGAACAAACTTAAGGAGTTTGATGATGTCGTTGACCCGCGTGGGACGGCCAAAGTGCAAACAAATACGATTCAAGAGAACATCAAGGCTTTGGACAAAGCTTGGCGGCGATCTTCATTTTTCATAAAGAAGAAGTTGCTACGAGCAATGTTCGAAAAGGTAGTGGTGAGTGGGAGCAAAATACAAATTAGCTTCAGTACATTGAAAACGATTGAAATTTCAAAAGCTCAAAACGAATATAAGGGGGTTACAGCAAATAAGGCTGGGGCCCCTGTTTTCTCTAACATTTTGGAATCATTTAACTTTTCTGGTTTTTTTAATAATTCGATGGTCAAAAGTGGGCAAGTTATCGGAATTGGTTGCGGGGGCTGGATTTGAACCAACGACCTTCGGGTTATGAGCCCGACGAGCTACCAGGCTGCTCCACCCCGCGATAACATCTTTTGATGTGTTAAGTGATAGTCATTCTTCAGTGAAGAGTCAACCTCTCTCTTGACCGAGACAAATATTCACCAGATAAAGTCTTCTATCATTGTAACTTGAACAAGTGAGGATATTTATGAGCGAAATCAAGCTTCATCTCAAGCATATTTTACTGCAAAATCAATACGAAGCAGAAGATCTCGAGCGAAAACTGAAAGAAGGTATCGAATTTTCAGAACTTGCGAAAAAATTTTCGCAGTGCCCATCAGCTAGTCAAGGTGGTGATCTTGGAGTTATTGCTCTGTCACGTCTTGATGCCGACTTTGCTGAGGCTTCAGAAAAACTTGCGCTCCAGCAGGTTTCGGGCATCGTAAAAACCCGTTTTGGCTATCATCTTATTCAACGAATTTAAAAGCTATGCTCAGATAAGGACTCATTTGTACGTCTGAGACGTTCAATGAGCCCTTCGATTATGGCAAACGCCCAGCCGGGTAAATCAGTCAATAGTTTTTGGTAATTTTCTGCTGAAATTTTGTAAGCAAAACCATCGGTGAGAGCACATGCAGTTGCTGAGCGCGGCTTTTGACTAACCAGCGCGAATTCGCCGAGCGCTTGCCCTGCTAATAAAACATCTAATCGCTTATTTCCGCGGCTGGTGGTTCGATAGACTTCGACTTCACCTTCTTGAATGATATAAAAGAAAAATCCAGTATCGCCTTCTTTAAACAAGATATCATTTTTCTTAAAAGCCCGCTTTTCGATCCCAGCCATTGTGATTTCCATCTAAATTTATCTCCAATTTCATTTCTTAGATTGCACGGTGCTGGCGTCTTGTCCAAACAATATCTTTTTAGAAGCTTCATCGACCGTAGGCGCAGTATTGATTTTTTGACCTTTTTCATAAGCTTTAATTGTGGCAGGTCTGGAGCGACAAGTTTCAAACCATCTTTTTAAAAATGGAAAATCAGTTAGCTTTTGGCCCTGCTTTTCATGCGGCACGATCCAGGGATAACAGGCCATGTCGGCAATCGAATATTCGCCGGTGATGAATTCACGATCTGCAAGCTGCTTATTTAAAACAGCATAGAGACGAGATGTTTCTTTGACGTATCGGTCGATTGCATAAGGAATTTTCTCTGGAGCGTATTGAGTGAAATGATGGTTCTGGCCGAGCATCGGCCCAAGCCCTGCCATTTGCCAAAAGAGCCACTGTATGGTTTCAGTT
>JAYVXS010000182.1:0-4652 GCA_043784965.1 Bdellovibrionales bacterium
GTCGATATTCAAGTGTTAAGCTACTTGCTTTCGCGCGCTCTTTCAAAAGTGATACGACCTCTAAAGCAATTTCGTCCACTGATATTTCAACAAATTCAAGCTCAAGATGTCCAGCCTCTACTTTTGATAAATCTAAAATGTCATTTATAAGGTCCAAAAGACATTCACCGTTGCGAGTGAGAATATCAATATAGTTGGATTGTTTTAACTTTGTAAGGTCTGGCTCGCGTAATAGTTCTGCGAAGCCCAACATGGCGCTGAGCGGTGTGCGAATTTCATGTGACATATTTGCAAGAAATACAGATTTAAATTCATTGGCCTTCTCCGCCTTATTTCTGGCAATTACGGCATCGGATTTGGCGAGTTCGAGCTCACCTTTAGTAATTGTCAGATTTTCTAAAAGCTTAGCTTGTTCATTTTGAAATTGAGTGATGATGGCAATTTGACTTTTGAGTTCTCGCTTATGCTGATCAAGTTCAATGAAGACATTTGCTTTGCTCTTAACGGCAAAGGCATCGAGTGGTTTTAGTAAAAAATCTACAGCACCACACTCATATCCTTTAAACGATAGGCTCTGTTCTTTGGCGTTAGCAGTGACAAAGATAATTGGGATAGCTTTGGTTTTTTTTGTCCCCCTCATAAATTCAGCGAGTTCGAAGCCATTCATTATGGGCATCTGAACATCTATAAATGCTACAGCAAAATCATTTGTGATCAACATATTCAAGGCTTCAGTTCCTGATGTCGCTTTAAAAACCTCAACATTCTCGTGCTTGAGCAAGGCCTCTAATGCAAGAAGATTGTTCTTGAGGTCATCGACAACTAGAATTTTTGCGCAACTTACAATTTTATCCATTGACCCTCACCATATGACTAGCTCTTTCTAAAAATACGATATTTTTTTACGAAGGGATCAAAGGAATTTGCATATTTTGAAAACTGAATGGTTTCACTATTGCCCAAACCTAAAAAACCTTTTCTGCAAAGCGAATCGCGAAAAAGTCCAAAGGCTTTATCTTGAAGATGGCGGTCAAAATAGATGAGAACATTTCGACACGAAATCAGATGCGTCTCACAGAAAGCTGAGTCTGTCGCAAGACTATGATCAGTAAATGTGATATTTGTTTTCAAGGTATCATCGAATTTCAGTGAATTTATTGCCTCGGAATAATAGTTTGAAAATGAATGTTTGCCTCCGGACATTTTATAATTATTATTCCACAACTGAAGGTCCTTCAAATCAAAAACGCCAGCAGAAGCTTTTTCAAGACTTTTTGGGTTGATGTCAGTTGCATAAATGGTGGTGCGTTCAAGCAGCTCTTCTTCTTGAAGTAGGATTGCCAAAGAATAAACCTCTTCACCCGTGCTACAGCCAGCGACCCAAATGTTTATTGAAGGGTATGTTTTTAAGGTAGGTATTACTTTTTCTCGAAGTGATAAAAAATATAAGGGATCGCGAAACATCTCAGTCGTCGAGATCGTAAGGCTTTGCAGTAGGTCATAGAAACTTTTTGAATCATTGATGACTTTTTCTTCAAGAATTGAAAGAGTATGACAACCCATTCGATCCATAGCCAGAACCACCGATCGCTTCATCGAATTGTCTGAATATTGTCGAAAGTCGAAGTTATATTTGAGATTAATTGACGCAAATAATTGTTTCAACTCGATCGCAAATTCTTGAGTGAGCGTCCGCACCATAAGTATTAATCTCTCCCCAATTTTGGGGTCCAAACTCGAATTGCTGAAAATAGTTGATGAAGTTCTATGGGCTTGGCGAGATAGTCATTTGCACCGGCTGCTATACAAAGTAACTGATCGTTTTTTGTAGCCTTTGCAGTTACTGCAATAATAGGGAGTTTTGCAAAGCGCTTTTGTTTTCGAATTTCACGAGTTGCCTGATAGCCATCCATCTCTGGCATCATGATGTCCATGAGTACGAGATCAACAGTCGGATTGTCTTTTAGTTTTGTAAGGGCTTCATTACCATTTCTGGCGATTTCAATTTTTGCACCCTTTTGCTCTAATGCCGCCGTAAGTGCAAATATGTTTCGGACATCGTCATCTACAATGAGTATTCTTCTGCCAGAAAAGATGTCTTCACGACGACGCAAATTTTGCAGTTTCAACTGCATTTCTGGTGTGAATTTAGATTCTACACTGTGAAGAAATAGACTGATTTCATCAAGCAAGCGATCTGGAGATTCGGCACCTTTGATAATAATCGAACGTGAATATTTTCTGAGCTGATCTTCTTCATCTTTAGAAAGTGATCGTCCAGTATATACGATAACAGGTGGATTTTGTATCAGTTCATTCTGCTCGATCATTTTCTTGAGTAAGTCTTCGCCGGACATATCTGGGAGTTTAAGGTCAATAACCATGCAATCAAAGACGGTCTTTTTGAGTGACTCAAGTGCTTCACTAGCCAATTCCACAGCGGTGATCTCGATTCCCGGGGCAGCAATTAGTTTAATCATGCTTTCTCTTTGGAGTTTATCGTCCTCGACAATTAAAATTCGTTTGATAATTTGAGACAACTTCGATTCGAATTTAGCAAAAATGGCCTTTAAGGCCTCACGTTTGGCGGGCTTTATAATGTAGCCAATGGCTCCCATCTGGAGTGCCTTTTCTACATAATCATGAACAGAAACAATATGAACTGGGATATGTCTTGTCTTCGAAACTTCTTTAAGTTGATCAAGTACAGTCAGCCCTGACTGATCTGGGAGCATTATATCAAGTAAGATGGCATCAGGAAGAAGTCTATTGGCCAATTCAAGGCCCTCTTCGGCGTCTTGAGCGACGACGCATTTGTAGTGAAGTTCATGCGCTAGTTCAAAAAGAATCTTTGCAAACTGCGGCTCATCTTCGATCACCAAAATCAAGCGTCCAGGCTTTGCAAGTGTAGCTCGATCGTCTAAGAAGGCCGGGGTTTTGATTCGCGAAACCGGGGCCCTATCATGGCCTGGCGAAGAAACGAAGTGTGCGTCGCCGTTTGAGGACGCCGAATATTTTTTGGGAGATGCCGCCTCGATGCAAGATTCGTCATAGCTCTCAGGCATAAAAAGAGTGAAGCTACTTCCCTCACCCGGGGCACTCTGAACTTCAACACTGCCACCGAGGAGTCTGGCAAGGTCCCTTGAGATTGAAAGCCCGAGTCCCGTACCCCCGTATTTTCGATTGGTCGTGCCGTCAGCCTGACGAAAGGCTTCAAAGATAACCTCTTGCTGCTCTTTGTGGACACCAATGCCGGTATCGATCACCGAAAATGAAATCTTTCGGTCCAATGTCTGAGACACCTGAAGAGTGACCTGGCCTTTTTCGGTAAATTTAAACGCATTTGAGAGAAGGTTCTTTAAAACTTGCTCCAGTCGTTGACGGTCAGTAATTATTGTTTCAGGCACATTGGGATCGACCTTCAATGTAAACTTAAGCATCTTATCTTCAGCGACAGCTTCAAAACTTCTTTCAAGACTACTCAGTACCTTTGGTAAATAGACACTTTCAGGCCGGATCTCAAGCTTTCCGGCCTCTACTTTTGAAAGATCCAGAATGTCATTTATGAGGTTGAGTAAGTCATTACCTGCCGAAGATATAGAGTGTGCGAACTGGACCTGCTCTTTTGTCAAATTATTGCCGGTATTGTCTTCGAGAAGCTTTGCTAAAATCAATGAGCTATTAAGTGGAGTACGAAGCTCGTGAGACATATTCGCCAAAAATTCAGATTTATACTGACTGGCTCTTTGAACCTCGACAGATCTCTCTTCAAGAAGAGTTTGGGCTTTTCTGAGCGCTTCATTATTTTCGTTTAAAATATCCCGTTGGTGCTCAAGTGCCTGGGTTTGTTCTCCAAGCTGCACATTGGTTTGTTCGAGCTCAGTCTGTTGGCTTTTTAACTTCGTTTGAGAGTCTTGAAGGGCGCTCGATTGCTTCTCAAGTTCATCGTTGGTCACTTTTAGTTCTGCTTGTTGTACTTGAAGTTCCTCAGCTAAACCCTGTGATCTTTCAAGAAGTTCTTGTTGTTTTTTGCGTTTGATCGAAGTGTTGATGGCTATGCCGATATTTTCAGATACGTGTTCAAGAAAAATCTTTTGGTGCTCAGAAAAAAGAGTGAAAGAGGCCAATTCAATCACACCATTTACTTCGCCCTCATAAAAAATTGGCGACAATAGAAGTGAGCGCGGAGCAGATTTACCGAGATCTGAACCTATTTTTCCGAAGTAATTTGAAGGCACATTTTCGACGAGGATGGGCCGCGTCCCAAGGGCGGCCTGACCAACCAAGCCTTCGCCAAGTGAAATCGTCTTTTCTTTATCTTCAAGTTTCGAATAGGCATAACCGCTTACCCGTTTGAGATTCTTTTCGTCGGTAAGGCAGTAGAAAGCACCCATTTGAGCATTCAAAAATGGCGCAAGGTGACTCAAGACACTTTGCCCTAAGCGTGAAACATCCTGCTCGCCTCGCATCTTATCTGAAAGTGTAATTTGGCCTTCTTGCAGAAACTCGAGTTCGCGAGCCTTTTCTCTAAGTGAAACTTCATTACGCTTTCTTTCTGAGATATCGCGCTCAGTGGTGGCGATTCCGGTCAATTTACCTTTATCGTCGGTGAGTTTCGTATTGATAAGCCAAACATCGATGATCCTGCCATC
>JAYVXS010000183.1:0-14339 GCA_043784965.1 Bdellovibrionales bacterium
CCTGCCTTGAGGTTGCCTCACTCAAAGGTCTCTCAAGCGCCAGTCCAGTCTGCGAATCAGCGATTTCACGACGAAACTGATGAAATATCCGGGCTAGGAGTTTACTCAAATGGTAGGCATTCTAGTCTGAGCTTTGGGTCGGCTTTGATCAATTTCTCGGTATTTTGATGAAATGAAGTGGCATCTACGGATGAGGAGAAGAGTTGTTGGCTAGACCGGCTCATTTTCTGGGTAAAATCACCAATTGAATCATCCGAGCAAAAGAAAAGAACTAATAAGTCGGTCATCGTTTTTGCATCTTTAGTTTTGATTTTGGACTCTAGGCTGTCCTTATTTTGCGTATAATACTCTTCGAGAGCTTTGATTTTTTTATTCTTTCCTGCTGTTGAAAATGTAGAGATGACTTTAATCATATCGGGTACATGAGCTACATCTTTGTGAAGTTTTCGAAAAACTGCCCAAGCGCCAAATTTGAGAAGGCCAGTAAAGTGATCGGACTGTGGCATTTCACCAAAGGCAATGAGGTAACTAAAAGCACCTTTTTTTATAAACTCAGTCTTTGCGGCTCCATTGCTAGCTTTTTCAATGAAGCTTCTGAGGACCGGGTAGGTATTCCAAAGGTCAGTGGAATCAAGCTCATTATTGTGCGCGTGTGAGAAATTTGTAAAAATATTTTCAGTATAAGATAGGATCAGTGCCATGGCTTCTGAATCCGGCGAATCGAAGTTATCAGTTGAATAGCCGGTGGCGCGAAAGGCATTTTCAAGGGACACAGAAAATTCTGACCAGGCGTCAAATGAAGATGTATATTTTGGTGAGCTATTTGACTTTATTTTTGGGTTTAATGGATTGGCTAAAATATCTTTCAAATAGGTTGTAATTGTCGGTAAATATTCAAAGAACTCAGTTACATGAGCTTTAAAAAAAGTATTAAAACAATCATGATCTAGTTTTTGACGATCAAAAACATCTAGTTCCTGCAATTTACATACTTTAGGAGTCAAATCATAAATTTTTTCACCAAATTTACCAGCAGACCAAACTTGATAAAACCATTCAAGTGCTTCATGAAATTCTGCTAATTCATTGCCGTTTGACACGGAGGTGAAGATATTAGTTTCTAAAAAGGCGCGGGCTGGAGCCGAGCGATTTCTGGTATCTATGAACTTAAGATCTTTGCCAATTTCTCGAACATTGAAGTAAAGGTCGGTTAGTTCAGCCTCTGTTATTGCGCTGATTGCTCGGCGTCGCTCTGGGGATGTGATAAAGCCTCTCATTACGGCTCGCACGGTGGCAAAACTAGTCGATAGATACAACAGGTCATAACGGGTAAACTTTTGCTGCAAACTTCTAGGTGCGAAGTTAAGTTTCTCATGATCTTTCCAGCGTAAAAACACACCATTTTCAAGAGTGTTTTTCATTTGACCAAAGGCCAAGAGAATTTTTGAATCTGTAATTGACCGCGAGCTTTGGGTGAAACGTTCGATTAATTCTCCGGCGGGGATTTCATTGCGATTTGAGAGCGCTGATAGAAATGCTTTTTGAATTGCTATCCAATCATTTAGAGCCTCTAAAGTGGTATCAAGATGTTCTCGCTTAAAGTTGAATTCGCTAAGGATTGCCTTCTTAGTTGGATTTTCCTTTGCCATGACTTTAGTTAATAATATAGGTAAAAAGTTTTTAAGGCTGGATTCTCTTAGATGGTAGGGGATCAAATCGTATTTACCAAGTTGCTTTATGAAGCTGACGAGTTCAGGGTAGGGAATAGATTTTGAATTTTGAAATTCCAGACTATTCTTGACTAACTTTTCGATTGAATCACGAATGACTTCAACGTTCGTCAAAAATATTTCATCATCTTGGTGTTGAAGTTCTCTTGTATATTTTAATCGAAGTCCCGCTTCTATAATATAGCCAAGCTGAATCATGAAATGCTTAAAGTCCTCGCCAGTGATACTTTCACCAGGTGGATTGACTAAAATGGCTTTCAAACTCATGACCAATTGAAAGGTTTGTGAGTCAGAAAGATTAAGGGCTTTACTGGGCTTTAGAAAATCAAGTGTATCAAGATCGGTAAATTTGAAGAGTGCGCCAACCTTAACTGGAATATTTCTATTGATAAGGGCGGTTAATTTATGAAGGAGCTCAATGGCCTTATTCAAGCTGTCTCTGTCATGAGGATTTTCTAGATTCAGAAGGCTTTGCATCTTATAGGTTAATACATGTGGAGCTATTTCGGAAAGCAGAGGACTTAGGTCTTTAAGCAAAACTTCAATTCTAGTTAATTCGTCTTTTGAGAGGCTCTGGTCGCCGCCGCCATATGCAAAATCCTTAAACTTGAAGTATGTCTTAATATTTGATGGTCCGAATTCTTCGACATTATTAAAGTACTTTCCGAAAAAGGCGTTGATTTCATCAAGTGAGTAGACGTCTCCAGTAGCGCTTGAGCGGGTTCGAGCCTTGAACCGATCAATGTCATGCGTGATGCACTCAATGCCAGTTTTGATGTCTCCTGGCTTAGCGTCTCCCGCGGCAAAGGCTTTGAGTGTTTGTCGAACATCAACACTGCAATCACCATCGCCGTGCAGTTTTGCATTTTCGTCTCTGGGAGGCGTTGGTGAGTGAAAAAGATTACAAGCGGAAAGACTAGATGCCATTACTAATATAATGACGAATTTCAACTCACGAAACATGATGAGTTTGACATGACTAAGGAGATAGGTTTTAAATTTTAACACTATTTCTAAATATCGCATTGTCTTCAGTTTAGCAAATTTGAAACCAAGCTCCGACCTCAAAAAATGAAGATTTAGCCTCGACTCAATTGAGCTGACAGGGTAGTCCTGTAGGTCTTATACTTTTACAGGGAAAGAATTTCATGATAAAAACGACAATTACAGGCCCCTTACCCCGATGTTTGCTAATGATAGGGCGAACTTAAACCATTAGGGTTAGCCGAAAGCGAGAGCTAAATGTTTGATCAGTTGAGCGATAAAATTCTCACCAGCTTTAAGAAGCTAAAGGGCCAAGCGCGAATTTCAGAGGCTAATATCCAAGATGCCATAAAGGAGATTAGACTCAGTTTACTTGAGGCTGATGTTCACTTTAAAGTGGTGAAAGAGTTTGTCGACCGAGTAAAAGTAAAGGCCTTGGGTAGTGAGGTTTTGACCTCGATTACTCCTGGCCAGCAGTTTGTTAAAACGGTTCATGAAGAACTTATTCGAACGCTAGGTTCAACGACTGAGGAGCTGAAGTTTCGCGGTACACCCACGGTGATTTTCTTAGTAGGACTTCAAGGATCAGGTAAAACCACGACATCGGCAAAACTCGCAAAATATATTCGCACAAAATATCAAAAGCGCCCGGGATTGGTGCCAGCAGATATCTATCGGCCTGCGGCGATCGATCAGTTGAAAACACTCGCCAAGCAAAATGATTTGCCGGTATTTCCGAGTGAGATTTCGCAGAAACCAGAAGAGATTTTAATGTTGGCAAAAAAATGGGCAGAAGAAAATATGGTTGAGGTCGTTTTGGTTGATACGGCCGGACGCCAGCAAATTGATGACGATCTGATGGGTGAGCTCGAAAGACTAAAGAAAATTTGGGAACCTTCAGAGATCTTACTGGTTGCCGATGCCATGTTAGGGCAACAGTCCGTTAATGTGGCACAGGGCTTTCACCAACGGCTTGGCTTGACCGGTTTGGTGCTCACTAAAATCGATGGTGATGCCAGGGGTGGTGCAGCGCTTAGTATACGTGAAGCCACCGGTGTGCCAATTAAATTCTTAGGGACTGGCGAGAAAAGCGACGCCCTTGAAGTATTTCACCCAGATAGGCTGGCATCACGAATTTTAGATATGGGTGATGTATTATCATTAGTAGAGCGTGCTCAAGAAGTCATCGATATCAAGTCAGCCGAAGAGGCTGCCAAAAAAATGGCCAAAAATCAATTTACTATCAATGATTTTTTGAGCCAGTTAAAAATGATGAAAAAGATGGGGGGTATGGAAAGCTTAATGAAAATGCTCCCTGGCATGGGGCAGGCCATGAAGCAGGTAAAGGATATGGCCCCACCTGATGACCAAATTAAAAAAATCGAAGCTATTATCTCGTCAATGACTCAAAGGGAGCGAGATAATCATAATATTTTGAATGGCTCACGTCGGTTGCGCATTGCCAAAGGGAGTGGCACCCAGGTGTCTGATGTAAATAAATTCATTAAACAATTTGAAGAGAGCAAAAAAATGATGTCTCAAGCGATGAAAATGTTTGGTAAAAAAGGCATGCCTGGAGGATTTTCACCATTTGGTGGTCGTTAACTAGAATAATTTTAGGCTTAAATAAGTTTTTGATGTTTAAGCTTGCCAAATTCATTGAGTTCTAGTTACATCCTCGGGTCGCCCCAAATTTTAGAAATGGCGCTTGTCTTGAAAATTTGTTTAAGGAGATCTTTGTGGTAGTTATCCGATTAAATCGTGGTGGTTCTAAAAAACGTCCTAAATACCGAATTACAGTTGCAGACTCACGAGCTTGGCTCGGCGGGCGCTTTTTAGAAGTTATTGGATCTTACAATCCACTTCCAAAAGGTACGGAAAAAAAATTGCAAATTGATCTTGAGAAAGCCAAAACGTGGATATCAAAGGGTGCTCAACCTACTTTACGCGTAAAAAGCTTGATGAAATTGGCTGAAAAAGAAGCATAATTCGAACAGGAGATTGCTCATGAGTTATAGTCCTACAAGTTTGAAAGATCTAGTTGAGTTCATGGCCAAGTCTCTCGTAGATGCTCCTGACCAAGTTGAGGTTAACGAGATTGTTGGTGAGCAGACACTGGTTGTTGAGCTTAAAGTTGCAAAAGAAGATCTTGGTAAAGTGATAGGTAAGCAAGGACGGACAGCGCGCTCTATGCGCACGATCTTAAATGCCGCAAGCACGAAATTGCAAAAGCGCAGTGTTTTAGAAATCGTCGAATAGTCTCTTTTTAGACTAAATCAAAAGACCAAGTAAAAATGGGTGAGCATTTAAAGGTAGGAAAAGTAAAAGATGCTCATGGCCTCAAAGGTGAGCTCTACGTACTTTTATTTGCTAAAGAAGCACCCTGGCTCAAAAAACTAAAAAATTTTCATCTCACTAAAGAAACACCAACTGGAATTATTGAAACATTAATTTTTAGTTTAAAATCTGCAAAGCCCCACCGCGATGGTCTAATCGTAGTTACTGGTGAAATTAAAGATCGCACCCAGGCCGAGGGTCTAAAAGGCTTTGCCTTTGAAATTCCAAAAGAAATTTTAGTTTCAAAAAAGGGTGATACACCCTATTTAATTGAAATATTAGGTTTTGAAGTTTTTGATGGCCTTCGGTTAGTTGGCTTAATTCAAGATTTTTCAAGCAATAACGAGCAAGATCTATTGGTGGTTGAGTCAGCAATACGTTTTTTTGAAATTCCATTTGTCGAAGCCTTTATTGAAAAAATTGATTATACCTCTAAGACAATTATTATGAAATTACCTGAAGGCCTTCTTGATCTTTGTGGGCATGACAAGTGAATTTTCAGGTCATTAGTCTCTTTCCTGAGATGATTTTGGCAGGCCTCAAAGAAGGCGTTGTAGCTCAAAGTATCGAGAAAAAAATGATCACGCTGGAGTGTTTGAGCCCGCGAAAGTTCACTCAGGATGTTCATCAAAGTATTGATGATCGGCCCTTTGGTGGGGGTGACGGCATGATCTTAATGCCTGAGCCACTTAATCAGGCGATTGAGTATTTTACTGGCCGGCAAAGTGAGTCTGAAAAGCAAGAGAGCGAACTCATTTACCTTTCGGCTCGTGGCGAGGTTTTTAATGATCAGATGGCGAGAGAGCTTGCTCGAAAAAAGACTTTGACCTTAATTTGTGGTCGCTATGGGGGCGTGGATCAAAGAGTTTTGATGCATAATAAAGCAAGAGAAGTTTCAATAGGCGATTATATTTTGTCAGGCGGAGAGCTTGGAGCTTTGGTTCTAATAGATGCAATCGCTCGCCATTTACCAGGAGTACTTGGCAATCAGCTGTCGGCAGAATTTGACAGCTTTTCAAATGGGATGCTTGAAGCACCTTCGTTTACCAGAACTCGAGAGTGGAAAGACTTGCACATCCCGCCTATACTTTTTAGTGGTGACCATAAGAAAATTAAGCAATGGAGAGAATACTTGAGTCTTTTTTCTACCATCCAAGCAAGAGAAGATTTATTTTCAGAAGGAGACTTCATGGTAAAGTTTCTGCAAGAGGCGCAAATATTTTTTAAAGAAATGTCTGAATCCGAAAAACATGTTTGTGGGCTTACCGATACTCCAAGGATATTGAAGAAATTGGTTGAAGCAATATCTGAAGCAATATCGCAAAAGGCTGCAAATTGAAACTCGCTATAGGACTTATACATCACCCGGTGTTAGATAGTGCCAAAAACCTAGTGGCGACAAATATAACCAATCTTGATATTCACGACATCGCCAGGGTCTGTAGGGTTTATGGAGTGGACCGCTATTACGTCATTCACCCGATGAAAGAGCAGCAAATGTTTGTCTGGAGAATGCTCGACCATTGGCGAACAGGGGAGGGTTCAAAGCTTAATCCGATGCGCAGGACGGCACTCACTATGGTTCATACCGCTGATAATGTAGCGGCGGCGATGCGGGATTGGTCTCCAGATGAAAAACCTCTTTTAATTGGGACTTCCGCTAGGAATATGGTGCTGCCGAGGCTGAGTTTTGAGGAATTGAAGGCGAAACTTCATAAAACTGAGAAAAGAGTATTTTTAATCTTTGGCACGGGTTTTGGTATGACTGAGGAGCTTCTTGAGTCTTGTGACTTTTTATTAGAGCCACTAAAGGGAGCACCGCCACTTGATTATAGGCACCTTTCGGTGAGATCAGCAGTCAGTATCTGTCTTGACCGACTCAGGCCCTCGTGATAACTGTTTTCGTTCAAATACGCACAAGATTGTATAAATGGGAGTTTTAGCCAATGACTGATGTAGTTCAAAAAGTTGCCAAGATGATAAATGATAAAAACCACGGTGCTAAAGCCAAGACTCGAGCGATAGCAGACTTCTCATCTGGCGATACCGTCGGCGTACATGTTCGTGTACGCGAAGGTGAAAAAGAGCGCGTTCAGCTTTATAAAGGCATTGTCATTAAAATTCAGGGAAAAGGCCAAACGCGTTCATTTACTGTTCGCAAAGTTTCATCAGGTATCGGTGTTGAAAGAACATTTCCATTTATGAGTCCAAGTTTGGATAAAGTTGAGCTGATTTCAAAAGGCAAAGTTCGTAGATCGAAACTTTACTATCTAAGAAAGCTTCGTGGAAAAGCAGCAAGCATTGAGTCTGAGCTATATTCTTCTGGAAAAGATGAGACTCCTGTGGTCGTTGCAGCTTCTACTCCTGAGGAAGATGCTGAAAAAGCAGCTGCAAGAGCTAGCAAAAAAGCTGCTAAATTAGCTAAAGCTGCCAAAACCGCTAAAAAGTAAAATTGAAATTCGAAAAAAAACCTGATGGCAATTCACCAAAAAAACTGGAAATGGTGGACCATACCCAGTTGCCATTTCTAACGGTTATCGGAGTCGATGAGGTTGGGCGCGGTTGTCTTGCCGGCGCAGTTTATGCTGCGGCAGTTATTCTCAATCCGCTTTTAGATTGCTCTGAAATTACGGATTCAAAAAAAATATCCGCCCCTCGTCGTGAGAAATTGTCGGTTGAAATTAAGTCTTATTGCCAATACAGCATCGCCTTTGCAAGTGTGCAAGAGATAGATGAGATCAACATATTACAAGCTTCGCTTTTAGCAATGAAGCGGGCAGTGCTAAAGCTGATAGAATCGAGCCAATTGAATTCTGGGCTGATTGCAATTGATGGCAATCAGCGTATTCGAGATCTAGATTTTGAGTTGAAAAATTTTGTGCAACAGACGTTTATTCAAGGTGATTTGCGAGTCAAGCCTATCGGGGCGGCTTCAATAATAGCTAAAGTAGCACGCGACCAGTATATGAAGGATTTAGATATTGAATTTCCGCAGTATGGATTCGCTTCACACAAAGCATATGCCTCAGCTCAGCACCGAGCCGCAATTCAAAAATTTGGGCCTTGTCGTGAACATCGAAAAACGTTTAGTGGGGTCAAAGAATTCCTTCATGGGTTCGACTATGGGTTCGACTATGGGTTCGACTATGGCTTCGACCCCGGATTTGAAAAGACTCTCGAACTCTGAGCGCGGACTTTACTGTGAGTATTTAGTTTATCAAAAGACCATAAAGAAAAACTTAGTGTTTTTAGGGCATCAACTAAAAACTCCTATGGCCGAGATTGATTTGCTGTTTCGCCATCAAATCCTCGATCGAGCAATTGCTATCGAAGTGAAGTCAAATTCTTCTGCTGACTTTCTGCTTTCAAGAGTCGGTTTAAGGCAAAAGATGAAGCTACGCGCTGCCAGACTATATTTAGAAAGAGATTTTACTGAGGTTCAGATGCTTCTAGCCGTGGTGAGTCACGATGCATCAATAGAGCTTTTTGAAAGCTTCTTAAGTTGACTAGTGTCTCGCCAGAAGTGGAAGCTTAGAACAGATGACGCTTAAAAAGACTTTCATCTTACTCTTAACTGGATTTTTTATCGGGTCCTTTGGCCGTTTGGATTTAGCGAAAGCAGATCCGGCCAAAGATTTTGTTATGAGTTGCACCTATGGCGTACTAGCAGGAGCTCTGGTTGGGACAGCAACCCTCGCATTTACGGATAAGCCTGGAGACAATCTCAATCGCATTGCAAGGGGAGCCTCAATAGGACTCTATGCGGGCATAATCTTGGGCCTTTATGTGGTCAATTTAAGCTCGGCCCCAGTAGATGATGAGACTTTGCCGACAAGTATGCGCGAACTTCCTCGACTTCAAGTCTATCCCTTGATTAGTGAACAGTATGGCGTTGAAGGTGGCGCAGTTCAGTACTCATTGTTGAAGTTTTAGGTTTAGGGCCCTTATATACTTGAGCTTGGTATGGGGGGCGCGCCACCGCCAAATTGATAGTCGAAATTAATTGCCGCACTCGTACCGTTGCCACCTAGGACATTTATGAATTTGAAACCAACTCCCCAACAATTTCCAGGTGGAGTGATGGTGACTACCGCATCCCAAGAATTGATTGAATAGGTATTTCTATATTCGATTGGACTTAAGTCGACTGGATTCAAATTAATATTTCCGGAAAGCTTAATATATCGTCTCACAATTCCGGCTCCGATACCGACACTCTGAGTATGGTTGCTGGGATTGTAGTTTGCATCGCCCACATTTTCAGTGATTTTAAAATTTTCGTTATAAGTGAGCTGTAAAAAATTTTCATATTTGTCGAAAATACGCGATCGCAAAGAGGTATTGGCGACATTGTGATCGGGAAAGTACTTTACCAAAAGATTGGTTTCAATATTTTGAAAGTGAAAATCAAGAAGGGCATCAATATCAGACCAGGGATAGTGAGGAGTTCTCGTGGCGGCATCGAGATCGAAGGATTGCCAAATTTTTAGTCCAATAATTTGTAGATAGTTTACTTGATCCGTGTTGGTTTCAATGTTCAATGTTTTCAGATCTGGATTAGCTGGTGGAGGAGTTGAATGAGACCAGGTCTTTCTAATCAATTTATTTGTCAGAATTCCGGTGATGATATTTCGCCTGATGATTCGATCATTATAATCAAATTGTAAACTACGTAAATTGGTCTGATCAAAGATATCGGAATCGCTAATTGGCTGGTCTGCTAAAAAGGCAGGAGTATGCTCATTTGAACTTAAGAAGGGTGATTGAGTTTCATTCATTCCCGCAAGAGTAGAAATTCGCAATTCTGGTTGTAACTCATGTTTTAATCTAACTTCACGAGGGTTGCCTGGTTCTGTTCCCCAAACAGAGCTAAGTCGAGTGCGCGCCGAAATACTTTCTATAAAATAACTTCTACTTGGGTGAGTATCATAGCCGATGGCAGTTGGATCTTCGCTGATTGGCGGCGATTGATGTGGACTGTCGGGTGAGACATCAAAATTATATTGAACATGACGATACGAGATTGCCGGGACGATATCGAAATATTTGCCAATTTGAAATGGATATGAAATTTCAGGATGAATATCGAGGCGATCTCCGGTGCGTAGGACATCTCTTGCCGGATCAAATTGAGCAGTGCCTGGGATTAAAACTCCGGTTTTTCTATTTTTCCCACGAGAAGAATCACTACAATTTGCCGTTTGCGATTGGTAGCAACTTGCATTTTTTACGGTGAGATCGTCATAGGACAAATCTTGTCTGGCAAAATGTACGAAGTTAGCATCGGCGTGAAAAAGAAATCGCGTCGAGCCAATTTTTGAATTTACAATGGAATATCTCAGCTCTGGGGCGCGATGAACAGCATCGCTATTGCCAGCAATAACAGTTCCATTTCCACCATTTAAGGGGTCAGATTTTAGCAAGTTAATATAGTAAGAAGCATCAAGACTTGAATGTGTTGATTCTGAATTTTTCGAAAGTGTAAAGCGACTTTCGAGCGCCCGTTCACCTGCAATATTTGTAAAGTCCTCTGGGTTGTCGATTGGATAGCGAAAATCACTAAGTAGATTGATTTTTGTATTTTGTGTGAAATCATCTGGTAAATCGTAATGATGTTCGTAGCGCAAAAACCACCGAGTAAAATTACCAGAGAGTGGTGGCCCGTAAGTTTCGCCTTTGGAGGTATCCACGGTGGGATATAATTTTGCAAGGTTTCCATTGAAAAGTTTGTCTTGAAGTGCCCCGAAACCCAATTCACCACGGCTTGTTTCGTTCAATAAATAGCGGTAGTCGATTAATCCTTTGATGCCGTTAGCTGGATTTGAACTCAAGGTGAAGGTCGCATCTTGGCTTCGATCAATGGCCCAAAAATAACTTTCTGCAAGACCGATTCGTAATCCCTTGGCATCATTGGTTGAGGGCGCAATTGAAACTCTTGGAATTAGAAATCCAGATTGACGGTCGCTTTTCAGAGGAACAATTAAATACGGCAACCAAATAATTGGAAAATTCAAGACTTCAAATAAAACGCTTTTTAGCCGAGCATATCCACCAAGTTCCGCATCAATACGCTTAGCACGAAAACCCCATGCCGGAGGACAAGTTGTACAGGCGGTATAATTGCCATTTTCGGCGATATACTCATTTGGTCCAATTTTTAAGATGCGTTCGCCTTCGAGCATAATTTGTCCAGAAACGACAAAGCCTTTTTCGATGACACCTAAATTTGTTTTGTAATTGAGGCTTGCGCGTTGGCCCTCAATATGTGCGTTCGGGGAGTCGATGACCAAGTGGCCATCAGCTTCGATTTCATTTGCCACATCACGTATGATGGCGTGGTCGCAACTGATCGCTTGACCAGAGTAAACAACCCGAACATGTCCTGAAAGCTCCATAATATGAGCCTCAGAGTCGCCAGAGTAATTGTCGGCATTAACCAAAACAGGTGCGCCTTTGTCGGTTCTTAAATTAATGCCAGCGGCTTGTACAGCGGGCGCCACGATTGATAGTGTGAAAATAGAAACTAGAATTTTTAGGCCCGCGATGGAGATCTTTATCATGAATACAAAGATCGTATTTTGAACGCCTCGATTTGCAAGAATTATCTTGAGGATCGAGCCTTAAATTGAAGGCTTAAGTTGTCGAATTGCTAGGAAGCTCACCATTAGTGTAGCTCACCATTAGTGTAGCTCACCATTAGGAGTTGTGACGAAATAAGTTAGACATTTAACGCTCAGATCTTGGTCAGATTTGAGTGCACCGGACTGAGCATCGACGAAGACATATCCTTTGCGATATGTTGAGGAGACCGCAAGGCGGAGCGCTTAAAGATGGCCGAGAGATGAGATGCTAAATGTCTAGTTTATTTCGTCACATCATTAAACTTCAAGATTCCTTAAAAAGTCAGCGTTTTTAGCACCGAGCATTTTTGTAAAAGAATTCATGATATTATTTAGTTGCTTTGCGCCCACTAAGATCTGTTACAATCAATTTCAATCACCATGTTGAAATATCGACAATAGAGCGAAAGTGAAATATGCAAATTGGAATTCCAGCAGAACTGACCGAGGGAGAAACCAGAATATCAGTTTCTCCTGATACTGTTAAAAAATTCAAGCAAAAGGGGTTCGAGATTGCGGTTGAGGCCGGGGCTGGTACCAAAGCCTACTTCAACGATGCAGAATATATTAAGCAGGGCGCACAAATCATTGACCGAGCAAAAGCTTGGTCTTCGGATATCGTCATTAAGGTGAACCCGCCAACTAAAGAGGAGATTTTACAACTAAAGGCGGGGTCCTATTTAATTTCAATGCTTGATCCTTTCGTTGCTGATTTATCAATGCTCGCAGAGGCGAAAGTAAATGCAATCGCGATGGAACTAGTGCCACGAACCTCGAGAGCCCAATCAATGGATGTGCTCTCTTCTCAAGCAAATATTGCAGGCTATCGTGCGGTTCTTGAGGCTGTCGCTCATTATCCAAGATTTTTTCCGATGATGATGACTTCTGCTGGCATGGCAAAACCCGCCAAGTTGATCGTTCTTGGCGTGGGTGTAGCGGGACTGCAAGCAATAGCGACCGCCAGACGCCTTGGCGCGGCTGTTGATGCCTTTGATATTCGACCAGAAGTAAAAGAGCAAATTCTTTCGCTGGGAGCGAAGTATGTCGAAATTAATGTTGGCGAAAGCGGCACGGGTACCGGTGGTTACGCCAAAGAATTATCACCCGAGGCTAAAATTAGACAACAAGCCGAACTTACCGAGCGCCTTAAAAAGTATGATGTTGTTATTACTACAGCAAATATTCCCGGCAGACGAGCCCCGATCTTAGTAACCGCTGAAGCCGTCAAAGGCATGCGGCCGGGCTCAGTTATTGTCGACATGGCCGCACCAACAGGTGGCAATTGTGAGTGGACCGAACCCGGAAAAATAATTGAAAGATCGGGAGTCAAAATTGTAGGACTCAAAAATCTCGCCGGCCTGTCACCCTGTGATTCAAGTCATTTTTACGGCTCCAATGTTTTGTCTCTCATCGATTTATTTGTTCAGAAAAAAGAAAATACTTTTGCTTGGAACATCAACTTTGAAGACGATATTATTGCGGCGACATTAGTGACTTATCAGGGGCAAGTTCGTTTTGCCCCGAAAAAATAAAGGAAGAAATATGTCTGACGGGATGATTGGCCTCTATGTATTCGTACTCTCCTGCTTCGTCGGCTACCATGTAATCTGGGGAGTCACTCCAGCGCTGCATACCCCTCTAATGGCCGTAACAAATGCCATCAGCGCAATTGTTGTGGTCGGCTCGATCTTTGTTGCTGGCTCCGCGAGCAACAGCATTGGCCCTTTAGAAATCGTTGGATTTTTAGCCGTTGTCTTAGCGACAATTAATATTTTTGGTGGATTTATTGTAACCAATCGCATGCTCGCAATGTTTAAAAAGAAGAAGTAACAATGCAAAAAGATTTATTTTCATTTACCTATTTAATTGCTACAATTTTATTTGTTTTTGGCCTCAAAGGCCTTTCATCACCAAAGACCGCCATGCGCGGCAACCTCTTTGCCATGATTGGCATGGCCCTCGCCATTTTCACCACAGTGCTTCATCCTGAAGTCAAAAATTACACTTGGATTATTGTTGGCTTCATTGTTGGCGGAGGCATCGGGACGACACTCGCACTTCGCGTTCAAATGACTTCAATGCCTGAGCTAGTGGCTGTTCTGCATAGTTTTGTCGGACTGGCTGCTGTCGGCGTCGCATATGGAACTTATCTCGCTCATCCTGAACACGAGTCGGCCCTTTCTCTCGTCGAAATTGGTTTAGGAAGTGTCATCGGTGCGATTACTTTTACTGGCTCGATTGTCGCTTTCGGCAAACTCAAAGGTTCTTTTGGTGCAAGCCCACTCGTATTTAAGGGGCAGCACTATTTGAATCTACTTTTGGGATTAATTGCCTTTGCTCTTTGCGCTTATTTTGCCGCCACCCATGATCATATGAGCTTTATATTATTGTCTGCCGTCGCGGCAGTCTTAGGGGTTCTATTAGTGCTGCCAATCGGTGGCGCCGACATGCCAGTCGTTGTTTCGATGCTGAATTCTTATTCGGGTTGGGCCGCATCGGCAACGGGATTTACGCTAAACAATCAACTTCTAATCGCCACCGGCGCTCTTGTCGGATCCAGCGGCGCCATTCTTTCTTATATTATGTGTAAGGCGATGAATCGTTCAATTATCAGTGTTGTATTGGGTGGATTTGGAGGAGAAGTCCAAGCCGCAGCAGCAGGCGGAGG
>JAYVXS010000184.1:0-4609 GCA_043784965.1 Bdellovibrionales bacterium
TGGTTCAGACTATAATTATTGGTGGTGTCCGTAATTCACTAGACAACCGAACAGAGCCTGATCTGTTTCACACAGACAAAGTGACTTATTGATAAACCAGTTCCAGCCCAGGATGACGGCGGGGGCGGAGTTGGCGGATTTTAACATCAAACTTTTTTGGCAAAAAGTCCGAAACTAGATTTGATTTTAGAATATTTTAATATTTCGCCTTATTGGCTGATCGAGGCAAATAAAAGATTCCGTCGATTGAATTTCAGCAATACTTTGCAATTTTTCCATCAAAAAGTCACGAAAGCTTAGAATGTCGCGTGTTACTATTTTGATAATAAGAGCATATGATCCGGTTGTGTAAAAGGCCTCCGTTACCTCGGGAAACTTCTCCAAGCTTTCAATTACTTTTTGGCAATCCTTTGCGTTTTTTAAATTTATTCCAATTATGCTAGAAACCAAAAGTCCAAATTTTTGTTCATTAAGAGTCGGCCCAAAACCAATTAAAACTCCATTGATTTTCAATTTATTTACTCTTTGATGAATAGTTCCGCCTGAAACAGAAAGTTTTTTCGCAATATCTACAAACGAAACTCTCGCATCTTTATAAAGCTCACGTAGAATTTTACGATCTAAGTCATCAATTTGATAGTTTTGCTCCACAAAAACCTCACTTTAGTACGATTATTTTATTAAAACATGATTTAAATTGAAATAATAGCATTAATAGTGACTTATAATATCCAAAATGACTTTTTTATAAAAATTTTATATTTTGAGCGGCAAAGGGAGTTTTATGAAAACAAGTTCATTTTTTTCGCGAAAATTTTTATCGAAATTTAAAGTAGTCAAGCCGCCAAGAGAAAGTAAAATTCTAAATTTTAACAATCTGCTTGTGTTTGCTTTGCTCATCACACCACTGAGCGCGTGGAGTTACACAGCTACAATTCAAAGATTTCATTTAGTCGGAGCTAGTCAAGACGGGGCTATGATAGCCATATTGCTTTCACATTTCGGCCCCTCGTCACACGCGCCATTTGCAAATGTTGAAGTTTGGCGAGTCGGCGAAAAGAAACCCGTATATTTTAACTCCAAGTCGATGCTTCAGGGCGGAGAATCAGAGCTTCATCAGTTGGAGCAGACTGTGCTTGCGGAATCAACTCCAAGCTTAACTAAGTTGGGAGTGAAGGTCGGCAACAATAGTAATGTATTTAAGGTTCCAGCGGAATGGTCACAAGATGCTTCAAATTCTAGTCTCTTAAGGGGTGCACTTGACCTTCAAAACAACGCTAGCCTATTGGATTTTGGTTTACAGAAAATGCAGGCCAATGACTGCCAGGGATTAAGCTGGCGGATTTGTATGTTAAGCAACCGAAGCTGCTATTCGCCAGTGGTTCCGCGAAAAGAGGATGTCTGTATCACGAAAGACATCAGCCTCTCAGAAATCTATAAAGTTGGCTCTACTCTTTGGTTTATTGCCAGGCTTAAAATGATTCCGTTCACGGACTTAGATAGTTACTTCGTTGATCTTATCGGGGTCCCAGTGTCTCACTAGACACTTCATTTCTATAAGAGGTCAGCCTTTTGAATTTTGCTTCATTACTTCATGCCCGGTATTTGCGATCGATTTCACTTGGCAAGGCAATGTAAAAGTCAATTGTGAAAAAACAGTAAGCGATTTTAAATCTTCCTATCAAGACACCATATCTGTTGATATCAAAGCAGGGGCTGCATCGTCTCGAGTTATGAGTAGCGGTGCTCCGGGCTTGCAGTCTGTTGTGTTGGTTTTAGATCCTAAAACGCAAATTTATAGAGCTCGTTTATGTCAAATTTTAGGAAATGGTTTTTTGTGTAATGAAACTCAACTTGACTCGGTAGCAAAAATTGTTCGCGTCTTTTACGACTGGGGGCTTGAGCAAACAAATTTCTCTGAAGCCGATTTTGGTTTCGCTCGACAACTCTTTTTAATCAGGCCATTTTTTTAAATCCGGGGACAAATTTCGAGGGTGCTCGGTATCGCACTGGCATTTATTCATCCACGTTTTGACGGATTGGGCTGCGTATTCTCGAGTTTTTGTCTGGCTCAAAATCTTGAACGGTCCTGTGGCTCATCCTAATAGTCAAAATGCCAGTCCACGGCCACGAAATAACTTCAGATCAAATTAACTTGGGATACGGGTCGATACATTGTAGGCATCAACCTTGCTCTGTAAGCCCTGAACGTACTGAGCCTGCAAGTTGCCCATGGTGGGTCGCCCAAAGTATTGGAACTGTACCTATTGTTTAAATTTTGTTTCTAGCCGGACACTCATTAATTTTTAATTGAGTATAAAAAACTCAAGACCAAACCGAGCCCATCGGCGAACCCGCCGTACGGCTTCGCAGTTCTTTACGGCGAGCTCGTCAAGGAACCTAAAGAGTATATCGTTTTAAAAAACATCGAAGCCTTATGGAAAAGAGGTCAGTCCCCGACTTCCATCGCCTCCCATTTGAATGCGAAGAAAATCAAAACTCGCATGGGCAAGCAATGGCGTAGCCAAGGAATCGAATTTTTAATCAAAAGAATCAAACTAAGCAAAAGCAAATAACAAAGGAGCTAAAGAATGGATCATGTACAAAATAAAATTGGAGAAGGTTCTGAAGACCTTCGACCCTCAGTCCAACGCCAAATTGAAATCCTGTTTGAGTTTAAGGTCTCAAATCCTTACCCAACTATTTATCGAGCGGTGAAAGCGATCGACGGAAGTTTTCGCATGGAGAAGAGGGGCGAACACGCAAAAAACTTCAGACCCGCAATGGCTTGTAGATTAGAATCTTGCTTATTCAGATTTCGAGAAGACCTCGAATTCTATAGCCGAAATACCAAGGGATAGAGAAATGAACTTTGAACCAATCATAATACTTGCAACCGGAATCGTCATTGCAGCCGCCATTGCCGGAAAACTCGATACTTTGAACCGCTGGGTCTATGTCGCGACGGCCAAACTCCTTTGGGAGTCGAGAACTGCCACCTGGGGAAGCCCTCATTGGCCCGAGCATCAATTCAAATCCAATAAAACTCAAAGGAAATCAAAGGAGGTGCCTTTATCCCAAACTAAAGCTCATTCAAATTGAAAACTGATCTAAATTAACGTATAATTACAAGGAGATATAATGACCACAAATAAAAAGAAGGTTTGTTTGTACGCGAGAGTTTCCACTGACCAACAAGCGACAGGATTGGAATCACAGGTGAGAGCGCTGAAAATTTATTGCGAGCATAATGGCATCACGGAGTTTGAGATCTACACTGACGAAAACATATCAGGCGCAAAGGAATCGCGACCATCCCTCAATCGGTTGATGGCCGACGTTGAAGCCGATCAAGTTTCACAAGTCGTCGGTTTTTCTTTCAGTCGCTTTGCGAGAAGTACTACACACTTACTGAAAGGCCTGCAAAAATTTAAGGACAAAGGCGTATTGTTCGTAAGCCTTAGTGAAAAAGTCGATACCGGCTCCGCCATGGGAATGGCGATCTTCACAATCCTCGTTGCGATTTCACAACTTGAAAGAGAATTAATAGCAGAGAGCGTTCGCAATGGTCTTGCAAATGCGAGAGCAAAAGGTAAAATTTTAGGTCGCAAGAAAATGCGAAACTCAGTTTTAATTCGTGAATTATTAAAAAGCGGATTAAGTTACCGAGCTATTTCTGTCATCGCAAAATGTTCGCACGGCTCAGTTCACGCTGAATATCGGGTAAAAAAATTAGCTCTCAGAAAAGAAGATTTGGCTAAGCCTAAAGAAGTAGAGCTGCCGAAAAAGCAAGAAGTGATTCAAGAAAAATATGCCGCTGTTCGTTTTCCGAACGCCGCGTAAATACTTTTATTTTTTGCTTTTTCGTTTTTGATACGGAGATTATAGAATGAAAAAGCAGCTCAGACTCTATTTAGACACTTCAGTATATAGTGGTATTTTCAATCAGAGATTTCAAGGCGATTCACAACGCCTAATAGATGCTATTCACAGCAAAAAGTGCGTGGCACTCATTAGCGACATTGTTTTAGTAGAAATTCAACGAGCACCGATTCACATTCAAGAAATTGTATCTGCACTCCCAACGTCACAAATTAATGCCTTAAATTTTACAGATGAGGTAGAACGACTTCAGCAAGAGTATTTGGCTCGTAAAATCTTAACGACGCGTTCTGAAAATGATGCTTCACACGTCGCATTCGCTACTGTCTATAGAGCTGATGCAATCGTCTCATGGAATTTTAGAGATATCGTTCGTCTCGATAAAATGAAAAAGTACAACCAAGTGAATTTTTCGATGGGCTATGGAGTTCTTACGATTATTTCACCAACGGAGGTTTCTTTCGATGAATAACAAGAAAAAAACAGAAATTGAACCAGTTGAACTTAAACGAGAAATTCAGGCTAAACTTTTTGATGAGACCAAAAACATGACCTCTGGACAGAAGAGAGCCTTTTATAAAAAAGAAGTCGATTCCGGACCTCTTGCAAAGTTTTGGAAAAGCATTCAGCCGAAGGGTCCTAAAAAAGCCACTGGCTAGTAAATTTGAGCTCGGTCATGACTCTGCTATTTAATTTGAGCCTTTTGTTCAGAGCGCTTTAGATCTCA
>JAYVXS010000185.1:0-4609 GCA_043784965.1 Bdellovibrionales bacterium
ATTTGAGAACGCCGAGGCTGAATTTTTAATTTTTAAAACTAAATTCTCAATGCCCAACGATTCGCACTATTCAATTCTTGCCTTGAGCGCCTTTAATGCAAGAATTATTTGCTATTCCCATATGAGACATACTCAGAGTGAACATCATTTGGCTTTAGCAATTTGCGAGTTTAATAGTGGTAAGTTTGATTATTCTAATGGAGATGAAGTTTCATTATTGGCTCAGCAATACGCGATGACAGGCGATCCTGAAAAAGGTCTGGTCTTAATTGGAGAGTTTTTACCGATATTCGAGAAAAACTATATGGTGTTTTATGCACGAGCGCTTTGTTATGAGGCATTAGGAAGATTCGATTTAGCATTGATAGATAGTAAAAATGCAAAGAAACTTGGGCATAATAATATGGACGAGATAATTGAGGAACTTGAGCACCTCTTAAGGCAAGCATCGTGATTCATTCATTTGTTTGTTTTATAAAATTGGCGAATTTTTAGAGAGGGCTTTGGCAATGACTTCTAAATAGGGATTTATATGAAATTGTTCAAAATGTTTGGCGCGTCAATATTCACACTACTGCTTGCATCAGTATACTCAAAGAATGCCTACGGGGGAGACCCTGAGGCTATAAATCAATCTTTTAAAGATCTTTTTATGAGGCTGGAGACATCGACGAACAAAAGCGATAACGCATCAACTTTGGCCGCTTTGTCACTAAGTTCAATGCTATCCGCAGTATTCATTGAGGGTAATGCTAAGCAGGCTAAAGAAACTGTCGATCTTATTAGGAAGGCCTCTGACTTGAATATTAGCTGCGCTCAATTCGCTATGTCGCAGATTTATTGGAATGGAGTAAAGTCACTTGATAAAAAAACTATCAAAGTCGATATCGTAGTCGCAATTGACAAAGAGGTCTCGACTCAATATCTGATGAAATCTGCAGAAAATGGTTGTCCCGACGGGCAGTTTGATTTGGGATTAGCTTATTTTAATGGAGAAGGGGTATTGGAGAATGATAAGTTGGCGGTTAAGTGGTTCGAGAAGGCAGCCTATAATGGCAAAGCAGACGCGATGGTTCACATGGAGCTATTGTCAGCGCAAGGCAAGGGAATTAAGAAGGATAGTTTGAAGGCGCTGGCTTGGGCAATAGTTGCCGAAGTATTTGTAGATCAGATGAGCACCGAAAAAATTAAGTTAGCCCACAAGGAAATCAAAATAATGCTCAAAAAGAAGCTTAGCCAAAAACAAGTTGAGATGGCTCAGCATTTGGCAATAAATTTGAAAAATAGAATTGAAAAAAATAGATTGGATTTTAGAGGTTAAATTTTGAATATATCCTTATCATTTCTGATATTGCACAGTGAGTGTATCTCCTTTTTATATTTTCCTTCTGCGGCACTTGCCTAAAGGCGGCGCCATCTCCGTTAAAAGTTCGAGTCAATTTCAGGAGAAACCGAAGACTTGATAGTAAATATATTGTAGAAAATTTAATACAATTAAAGCAGCAGACAGCTAAAGATGGGTGACTTTAACTAGACCAGTCAGTATTGGAGCTCATACTGCCATCGGCACTTCCTGCCTATTTTCTTCTGTTTTAGTTGGAAGAATTATTAACGTAGGGACAAGAGGTTATGAGGATAGTTGGCGTCTAAAATGGCTATTCCCTGTTCCCTATTCCTTGGGCCAGTACAAATGAACAGTATTTAGCGATAAGACATTGCCTATGGCCAAAAAAAAGAAAAAAAGGACATTAAAGTTACCAAAAAAAATTAGAAAAGATCCGGAAATTCAAATGCTGGGGCATGGATTCATAGTCACTGACGAGTTCGGCGAAGAATTTAGAGTTTCAAAAAAGCAACTTGAAAAGACTAAAGCACAAATGAAAAAAGACGCCGAGAGACTATTCGCCGAAGATTCACAAATGAGAAGGCCTTTTGATGATATTTCAGATCTTTTCAAAAAAAATGGGGAAAGGTCGTTTCGAGCTGGTCAAGAGAGCGAAAAAGTAAAATATAAAAGTAAGGACTATGAATTTATACAAGATGGCGATTATTGGCGGTTTTCATTTGAGGGCAAATCCTCAAAACTTATTCGACATCAAAAGGGATTTACTTTGATTGCATATTTGCTAAAGCATCCAAAACGAAAAATCAGCGCCGAAATACTTATGAAATTGGAAAACAAAATGCCAGTTTCTATCGATTTAAACAAGAGTGAGAGAAAAGAAATTAATTCGACTGTTGGAGGACTTAATGAGGGGTTTCAAAGAGTGGCAGGTTCAAAAGAAATATCATTAGTCAAAGCAGCGTTGTCAAAGCTTCAAGCCAAGGAATATCGAACGCCTAAAGAATTAGAAGAAATTGATTCTTATAAAAAGTATTTGAGAGAGGCATTTAATCCCCAAAACAAGAGATTAAAAGGTTTTGAGTCTACTAAAGAAAAAGTTAGAAAAGCTGCAAGCATCGCAATTAACCGAGCCATCAAAAACTTAAAGGCAAATCTGCCAGAGCTTTCTGATTTTTTAATCCGTGAACTTGATCTAGGAAGTCAGATGTCCTACCGGGAAACAAAAACGATAAATTGGCATTTTTCTTTAATGCTACGTGAAAAGTAGCGAACTGCTACTCCAGAAGTATCCCTGTCTCCTTTGAGAGCAATTAAGTTCTCATTTTAAAAGGAGCAGAAATGTCTCAAATTGATAGAACCAATAACCAAGATACCTTGCAAAGCTACGAAGAGGCCGAGCGCTTTATTGCAGCTATTGCCGGCGGCACTGAAACACAAATGGTATTTCAAACATTTGACGATTCAAAAGAGGAGGGGCCCCTCGCTAAAATTCTAAAAGGTACCATAAAATCGGTGTGGCCAGAGCTGTTGGCATTAAATAAACAAGGCGCTGGCGTATTTGTACAAATCAACGAGGGCGTAGATAGAGGGAACCGATTTATTAAAAAGCCAAGAGCATTATTGTTGACAGCGATACTGGCAATCTTCCGGTCGAATTACCATTGGTTCCCAGCATCCTAGTAAATAGCAAAAATGGCCAACATGCCTATTGGTTGCTTGGAGATGGTGAAGATATTGGTGAGTTCACCGCCACCCAATTATATCTTGCATCCGCATTGGGTACAGATCCAGCGATCAAAGACAATAGTCGGGTGATGCGCCTGCCAGGAACACTTCATCTAAAAAATCCAGAGGAGCCTCATTTGGTAACTTGTACAGTTAATCACACTGACAAATATAGTTTTGAACAAATTAAGCAAAAAATCAAAATGCCAAATAAAATAAAAACACAATATGAATCTAAACTTGAAAAGGTAAAACAAATCGCAAAGGAGCTATCTGTAAATGCGGGGACTCGCCATTCAACGGTCAAAGATTTTATTGGAGAATCCCTTAGGGGGGGAATTGAGTTACGGGACCTTGGGAATATTTTGGAGAATTATTGTAAGCGTTCTGATTTTGATTTAAATGAAGCAAATGAAATTTTAGAAAGTATGGCAAAATCGTTTATTCCCAAGCCGAATCATAATGAGAGAATAGCCAAGCAAATAGTTTTTAAATCACTAGATGAAGTTGCGGCAATGGATTTGCCGGATATTGAGTATATTGTTGAGGATGTTCTAGTGGTAGGTGGAGTCTCCATACTGTGCGGAAAAGCAAAAGCAGGGAAGAGTACATGGTCAAGGCAATTGGCAAAGTGTGTGGCTGAAGGTTCGGAGTTTCTTGGTCGCAAAACTCAAAAAACGCCAGTACTTATTGTAACTATAGAGGATCGCCTTAAGGAGGTGTTGAATCACTTTAATTTACTTGGGGCTGAGAAAAATAATATTTATGTGTGTGATTTAGATTTGAAAGGAAAAGAAGACATCGTTCAAGTTGAGAATCAAATCAAAAAATTGGGCGCTGGCTTGTTAATTGTTGACCCATTAATTCGTGGATTTGAATTGAGAGAAATAAACGACTACACAAAGACCTATGAGGATATTACGCCAATAGTTGAACTCGCCAAGAGAACGAATACACATATTTTGCTTACTCATCATTTGGGTAAGGGCATTGATAGAGATGACCAGGACTCCATGCTCGGTTCGACGGCATTGGGCGCAGTTGTTGAGACTATGATTTTTCTAAAAAGAGATGGATCTAAACGACTTTTTTCAAGCAGACCACGTTATGGAGTTCAGATTGAAGATGAATCCCTTGAATTTGAAGCAGCTACAAAGTGTTTTATCTCTAAAGGAGTGCCCAATGAGAATAAATTCATTTCAAAAGAGGAAAAGCTTAAATTTGAATTATTAAAAATATTGAAAGCCGGTCCACTTGAAAAGTCAGAGATTAGAAATAGGCTCAGCATAAAAAATGAACGTAATGTGGCTCTTTTAAAAGAGTTGGAGCTAGCAGGAGAAATCTATTCTACAGGAATAGGGCAAAGTGGAAATCCTTTAGTCTATCACCTTGGGAATAAGGAACGGGGAATAGTTGCAAGTGTCGAAGACGATCAATCTGACAACGAGGGTTGGGACTAATCATGAAACAATCACCCAATCCAAAAAATACATTGAAAGCCACCTCAGTCGAAGATACAAGTGCGCACAGACTGCAGTT
>JAYVXS010000186.1:0-14317 GCA_043784965.1 Bdellovibrionales bacterium
CTGACCCTGACCCTGACCCTGACCCTGACCCTGACCCTGACCCTGAAATCAGTTAAACTGTCTCACCGTCCCTGAACTCAGCTTCTCCATACATTATCAGCCAAAAAACAGAAGATATCCAAGAGGTCTAAAAGAGGATTTGTGGGATAATCTGCACAGGAATGGCAATATGACTTCCGGAATTAATTGGTACCCATCCGCTAAAGCGTGCAACGCCGAGCCATCCCAAATCATAATTTGGAAGTGGATTTGAAAAAACGAAGCTTCTTTCCAAATTTTTTGAAAGTTGATTGATTAGCATCGGACTAATGTGTTGATTTGGATGATAGAAATTAATGTAATCGCTTCCGTATTGATAATGGATGCTTGAGTTTTGGACACTTATCACAACTTTAAAAGTTCCGTCAATAATTTGCGGTGCAATTGCGGCACGAGCCTGGCCGAAAAGTCTTACATAATTCCAAGTTTTACTTTGTCTATTCGACTCAATCCACGCCGTCGGAGAAATTTGAATCTGTGCAGTGCCATCCTTAAGCCAAATGAGTGAATTGAGCTTTGGCGTACCTATAGCCAAATTGAACTGGCTGTTGGAATAATAGTTTAGCAGATCTGGCCACAAAAAGAACTCAAGCCAATTTGATTTTAGAATCTTACTAAAGGAGGCTTGCTCATTTAGATTTACACGAGCCGTTCCCGGGGTGGCGGCGAGTTCAGCCTCAATGAAGTTTGTCCAGCCTTGATTTGCGGTGATTAGCACCGGATCAGTTGAGTTTGCGAGTTCAGCCGGGACATCACTAATTTCCAGCGGCGTAATCCGGTTCGGCTCAGGGTTACTGGCCCATGTTATTTGGCCATAAGAAATAAGACCGAGTTTAGCGATTTGAAATTGTTTAAATGAGAGCGCTAGATTGAGCGGATTTCCTGGAACCACAATCGGGGTCGGACGTTTAATTTGCTCGACGATACTGTCAATCTGATCTTGAATTTTCAAAGACAAAGCATTTTGAATATAGGGTTTGAAGGTATCGGCGGATTGAAGGTTATTCGCAAGTGCGGTCTGAATTTTACTGTCGATACCCGACGGACCCTGACAATTTAGTGAAGAGAGCATCCAGGTTTGCGCGGGCCACTGAAAATTAAATTGTGTAATCTCAGTTGAGATACTTTGTGGCGAAAATTGATATGATATTCGGGCTGAAGCCATTGCCGAATTCTGAAGGAGCTGAATGGGTCCACAGGCTGCCTGTACATGGACATCAAGGGAGATTCCACCTTGATTAGTTCGAATGATCTGGTCGACCCAGATTCTTTGAATCGATACCGCAATATTCAAATTACGAGATTGGATGTCGTAACTTTCAGGAGCCAGATTACCTTGAGTAAATTCAGATTTTATAAGGTAGTTTAAACCTGAGATATGCCAATTGAGACCGTCGACATTGACGACCTGATCCGAAAACGATGCCTGGTCCTGGGCCACGTACGACTTCATGCTTGATTGAAGAGTTTTTTGAAAAAAAGCAAAGGGCGTAAAAAGCGCAACAATTGCTCCCTGGCTAGTGGTGGGAGAAGGCGCAGAAAATGCGCTCGCGCCAACCGGAGCCAAATGAGATAAGAAAGCCAAAAGCAAAGCTTGAGTTAAGAATTTTGAATTTCGCATCTAATTGTTACCTCACTCAGATATCGTTAAAGTGGGATCTTATTAAAAAAGGCTGTACTTAGTTTATCGTTCTCTTGGATAAGAGCATTGCAAAAAAGCATATAACTCAAATTCTGAGTTTTGATCCCAGGAACAAGAGAATTAGTGTGACAAAACTGAGCACAATGTAGCAAGTCTTAGCGCGCAAAGCTAGCTAGAATGCGCTAAATACAGCAGCAAGCGATAAATGATTGAAATTTTTATCTGCGACTTCTACACTGAGCCAGATTCTTTGTAGAGCCTGAAGCGGGTGAGATAAATCATGAAATTAATTGCTAAATTTGGTATCGGCGTGGCAGAGCCGAGGGCGTCAAAAAGCTTGATAAGCTTAGTTTGTTTAATATTACTTTGTTTGCTAAGCGCTCCTTGCTTTGCCGCAGGACCGGTGGACGAAACTCATGATATTCTTGAAAAAGCGAGAGTTAAGTTGGCAAGTAAGAAAAATCAAGCTCATATTTTAATGAAGATTATTGAGGCCAGCGGTGAAATCAAAACCCGGGAATTGAATTTGCAGACTATGCAAACAGCAACTGGGTTTGCCGCGATTGCAAGAATGACTGCGCCTGCCGACAATAAAGGGACCGCGCTGTTGGCAATCGTCGATAAAGCCGAGCAGCGCCAGTGGATTTATTTACCATCGAATAAACAAGTGCGAAGAGTTGCCAGTGTTAACAAAGCGTCTGGGCTCTTGGGTTCTGAGCTTAGTCCAGAGGACCTAAATCCAGACGCCCTTAAGGGTGCGACCCTTAAACTGGTCAAGAAAGACGAGCAAAGTGCCGTAATCCAACTGACCCCAGCCGTTGGTACAAGTGAATACTCACATGCGCTCACCGTGTTTTCGGTTCCAGATTATTTGCCTCAAAAGTCAGAGTATTACAAGGGTGGTGAGTTGCAAAAAACCGTTGAATACTTAGATTATAAGGCTTTTGAAGGCTCGATTTATCGAGCGCAAAAAATTCATATTAAAAACATCCTCAAAGGTCGAGGTACTGATATTGAGTTAAGCGACATCAAGGTGAACGCTAAACTTTCAGAGAAAGATTTTACTCCAGAGGCGCTTAAAGAAAATTGGTGAGTCTTCCGAATACTAGTCTGGCGGCCAATTGACATTGATGTCATTGAAGCGCGCAATTAAAAGAGAAATCGCTCCAGACTAGAAAGGCTCATCTATGATGCTTCTGCCGCTGCAAAAGTTTTTTTATCTTGGACTCATTTTTGCCCTCTCATTTTGGTTTGCTAAAGTTGAAATTCAAATTGAGGGAACGGGTGGCTGGGCTAAAAACCTTCCGACCTGGCGAATTGAAGACCATTGGTTACTAAAGGTTTTCTTCGGCGGAAGAGCCATGACTGGCTATCATGCTTGGGTTATCAGTTTTATCTTTTTGCTTTTTCACATACCAGCGGCTTTTACTGAACAGTGGAGCTTTGCCTTCGAGGGGCGAGTTCTTGGTGGATTTATTTTATTTTGGATCACCGAAGACTTTTTGTGGTTTGTTTTAAACCCAGGCTTCGGCATCAAAAAATTTAAAAAAGAGTTCATTCCCTGGCATCCAAATTGGGTTCTATCAGCGCCAGTCGAGTATTGGTTCTTTTGCCCAATTGGTTTCTCGCTGATTTTTCTGTGCTAAAGGGCTGGCTAAGAATAAATTGTCCGACTTCGCGAAGTGGATTTTTAATCAAAATGACCAATTGTTTTTAGTTTGCTGGCGGTGGCGGAGCGGGCACGCCGTTGTCGTCCCTCATTCCATCAATGACCCATCGAGAAAATGCATCACTTTCTTCAAGCGACAATTTTACCGGGGGCGGCGGCATCTGCTTTGTTACCAGGGTCAGATACATTGCGGTAGCGATAGTCGCGCGAACAATATTAATATCACTATAGTCTGAAATACCGTCTCTGTTACCGTTGAAGTGACAGTTTATGCATTGATTTTCAAAGACCTGTTGCTTGAGTTGACTCCACAAAATAGGCCGACGATTAGAGGGTATAGGGCGGGGAATTGAGCCTGGATCAGGAGAAGGATTTGTTACCGCTTCTGGCGTACCATCTGCTAGCCATTTTCTAAGTACGCTCAGCTCAAGTTTACTAATTCCCTTTGGCGGCATGGTTTTTTCAACGAAAACTGCATTGATAATTTTTGGTAGAACCGCCATTACCTCAGCATAAGTACTCAAATGTGGATACTTAGTATTATGACACCCGAGGCAACGTGGCAAAAAAACAATTCTCTTTACTTGCTCATATCCATAGCTGCCTTTTTGTATTGAACTATCAACAATCTCAATATCTTCTTGAGTTTTATCGACACGATAGGCACAACCGACGATCAAATTCAGCTGACTCAGCAATAAAGAAAAATAAAGAGTCAGCCGAATTGCCTGGCAATTCATTTTTTACCTTTGTGGCGCCAGCAGAATATTGATTTCAGCTGTCATCTTGTTTTTTACGCCAATACCCAATAGGGGTTTTACAATAATTCCATAGTCGGTAAGCGAAAAGGGAACGGAGCCTTTTATATTGAGAACTCCATTTTCGAGAACGAGAATTTTGAGAGGAAAGCTGATGCTTTTTTCGATGCCATGCACCGACCAAGATCCATTTGCAGTAAAAGCAAATGAGTTTCCCGGTTTGATTTGCGATGCGATTTCACCAGTTACCCCAGCAAGCTTGAATTCAATGTTTTGAAAAACGACAGCGTCTACACCGCCTTGTGGAAGCTGGTTTTTAGCATCGCAAATATGCTTCTTAGGAAATTGAGACTTGCTATAGTCCAGCCCCAGCGACTCTCGCATATGGCAATCACGAGTCGGATTACCCGTGCTTATTGCATCGATCGGCACAATAAAACCGCCGGTGATCACACTAAAATTATTGCTAACCAGAACGCCACCGGTAATTTGCGAAGCCTCACCATGATGGGTTCCGAGATCATACGGCACGACTATCGTCACTCCGGTTGTGTTTGCGTTAGGAACGATCTGGTATTTTTGAGCTAATACTGCCTGAGCGGCTAATTGGATTCCGAATGCGCTTATGATTAAGATTTTTCTCATAGGATCTCCGTTTCTTTTGTTGAGCAGCTTACTTTTACCGCAAACAAGCTTGAGCCGCAAGCCACTCGATCAAGCAAAAAAGGAATTAGCTGTCCACGATTTGGATACACTCTAGAGAGCTATTGGATTGAAATAGTTTCAATCCTTGGTGAGTGGGGTTAGGCTTCCGGGCAGATCAGGACTTGGTCAGGGCCAACTCTCAATGCGACGTTAACGAGATGACATTCGTCCAGCAATAAAACATTGTTTTGAAAGTCTCTTTGGTATTCTCTATGATGGCTTATGACCGATAAAAGTTTGCCCAGCGAACGACGAAATCAAGAAAATGAAAAGGGCCGTGAACGAAGATTTATTAAGCGTTTGAGTGAGCCCCAACTTCGACGAAATTTTCAACAGATCATTCTATTTTCGCGTATAATATTGGTTTTTCTCCTTATTTATATCGGACTTATTGTCGCATCCGCTTTTTCAAAAGATGTTCTCGGTCGGACCCGATCCTTTTTTGTAATTGTTGCGGCTTTACTATTCGGGAGTGGCTTGTGGCTCGTTGAGCGCGCTGCTGTTTCTTATATGTCCAATGAATCAGTGGGCCGTTTAGTTCTTGCCCTCGATAAATTGCGCAACTTTTTTCTGGTTATTTTAGTATTGACTGCAGTTTTTGGTGCCACCCACCTAATTTCACTTTTCTAAGAATAAAATGAAACAAACTAAAAAGGGGAGACACAATTTTTCATTAATTCGCTGAACGCTTGAGCGGAGCGCAGTCCCTTGGCAGCAAGAAATTAAGAAAGAGATTCAATATGAAAAAAGAAAATTTGTCAGAGGCCGCCAAGATGTTTTCTTTTGATTTCAAAATGCTAATGACCGCGAGATTTTTATTTACCTTTGCAGTGCAAATGCAAGCCATTTTGCTTGGTTGGCAAATGTATGTTTTAACAAAGGATCCGCTGTTTTTAGGTTTTGTTGGATTGGCTGAAGCCTTGCCAGCGCTGGGACTTGCACTTTATGCGGGCTATATTGTAGATCGCGGTAACCCACTCGCCATTTTTAGAGGTCTCATTTCATTAAGCTTTCTATCAGCAGTTGTGATGTTTGCCTCTCAGCGCTCCGAGCTTGCACTTTCACAGTCGCAACAAATTAATTGTTTATTCATTTCTTCTGTATTGACCGGATTGGCGCGTGCTTTTTCACAGCCTTCAATGTTTGCTCTTGTTCCGCGAATCGTGAAACGAGATTTCTTGTCAATGGCCTCAGCATGGATGAGCTCTTCAATGCAGGTGGCCCGTATTTCAGGTCCGGCTCTGGGCGGAATTTTATACGGCCTGATCGGAATATCGGGTTCTGCATTGATTTTATGTTTTACGTTGATCACATCATTAGGGGTTTTACTTTGCATAAAGATTCAAAAAGCGCCTAAATTCACTTCAGCAATCAACACCTCAAAAAGAGAAGAGTTTTTATCTGGGGCCAAATTTGTTTTTAAACATCCGATTTTGTTTCCAGCCTTATCACTTGATATGATTTCTGTTTTATTTGGCGGCGTGACTTCGCTTTTGCCGATCTATGCTGCGCAGATTTTAATGGTAGGTCCATTGGGCCTAGGGCTATTGCGAGCTTCGCCCGCAGCTGGCGCAGCAGTTATGAGTTTCTGGCTTACCTCTTTCGAAATTCGTGAGCGTGCTGGTCAATTTCTTATCGCTTCTGTAGCTGGATTTGGGATTAGCATATTGATTTTTTCGCTTAGTCAAAATTATATTCTGTCTTTGTTCGCGCTTTTTGTAAGTGGCGCCTTTGATAGTGTCAGCATGATCATTAGGTCGGCAGCGGTTCAATTTGCATCACCCGATTCAATGCGCGGCAAAATTTCTGCAGTGAATTCAATGTTTATTGGTTCGTCAAACGAACTAGGCGAGTTTGAATCTGGAATTGCTGCCCGCTTGATGGGAACTATACCTGCGGCAGTCTTTGGTGGAATAATTTGTTTGCTGACTGTAGCAACGGTGGCAGTGGCTTTCCCTAAATTGAGAAAGCTGAATTTAGATGATTTAAAAGGGACAGGGTGATTTCGCTTGAAAAGACTTGAGACTTTTCAAGAGCTAATTATTTTGAACGCTTAACGACTCTTGCCTTCTTTTTAAAAACCTTAAATTCGACTTCTGATTGGTAGTCGGCAACCATAACTTTAACCAACTCGTCTCGATTGAGAGACAATACTGAAATGAGACGCTGAAATGCATGGCTTGGAGGAGCACAAAGACCACGTTCCCAATTTGAAACGAATTGGCTATGAACTTCACCTAATTTTTGGGCAAGTGCTGGCTGGGTCAATCCAGCGTCCACCCGTTTTTCTTTTAAAAATTCTCCAAGTTTTTTGTAACCGAGCATAATGTTTCCTTCTTCGTTTATTAAAAGAGGCATTTGATAAATTATCGGCCTATCCAAGTCATTTCTAAAGTGCCCAATATTCATGTTTAGCTCAGTTGTATTAAGATTGTAACAAGAAAAATGGGTCAGCCATAAATTTATCAATTTTTCTTGGGTTAAGCTGGAGTTTGCGAGCTTTTCTATATTTTTTTAAAGTTTCTCAAAAGGTCAAGATTAACTAGAGGGATCTATTTTATGAACGCAAGTTCGACGATAGAAGTGCAAGGCTTTTTTAAGAACATGCAAAGTAAGAACATGCAAAGTTAGAGGCGAGTTGATATTCTCGGGAGTCTGCATTAATTGGGCTGTGCGCCAATGTGCGACAATTGACCTTTAAATAGCTGGCATTTCAATACACATTGGATCTACTCTCTCTGGCTTGTCTTAATATCTAAAAGGGAGAGATAGAAATGCAAACAAAAGGGCTGGATGCGCTCGTGGTTTGTGATAATTTTATTCACGGAGCTTGGGTCTCTGGAGAGCAAGGCAATCAGGAAGTCATATCTCCTAGTACTGGTAAAAAAATTGGGCAATATTCGATTCCTCTAAAAAGCCAAATTGACTATGCCATAAAGGTCGCCGAAGTGGCGCAAAGGTTATGGGCAAAGCTTCCGATTAAAGAGCGCAGTAAGATTTTATTTGAATTCCGTCATATTTTACTTCGCGAACAAGATGAAATTGCGCGTTTAAAAAGTGCGGAAAGTGGCAAAACTTTTGATGAAGCCAAGGCCGGCCTCATGAAAGGTATCGAAGTCCTAGAATATGCTTTGGCTATTCAAAACCTCGATCTCGGTGGCAAGGTCGAAGTTTCGCGCGGTGTCAGCTGTGAGTATCGCAGAGAGCCCTTAGGTGTAGTAGCTAATATAACGCCCTTTAATTTTCCGGCCATGGTGCCGATGTGGACCATTCCGATTGCCTTGGCGCTTGGCAACTCTTATGTCTGGAAGCCTTCAGATAAAACTCCGTTAACAGCTTTTAAAATTGCAAATGCATTAAAAGAGGCCGGTGTGCCAGATGGTGTTTTCACGGTTCTTCACGGCGCAGGGCCTACAGTTGAGGCGATCATTGATCATCCTTCGATTAAGGCAATTGGTTTTGTGGGCTCCACTAAAATAGCAAAGATGGTCTATCAAAGAGGAACTCAACTGGGAAAGCGAGTCTTGGCCCTCGGTGGAGCCAAGAATCACATTATATTATTGCCCGATGCCAACCTTGATTTAACCGGTGTTGGAATCTCAGATTCATTCACCGGGTGTGCTGGCCAACGCTGTATGGCGGCCTCAGTTTTGCTTGCGGTCGGAGATGTTGATCGTCATATTGAGAAAATTGTCGAGCGGGCAAGCTCGCTTGAGCTTGGCAGGGGCATGGGAGCCATCATCACTCGTGCTCAGGTTGAGTTTTTGCATGCGGCGATTCGACGCGCAGAAAAAGCCGGAGCAAAGATTCTGTTGGATGGAAGAAAAGCCAAAATCCCGGTCGGCTTCGAGTCAGGTAATTGGTTGGGACCAACAATTTTAGACCATGTAATTTCGGGCTCAGAAGCCAGTACAAATGAGCTCTTTGGCCCAATTTTGAGTATCATACATTGCCAAGACCTATCTCAAGCATTACAAATCGAAAACAGTATTGAGTATGGCAATGCATGTAGTGTTTTTACAAATAACGGTGGACTGGCAGAGCGTGTTGTCCGCGAGGCCTCGACTGGAATGGTCGGCGTAAATGTCGGTGTGCCAGTACCGCGCGAACCCTTTTCTTTTGGCGGAATAAATGCTTCGAGGTTTGGCCAAGGTGATATTACCGGCCCCTATAGTTTGGATCTTTGGTCGAATATGAAAAAAATAACTACGAAATGGGAGCTCCAGGGCGAATCTAACTGGATGTCCTAAATTGAATTTAGAAACTGGCATTGAAGATTTAGAAGGTTGAGGATGTAAGATGCGGGATATTAGTAAAAGATCAAATCATATAATTTTGGCTTCACATTCGAATTTAAAATTCAAAGAGACTCTTCCAATTCGCTGGGGGGCGAAAAATCCTTTGGAGCGAGGGCCGGTCGTGGCATCGATTACCAATGCGAAAGCGCGAAATGCAATTGGTACTCATGGTGGGAGCTATACAGTCTATCGAGCACTTTCAATCGCCAGTGGTAAATTTCCAAATACGCATATTCCCGATTTAAATAATACTCAGAGCCCTGTCCAACTGGGGCCCTATGAGCAATGGTCTGACCCCAGCAAAATAGTTTCAATTGATCCTTGGGGTCTGGATCCACAAATTCATTTTAAATCCCTCTTTGAAAAAGGCTACGATGTTAGACCCACTATTGCTGTGACTCAAGCCCATTTGCTGATTCCAGAATTAGGTGAGGCGATCAATAAGGGCCGACTAAAAATTGATGGTAAAATTGTACGTGAGAACAAAGACATTAAAGTTACAAAGGTAGCGCTTGATCCGGTTTGGTATTTGCCCGGCATAGCAGATCGTTTGAAAGTCGATGAAGGCGAGCTTCGCAGAATCCTGTTTCAAGAGACCGGAGGCATGTACCCAGAACTTATTACTAGGCCGGATCTAAAGGTTTGTCTGCCACCAATTGGTAGCACCACAGCCTATATTTTCGGAAATCCTCAAGACTTAGCAAAGACTGATGTAGAGCTGACCTGCCGGGTGCATGATGAGTGCAATGGCTCGGATGTTTTCGGTTCTGATATTTGTACGTGTAGACCCTACTTAATGTATGGAATCGAAGACGCCGCTAGAACTGCTCAGCGCGGTGGTGTCGGCATAATTGTTTACTATCGAAAAGAGGGTCGAGCTCTTGGTGAGGTCACAAAATTTTTAGTTTATAATGCAAGAAAGAGACAGCTCGGCGGGGATACTGCTGAGACCTACTTCGCACGCACTCAGTGTGTGGCTGGAGTTGAAGATGCAAGATTTCAAGAGCTGATGCCGGATACATTGCAATTTTTTGGAATTAAAAAAATTCACAATCTGCATTCGATGAGTAATATGAAGTACGACGCCATCGTCGGCAGCGGCATCGAGGTGGTGAATCGCATATCAATACCAGATGATCTTATTCCTCAAGATGCACAGGTTGAAATGGAAGCGAAAAAAGCTGCTGGGTATTTTACGCCAGATAAATTAAAAAAGAAAGATGCAATTAAAAAAAGCAAAGGGCGTGACATTGAATAGAGATCTCAGCCTGACATCAAAACAAATTGACTATCTATTTTCTCCAGCAGCGATTCGCGCTCAGGCAGCGACTATATTCGGGCTGACTGAAGAGGCTAAAACCCGATTTGAGTTTCACCCAGAAAGAATGCCGAAGACCCTTGAATATTTACTTTCGGTCATTCGTAAGAATTATCCTGACTTGCAGATTCCGTTTCATTCAAGGTGGGGTCACTTTCGCGTCGGCGGAGTGGATCGCGTAAAAAAACTTGATCTGCAGCTTTCACATCTTGCCCCTCTCGAAAAGGCTCGAGCCAAATTAGATCTAGTGATTACCTCGGTACTTTTGGATGCAGGAGCAGGTAAGTCTTGGAGTTTTTTTGAAAGTGAAAGTGGTAATTCTTTTTCACGCTCAGAGGGCTTGGGTGTCGCTAGTTTCTATTTGTTTTTAACTGGTCATTTAAGCGAGGACGGCAAAAGCTTAAGGGCGGATCAAGCGGGACTTAAAGCTCTTTCACTAAAGACTTTGCAAACTGCATTTCAGGTTGCTGAAAAAAATCAATTAGTTGGAGTTGAAGGCCGATTGCAGCTTCTCAATAATTTGGCAAAGGCTCTTGAGAATCGAAAGATTTTCAAAGATGGCCGGCCCGGAAATATTTTAGATTATCTTATTGAAAAATATGGCAAGGTGATCCCGGCGGACGCACTTTTGCGAGCTGTGCTCGATGGCTTAGGTCCAATTTGGCCAGGGAGACTGACTGCAAATGGGGTTAACCTTGGCGATGTTTGGCAGCATTCTCTTTTGGGTGAGCCCGGCAGTTTTGCATCTTTGATTCCATTTCATAAACTTTCGCAGTGGATGACCTATTCTTTGATCGAACCGATTGTCGAGGCCGGTTTTACTGTGAGTGGAGTAGAAGGACTCACCGGATTGGCGGAGTATCGAAATGGCGGATTCTTGATCGACTCAGAACTGGTGACGCTGCGTAATGCAGAAGATCTAAAGCTAGTTTGGTCGCCTGATTCAGAGCTCATAATTGAGTGGCGAGCCCTGACGGTTCACTTACTTGACCAATTTGGTCTTGCCGTTCAAAAGGCTTTTAAAAAGACGGCCGCAGAATTTCCTCTCGCGAAAGTTTTAGAAGGCGGAACTTGGTGGGCCGGTCGATATCTTGCGCTTGAAAGGCGCCCTAGTGGAGATCCACCAATAATGATTCAAAGTGATGGAACCGTATTTTAGAGAAAGAGGTTTTAACGTGCAAAACAAAGTGAAAGTTTTAAATCATCCATTGCTTAAGCATAAGCTGGGTTATTTGCGAGATAAACGCACGAACTCTGTCGACTTCCGAAATCTCACCAAAGAGATTAGTGTGCTTTTGGCTTACGAGGCGATGCGCGAATGGAAAGAATTGACTAAAGTTGATATTGAAACACCGATTTCAAAAACCACGGTTGAGCGTATTTTAAAAGCTCCGGTGGTGGTGTCAGTTATGCGAGCTGGCAATGCAATGCTTGATTCTGTATTGCAGGTGATTCCTTTTGCATCTGCTGGTTTTATCGGAATATACCGGGACAAATTTATTCACAATACCGTTGAATATTATTTTAAAATGCCAGAAGACATTAAGGGACGCATGGTGATCTTATGTGATCCTTTAGTGGCGACTGCCGACACCATGATTGCCGCAATTGATCGTCTGAAGAGTTACGAAGTACAAGAAATTAAAATTCTGACTATCTTGCTGAGTGATTTTGCGCAAAAAAAGATTCATAATTTTCACCCGGATGTCGAGATTTTTACACTCAATATTGAAAATGATATTAATGAACAGGGCTATTTAGTACCTGGTCTTGGAGATGCCGGTGACCGTCTCTACCAAACAAAATAAGCAGCGGCATAGCAAGACGACTATTTTGGGGGTTGCGGGCGGCAGTGGCTCTGGCAAAACCTATTTTGCACGCGCCCTCTTGGATCATTTCGGGCCAGATGATTGTGCGATTGTTTATGAGGACAACTTCTATTTCGATCAATCTAAAAATTTTGATTTTGATGGCGGCTCAGTTAATTTTGATCATCCCAATAGTATAGATTTTGATTTATTAGCAAAGCAGATTGCACTTCTTAAACAGGGCCAGTCCGTGGAGATCCCGATCTATGATTTCGTTACCCATTCGCGAAAAGAAGATTCAATTCAAATCGCACCCAAAAAACTAATAATTGTTGACGGCATTTTAATTTTTCATGCGAAGCAACTGCGAACGCAGTTCGATGAGCTCATTTTTTTCGATACGCCTGAAGAGCTCAGATACCAAAGACGTTTGGAGCGGGATGTGAAAGAGCGAGGTCGGGACCCTGTAGGGGTCCACCATCAGTTTCTAAAGCAGGTGAAACCCATGCATGATCTTTACGTGGATCCTTCTAAAAAATTTGCTAATAATTTAGTAAAGGAGATCGGCGAGTTCGACAGTGTTTTTCACCAGTATTGTCAAATATTAAAGAAAGTAAAAAACTAGTATGATTTGTACAAATTCAATTTTTGAACATGAAATGAATTCGCCATTTGGACCTATCGTCCTGACGGCAAACGATCAGTATTTGACCGGTCTTTATTTTGCAAAAAATAAGTCTGATGTGCCAAAGGCTTTGAGGCAAAAGACAGCGATATTGGCGAAAGCTGAACAACAGCTCGAGCTCTATTTTAAAGGAGATCTTAATAGATTTGATCTACCAATATTGATTGACGGAACTCCGTTTCAGCTTTCAGTCTGGAGTGAACTTAAGAAAATCCAAATTGGCGAGACTAGAAGTTACAGTGATCATGCAAAAAAGCTTAAAAGGCCGAAGGCTGTAAGAGCGGTGGGCACGGCTATTGGTAAAAATCCGATCGGCATTATCATCCCTTGTCATAGAGTCATTTCGAAGTCTGGAGCCCTCGGTGGTTTCAGTGGTGGGCTTAAGGTCAAGAGGTGGCTTTTGAAACATGAGGGGACTGTTTTAACGAGGGCCAAAGCATGAAAAGCAAATTTAGTGGTCACCTCATATTGAATTTTAACTTTTAACAAAGTGCCTAGCGAATTTAAAATTGGGAGAGTTATGGCGAATGTTTTTTTGCAGAGATTCCGAAGTCTATTTATTTTTGGTTTTATGTTTTGCGCAAGCCTCTCGTGGGGTAGCAATGATTTTGGCGCAGGAATTGTTTTGGGGGATCCAACCGCGATCACCATAAAATATTGGCGCGATAAGCAAATTGCCTTTGATGCCGGGATGGGCTTTGCGGTTGCTAATTATTTTATTTTTTATGGAGACTATCTGTATCACTTTCCTCAGGCCTTCAAACATAAAGAACCTTTTCTTGCTCAGCTTACACCCTATGTTGGGGTTGGCGGAATTATGGCTGTGACGACCAACGATCGCAGTCAAAACTATGCTTATTACGGTAAGAACTCTGGATCATTCGGTTTAGGAGTGAAGGTCCCTGTGGGAATTGAATGGCGACCGAGGGAGCCTAGCTTAGGGGTATTTGTTGAAATAGCGCCTGGTATCTCAATAATTCCAGCTACTACGGCTATATTTACGGGTGGCATAGGAGTTCGTTACTATTTTTAAGCGAATCGACCCGAGCTCGCAAGTCAGCGAGAACGCAAGACGCAAAACCCTAAAAATATTGATTTTTTTCGCAGAGCTCCGGCAAGAAATAAAACTGCTAAGTGAGTACCTCAATCAGAGGCAGCCTTTAGCGAAAAGACGACCCTAGCCCCAATGGCGGCAGGTTAGTGCTGAATTGACATTTCAAACTCCTGAAGTTTTGCAGATTTCTTGAGGTTCCATTTTTTAATTGGCTGCATTGATACTCTGGAAAAACTCCGGCCTGGCCTGACCGGGTACAAAATGTCAGCGACTTCTTTTAGAATTTGTTTGGTGATTGCCCGGGGCCTGCTGCCAAGGATTTTGTGATCGATGATGTTGAA